>JAJDEG010000676.1 GCA_029259895.1 Planctomycetota bacterium
TGTAGTCGACCAAGTACGGTGGATCGGTCGAACACAACGCTGCCTTTTCGCCGTCGAGCAGACGAGCGATGTCCTCGGTGCTCGTGCTATCGCCGCACAGCAAGCGATGATCGCCGAGAATCCACAGATCGCCGCGCTTCGAAACCGCTTCGTCGGGCGGTTCGGGCACGTCGTCGGGATCGCACAGCCCTACCGCCACGTCGCCGCCGAGCAGCTTCACCAACTCGTCGCCGTCGAAGCCGATAACGTCGAGATCGAATTCCGCCGACCGAAGCTCGCGCAGTTCGATCGACAACAGTTCGTTGTCCCACGTGGCCAGTTCGTGCAACTTGTTGTCGGCGATCCGGAATGCCCGGACCTGCTCAGGTGTCAGATCGTCGGCGCGGATGACGGGAATCTCCGTCAGGCCTTCCTCGCGAGCGGCGCGGACGCGCGTATGGCCGGCGATGAGCACGCCGTTGCTGTCGACGAGCACCGGAATCTTGAAGCCGAACTCGCGGATCGAGCGGGCCACGGCCGCGACGGCGGCGTCGGAAATTTGTCGCGGGTTGCCGTCGTATTCCTTGATCCGGTCGATTGGCCAGAGTTCGATTTGCATCGGGAGCGCACCTTGGCACGAGGGATGTGCTGGAGTGGCTCCGAGAATCGGAGTGCGGCCCCTATGGGGCGGCGGATCGGCGGACCAGAGAACGCCGGTCACTCAACGAAAGAGATCGAATTCTCGATCCCATAATAATATAGTGGAGTTACTCGCTCGCGGCCACGTCCGCGCGGTGGCCGTCGGGGCTGCGCGGGGTGGTGTCCGTCGGAATCTCTACGGCAACCCTCGCCCGCCGCCCCCGCCGCTCGACGAGCCGGACGACGATCTCCACGCCGCCGATCTCGACGATCCAATCCTGGCCCGGCGAGAGCCAAGCGTGGACGCGACGGGGTTTCGCGCCCCTCGCCGGCTGCTGATCCATCGCCTTTTCCTCTCGCCCCGTCATCCGTCCTTAACCTTTTGTCGCTTTTGTCGCACCACCAGCAGACTGCCAGATCGACCTTTTGTCGCTTATGTCGCTTTTGTCGCACTGTGCGTGACGGAACAGGCCGACCTTTTGTCGCTTTTGTCGCACGTTCGGCAGTGTTCCGGATCAGTCCGTCACCCTACTCTGGTCGCTTTGGCCGCAGCTTCTGCTGCCGAATGATCCGATCACGGTCTCGGATCAGCTGTCTGGCCTTCGTCGGCGGATCACAGTCCATACAGCGACGACGGTCCTTGGCGTCCCACCATGCCATCAATGACCCACATGACGGACATGGAACGATCTCGTCGGCAGTCTCCCAGGTCACGTCGACCGTCTCGTCACTTGGTTTGGCGGTAAGGCAGATAGGATACGGCTCCCAAGTCAGGCATCCCTCGACTTCCACGAGCACCATCTTGGTGACGAACCCATCCGGCTTACGCTGGCAGCCGGCGCAGGTCCGCACGCCCGAGCTGGTCTGCCACGCAAGGGCGGCGCCGCATCGCGGACACGGCGCCGCCCCTGAAAGCGGCTCCACCACGACAGCCCTCCGTCGCGCCCGTTGAGCCATTTCGAGATAGCCACCGGCCATTTTTCAAACCTCTCCATGTTGCGACAAAAGCGACAAAAGCGACAAAAGCCCCCTCTGAACCGCCGCCGCCGACCTTATGTCGCTTCGGTCGCAGTGTTTTTGGCCCGCCAAACCTCGACCGGGCGGCCGTCGGTCTTTTCCATGATGGGGCCGAGCGCCAAGCCGTGCTCGCGGAGCAGAACGAGTGCCCGGTCGATATCCGCCGCGGACCGGTGCTTGCCGAACAGGTCACGGATCGCGGTTCGGCTGAGCCCCTCCGAGTTGGCATGGAGAGCTCGGAGGATTGCATCGGCCGTCGGATCGCCCAGCGCCGATCCGAAGACGTACCGGGCCGAGGCCTCGCAGAAATCCCACAGCGCGAGAGCGGATTCGAGGTGCTCGCCGCGGATGACCGACGAGCAGTCGAGCAGGGCGTAGATCATCGCCAGTCGCATGACCTGGGCCTCGGCACGGGAGATTACGGCACCGAGGAGGCCGGGCTTACCGTCGCTGAGCGTCGGGTAGACGGCGTGCCACATCTCGCGGGCCTCGGGATCACGGTCGACTCGGCCAACACCGGCCGCGAAGTCAGCGGCGCTGGCAAGACGTCGAATTAACGGACCGAAGTCCTCGTCGCGCAAGTGGCCGCCATCCGGCAGGCACTTCGATCGCCGCACGCAAAACCAAAGAAACCGGTTGGCGAAGCCGTTGGCTAAATCGGTTTCCGCGATCTCCCGCCGAAGTTCGTCGCGCGTAACGTGCCCGACGATGCTAATGTGGGCGCCGGTGGCCTTGGCCGGTGAGTTTTTCGTGAGCGTCCGGAGGTTCCCAGTGTCCCATGCCTGTCGGATGATCGCTGACAGCGTGTTTCGCTCGCGGCCCATGACCTTGAGGACGCTGGCGAATTCGCTTTCGAGCGTCAGCAGACGCTTGTCCATAACGCCAGGGTCGACCTCCACTTCCTCGTAGTCGACGGTCCTTCCCTTCTCCTTGACGGGTTGACGCTTGTAGATCGGATCGCGGACGGCCCAGATGAGACCTTCACCGCTCGACAAGCCGCTCTGTACGCGTTCGTTTCGCCAAGTCGGATCAACCGATTCAATCGTCCGCAGAACATGGCCAATTGATGAACCCTTTCTGCCCTTCGATGTCGCGCCGACCAAGCACATGTCCAGGTTTGCGTAGTGCTGGTCGGCCTCGGCCACGAAGTGCGCGGATCGGCCAACCACGTTTCCAAAACAAACCAGAAACTGGCCCATGATCGCCGTCGGGTCCGCCTCGCTGTGCGGCTCGATCCGTCGGACGAAATCGCCGGCCAGCCCACGGAACGCCGCCTCGTTTGGCGGATCAGGCCACGGATCGTCCTTACCTGCGCCGCTTTCACCAGCGGTAGCTACGTGAACAGAGCGGGGCGAGCGACCACGGTCCTCGTTCCCGGTCGACTCTCGGCGCTGAACAACATGATCGGATCGCGGCGTGCCGTTGCCCTTGAACGCCGAACGGACTTTCTTGGCAATCTCCGCCTCGCCGAGCGGCTCGGCGTTGCGCAAATCCCAGGTCCGGACAAGCGCGATAACTTCCTCTTCCGACAGCCGCAAGCCGCTGCCCTCGCAGACGAATGCTACCAAGTGGCCGGCCAAACTAAAGGCGGAATCGTCACGGTGACCAACCGGACGACCGGGAACTGCGGCGACATAGCGCGTCGCCGACTCCATCAGTAACTCGTGGTCACCGCCGGCCACATGCACTTGTCGCTTGCCGCCGGCGGCGTGACCGCTCGGCGACGTCGTGAGCAGGGCCAGGAGCCAGTCCGGCAACGCGGCGATTTGGACTTCGCCGGGTGCGCGGCCCTTTTGCCATGCGTATCGCCGCCCCGACGCATGTACCGATGGCGGCACGACGACGTAACCGCCGTCACCGCGAACATCGAGGCCCGTCGGCCAGCCGCCTTTGCCGCCAATCTTGTTGACGATCCGAACGCCAGGATGAGCGAAGAAGAAGTGCCGGCCGCCATCGCTGCCGCCCGTCAGCGATGTGATCGTAGCTGGTAATTCACCATGCTCGCGTGCGAGTTGAGCTAACGCCTCGTTACCGCCGTGTCGCGGGTCGGTATCGACGACGACGATCCCCGAGGCGCCGCCCGTGACGATGCCCACGTTGGCCGTTGGCCATCGTATCCACCAGTTTCGGATTTGTCCCTCGTTAATGGTCGCATCCTTCAGGCCGTTTTTCGTACGGGGATGTTTTCCCCCTCGGTCGCATACCGGGTTTCGGCAACTGCACCGACCGTCGTCGACCGTGTGGACGGGGAACACACGCCATCCCCGGCGGGCGTAGGAATGCGCGGCCACCAAGAGTTCATCACAATCGTTCATCGCGAGCCCTCTCGATCCGTAGAACGCGATTCCGACGTCGGTGTCTCTGTCGTCGGCCGCGTCACTCGCTCGACCGCGTACGCCTCCGGCCCGAATTCGCGTTCCAAGAAGTTTACGAACAGTCGGGCGATGTCCCTGCCGACTTCCGAGTCAGCGGAGATCACGCACATACGGCGGTCGGCCTCGAAGAAGTGAGCCGCGTCCAGGCGGACCTGCGCGGCGCTATGGAGTGCCTCAGCGGCGAGGATCGCCATCAGCAGTGACGCCTCGACGTCGTCGATGGCGACGTGCTCGGGGAAAACGTATCGATAAGCTGTGCCGGCCATCGCATCGTTCTCCGGTTCGGCGGTTTCCATTACTTTCTCATTCGCAGTGCCGGCGCGAGGTGACGGACGATTTTTGGACTATTCCAGGAATTCCTTCATGCCGCCCTGCTCGAACGGCTTCCGGAGCACTCGGATCTGGTCGTTCAACGTCGTGCGGGGCACACCCACTTGCCGGGCAGCCTCGGCGATCGATTTGGATTTCAGTTCTTCCACCAGATTCTGCTGGTCGGGGGATAGCGCGGCCGCCACTGACTGGACGTCGATTCGCATATCGGCGTGGTCGACTGCGGCACGACGGACTTGGCCAAGTTCGGCCAGGCGTCGGTCACCGGAGACGATTGCATCGATCCTGATTTGGCCGTCGCCGTCGACCGGTTGTTCGAGCGACTTGGTCGGCGTTTGTCGCTTCTCCGCATAGCGGGCGCGGGTCAGCGTGGCCCGGTGCCGTTTGAGCAACATCCGCGCGAATCGGACCCTGTCGCCGCGGGCCGGGTCGTGGCGCGGCATTCCCGTGTAAAGTCGAATCCACAGTTCCTGCTCGATGTCGTCGCGGTCGACGGCCGGATCGTTCAGCTCACGGGCGAGTCGTGCCGCCGCGGAAGCCACAGATTCGGCCAAGTCAGAAAGATCGTCCGTCGCCGCGGCGTCCTGCCGACGACACGACCGCCGCTGCGCGCGGCGGCGAGAATGCGCGGGAGCCATCCCTGCGCCCCTTCTTGCCAGGCCAACCTGACAGGCGGGCGCGGTGCGCCGTCACGTCCCCGCAGGTCCTAGCAGGGGGCAATGGCTCGCGATGGCTCAGCCAGCGCGCGGCGAAAAGCTGACTACCTCGACGTGCGCAACACTAGACGTGCCAACTGCTTGTCCGCGGCGCCGGAGACCTACCGGCTGGCAGAGGACCGGAAGATTTGCGCGCTGGCTCGTGCTGGTTGAACCATCACGACACCGGCGGTTGCCCGAATCGCAGATGACGGTTCGCGTCCTGATGGAGATGGCGGACGACGAAGCCGCTGTTCACGTTTTTGTCGTCCATCGAGAGGGCAGAATTGGCCGGGCCTACAGGGCCGGAGATGCTTTTCCGTAAGCGGCGCGCCACCTCGGCGAGGGCGCTGTTAAGACTCCTGCGCCAAAGTGACCCTTTTGACGACAGGTCCGATTCATATTCCGAGCGAAGCGCATCGCCACGGGCGCGGCCGTCGCCAGGCATCGATGCCGATGGGGGCTGCAAGCCCAACTTAGAGGCAACGAGACCGATTTGCGCAGATCTTCCGGAATCTGAGTCTGCCAGGATTTCCAGCAGATCCAAACCCATGCCGCGGCGCATGCGGATATGCGATGCCTTTTTCTTAGGAAACACGGCACCATCAGTTGGGGGCGGAGAAATTGCCCAAACTTGGCGTTTCTCGTCGATGCCAAGGGCCAAGTCCGACCAATTGGTAACCTTTAAGAGCGGCTCGGGCTTGGTTTGCGTCGCCGTTGAGACCGAACGTCCCGCGCTAACCACGTTCGCGTTAATGGTGCTGCTGTGCACGTTCAGATCGAGTGCTTCCACCGAATGCGGACGCGGGTTCTGCCGCGACTGCTCGGTAAGTTCGACGAGGCCGATGGCAAGCTCGTTATGAAGGAGAGTCTTCATATCTCGGACGGAAGGAAATTCTTCGGAATGGGCAGCCCAATAAAGTTGTTCCGGAGATTTCCATTCTGCTGCCTGCGCATCGGCTTGTCCTTGCCGAACGGACGACTTGCAGCCTTTCCATAACGTCTTTGCGGCCATCAGCACGTCCAACACCAATTCAACGGCAGTGGGTGCGCTGTATCCGTGGATTCGGACAAGCGGTTGGCGTTGGCGGACTCGGGCGCACTTGAGGAACTTCGGGACCGTTTCCAATTCGCTGTCGAAGATGTTCAGCGGCCTGCAAACGGCACGCATGTGACGATCGGCCTTACCGACCTTGTCGCGACGATGGAAAGCTCCAACTTCCATAACCGAATACATGAAGCGACCCAAGCGAACGAGTCGGGAATCTAACTCATCGACGACCTTTTGAAGCATTTCCTCATCGGCAGGCCGAGCCACGTACTCGCGCAGTCGTTCGAGGAATTCCTCGCGTGTGAGCTTCCCGTCGTTGTATTCGACCTCTAAGCACTCGCCGCCGTTCTTGGGCTTGCGCAAGCTGTATAGCAACCGAAACTTCGAGTCCCCCAAGCGTGCATGCTCCTGGAGCAGGTGATTCCGGACTTGCTCGCGCACTTCGCCAGTTAAATTCGGATCGGAACACATCAGTTCGTCAACTGCGTCGAGGCCTTTCCTCGTAATCAGGATGTCGTCGTTCACGTCGTCGGCCATCTGAAATCTCTCGATTCGACGAAATCTTGAAAGAATGCTCCGTCACTTCGCCGCACGACCGCGAAGTTAACAGCAGTATAAGGCCGCGGCGGAAGATCGCACGAGTCGGCGATCTTTTGGTTCGACGCCGTCCTGTCGATGGAGGAATACGATGGCCCGGCTTGCCGACGCAAGACGCCGCCCGAATGCGTGCGCTTCCCCAAGTCCGTTGCTCGTCACGGCTCAAAAATCGGCCGAACTCTGTGGTACGTCAATTCGGACCTGGCGAACCTGGTGTTCCTCGGGGACCGTGCCGGCACCGATTCGCATTGGCCGATCGCTGTTCTGGCGCCGCGAGGAACTTGAAGCGTGGGTGGCCGCAGGCTGCCCGCCGCGAACCGAGTGGACTTGGCCACAGCGGTAGTTCCGTCGACTTGCCATCTTTGGCCCGCTACCGCTCAGTGTGTCACACCAGTCCGGGCCGTTCCGGACGCGACCACTATCGCGAAAGAGATTCACTATGGCAAACATCTACAAAAAGCCCGTGTTCGTCCGCGACGCTTCCACGGGCGAGCGAGTCAAAGGCAAGAGCAGAAAATGGTGGGGCCGGTTCCGCGACGTCGACGATCGTGAGAAGCGCGTGCCGTTGGCGATTGACCGCGCCGCGGCGCAGGCGATGCTGAACGAGTATGTCCGCCGAGTGGAGCGTCAAAAAGTGGGCCTGATCGAGGCGACTGACGAACACCGCAAGAAGGCGATCGCGCAGCACGTCGCTGACTACGAAAAGCATCTTAAGGCGAAAGCCAACGAGCCGCGGTATATTGACTTGGCCATTGGCCGCTTGAAAGCGCTGTTGGCCGGCTGCAAGTTCAAGTCGATCGGTCAGATCACGCCGTCGGGCGTGGCCAACTGGCTGCGAGACCAACGCGATGCAAACGCCTTCGGCAAAGCGACGAGCAACGACTATCTGGTCGCTGCGAAGGCGTTCTGCAACTGGCTGGTGCGCGAGCGGCGGTTCGGGCACAACCCGCTGGCGCACTTGCAGCGGTTGAATGTCGACACCGACGTGCGGCGGAAGCGGCGTGTGCTGACGATGGACGAGTTGGATCGCTTGATCGCCGCCGCGGAAAAGAGCAAGGGGAGGCTCGGCCGCATGGGCGGTGCCGACCGGGCGATCGTGTACCGCCTGGCCGCATTCACGGGCCTGCGAGCGCAAGAGATCGCCAGCCTGACGCCACGGGCGTTCGCCTTGGACGCCAACCCGCCGACGGTAACCGTCGAAGCGTGCTATTCCAAGCACCGCCGCAAGGACGTGTTGCCGTTGGCGGAAGATCTATGCCGACGGCTACGGACCTACCTGGCGCGACGCGAAAAGGAAAAACGTCGGTCCGGAGAAGAACGCCTGTGGCCCGGCAAGTGGTATCGTAAGGCCGGCGAGATTCTCCAACGCGACTTGGCGGCAGCGCGGCAGGCGTGGGTGGAGGATGCGACGGGTACCGCCGAACGAAAGTGCCGCGACCACAGCGACTACCTTCGCACGGTCGACACCGCCGGCCAGGTGGTCGACTTCCATTCGCTCCGCCACGGCTTCATCACGCACCTGGTCATGGCCAACGTGCCACCCAAAGTCGCCCAGGCGCTGGCCCGGCATTCGACGATCACGTTGACGATGGATCGGTACACGCACCTGGGCATGGGCGATTTGGTGGAGGCGGTGGGGAGATTGACGGGAAATCCGTAACCACGAATTCAATATTAGCGGGCCTGTTTCGCGCGTCGGCGAGTGAACCTTGCGAACGATACCGCGGACGCGACGAAGCCGCAAAGTAACAACGCGGCCGACGATGGTTCTGGCACGGCCGCGCTCGATGATGGTGGGCCCGGCGCGTCGAACTGACGTTGTAGGCTGGCCAAATCGGCGATGTCGACCGCGCCGTCGCCTGTGCAATCGCCATGAGCGAGCGTCGCTCCGGAGAGCATGCCGAAGTTCTCGGCAAGAATCGCCGCGTCGCCGCGATCCACGGAACCGTCGAGGTTAAGATCGCATTCAAATGGAGGCTCAGGCTGGAATACTCCGTCCGTTAAGGCGGTCATTGTTAGGGCTCCAGCATCGAAGGACACGTCGAATTCAAATGCCGGATTCAGGTTGCGGATCTCGTAGCTCGCGCCGGTGGCCGTCAGAGCCCCGTCGACCTGCAGGAAGTCGAATTGGTCTCCCGCGTGCGGGGCAAAATCGTCGATAAACGTTAGTCGGATCGTGCCGCCGACAGCCGCGTCGCCGGTAACGACCAGGACATCGTACTCGCTCTGCGAAGTCAGGCCTCCAATCTCGATCTCCAGCACACCTCCCAAGATCTGCTCGTAGTTGCCGTCGACGGTCATCTTGCCGGGCGATGAGCCGGGAGAAAAAGTACCACCGTTCTGAACGCCGCCGGCGCCGACCTGGATCGTGCCGCCCGCGCCGTTGACTAGGCCGTCGCTGCCGACGACGACCTTCGCCGCAGCTACTACGCCGCCGTCCGTAATTTGCAAGTGCCCGGGCTGCCCTTCGCCAACAGTCAGCGAACCGGTCAAGTCCCAGCGCGAGCCAGGGCCTGTTACCGTGGCACCGGGCATGCCGAGCATACCGGGCGCGGCGTAGTTCACGGTCGCCATACTGCCAGTCATTTTCGCTCCGCCCGTCACTCTTAGGATGCCGGTCCCGGCGAGGCCGATCACGGTATTCCCAGTTACTTCGAGCAGTGACGTTGGGTCTTCGATGAACACTTCACCTCGTGAGCCAGGGGCGGCGCCGACCTGCAATTCTCCGATCTTTGCGAAGGCTCCCTCGAACACATTGAGGATGCCGACACCTTCGGAGCCGACTGTTACCGTCCCAGCAACCGTCAACTTTGAATCGGGTCCGTCGACTGTGACCTCCGAAGGCTCGCTCGGCGTACCGCCGATGATGTTCAGCGTCATTGTGTCCAGCTGGCCACCGAAGCTAACGTTCACGTCCGCCTGTTGGTCATTTACGCCAACGTTGAGCGTTTCGTCGAAGGCTACGAACGAACTGGTCCCCAGGACGCGGAGCGAGCCATGTCCCAGGTTGCCAAAACTGAACTCTGCCGAGGCTCCGTCGTTCACGCGGAAGGATCCGAATCCATCGCCCTGCGTGCCGAGCGATAACGTCGTAGTTAGGGCCGACCAACGCGAATTCTCGTCCATGACAGTGACTGTACCACCCGGTCCGCCCTCGCCCAGCCGGGTATCCCCGCCGGCGAACACCGTGCCGCCTTGCGAGACCGTCACCCCAGTGCCGAGCGTTGCCGTAGCGATCACCACATCACCAACGATCATAGTGGATTCGGCACCCTGGACTTCCACGACCGCGTACGACGATTCACCCGTGCCCGATCGCAGTTCGCCCAGGTGAGCGGAGGCTCCGCCGACAATCTTCAGCAGACCACCGCTTTCCGCACCAACTGTCACCGTCCCAGCAACCGTCAACTTTGAATCGGGTCCGTCGACTGTGACCTCCGAAGGCTCGCTCGGCGTACCGCCGATGATGTTCAGCGTCATTGTGTCCAGCTGGCCACCGGCCTCGACGGCAACTTTGCCCTGTTCACCCTGCACGCCGACGGAAAGTGTTTCGTGAAAGATCATGGACGAACCGGTCCCCTGGACTTCGAGCAAGCCCAAACCCAGATTCCCAGTGGCAAAGTCTGCAAAGGCCTTGTCCTTGACGCTAAACGAACTGAGTCCGGTGATCGACAAAGTGGTTCCATCGGCCGACCATCTCGAATTCTC
>JAJDEG010000677.1 GCA_029259895.1 Planctomycetota bacterium
AACGGCGCGCGTGATCTGGCAAATCAAGACCAACGGCGGCTTCTTCTGCGGATGCGCGTTTCTCAATCGCGATTCGCACAAGAAACTTGTTGCACTCGCCGCCGAGGACCAACTTGCGCCGGCGCGCGGCCGTGTGCGATCAACGCGGCGAACGAGCCTGTGGATCGCGTTGGCGGCCTTGGTCGTGTTCGTGTTTCCGTCGTTGGTCGTCGTCTTGATGGACGAGAATGCGACGCAATCAGCGTCATCGCATACGTCCAGCGAAGCAAATGCCACGGCCGCGGGTGTCGAGGAACCGGTGTCTTCGCCCGAAGCGGAACTGTCGACGACGGGGAGCGATGCGGCGACGCAAGACGATCATCGGACGCCCGGCAGTGGCGTGCACGCCGACGCGGCATCGATTGACTCGTCGAATGACTCTTTGAATGATTCGTCGGCGAGCCACGGCGACGACGCTGATGCGACCGCGCACTCCATCGACGACCCTTCGAACGCCGACGCCGCGTCTGTTGCGGCCGATACGCCGATCGGGGTCGTGCCGCTGGCGTCGCGAACGCCGCTGGGGGCGACGGACGACTCGGTTCGATCGGACGCTGAGGCCAACTTGTCCGACGGCACTTCGCCCGACGTCACTTCCCTCGACGCCAACTTGCCCGATGTCAAAGAACTGCCGCCAGAGTTGATCGACGGCGTGGGAATCTGGCTCGGCGAAGCCATACACGTCGCTGGCGAATTGGACCGTGCGGCGCGGCAAGCGTCCGCCGACTTGGCAGCCGCCGCGGAAACGCAATCGCCGTCCACAGCACAAGCGACGACCGACGACGCTGGGCCGCCGGATCGTCAAACCGACGCGCCGGGCGACGCGGAGTTGGCCGACATTCTGCAGTCCTCGAGGGATCGGTCGCCGCCACCGGCCGCGGTTGCCGCCGATCCGGCCGACGGCTTTCGCACGTGGACCGATCGCACCGGGAAGCACCGCGTCGTGGCGCGCATCGAAGCCGTCGACGACGGTGCGGTTCGCCTTCTCAAAGAAAACGGCCGGTTCGCGACGGTCCCGGTCGACCAACTGAGCAAGGACGACGCCGACTACGTGCGGCAGTGGCGCGAATCTCGCTCTCGTTGATCAGCGTTCGCGGGCGTCTAATTCACTCTCGTCCCCAGCGCTTCGGGCGGGTTGGGCAGGCTTGCGGGTTTGGCTCAACTTTGCCGGCGGCGCGGTCGATATTGGGTTGACCGTTGCGGACTTGGGCTGGGTTAGCGACCTTTCGATCTTTTCGTGACGTCGGCGCTGACTAGCGATGCTAGCATGCGATTGACTTAGGATCGTTAGAATTGCTAGACTCACGTTTGCCGTTGGCTGCTCGTCGTGCCCACCTCGGCGTGGCGGAAGGCGGTGGTCGGGTGGCCGCGCGTGGAGCGCGGTTGTACGCGACGGAAAACTTCTCTATCGTCCCGGCGAGCCGACCTGCCGCTTGCCACACCATGAGGCCGGGGCGGTGACATTTCTGGTGACGGCACCGTCTGGTGGAAGGAGTCTGGTACGGAAATGCTCAAGACATTGGGTGTGATCGAAGTGCCTTGGCAGTCGGCGCGGATGAAGGGCGGTTTTCGCCGTCGCCTTGGCGGGAAGACCTTGGTCGAATGGGTCGCGCGGCGGGTTTCGGATTGTCAGCGGCTCGACGGCGTGATCCTGTTGGTCGGCGACTGCGAGATCGACGAGGAAATCGCCGCGCTCGCGCCGCCGGACGTGCCGGTGTTTCGCAGTCGGCAGGCGGACGCGCTGGGACGGTTCGCGGCGGCCATCGACGAATACTCGCCCGAGGCGGTGGTGCGCGTGTGTGCGGATACGCCGTTCGTCGACGCGGTGTTGATCGACCGGCTGGTGACGACGGCGGAAGCGAATCCGGAGTGCGATTACGTCAGTTATTGCTGTCGCGACGGCAAGCCGGCGATGCTGTCGGCGATCGGCGTGCATGGCGAATGGATTCGGGCGAAAGCGCTGCGACGGGCGGCGCGGCGAGCGACCGCTGTGGCGGATCGGGATTCGGTGACGCGGTACATTTACGGCCACTGCGAGGACTTTTGCCTGCGATTGATCCCGGCACCGCATCAGTTGGACCGCGACGACGTGCGGTTGGCGATCGACGGCGAGGACGATTGGGAGCATACGCAGGCGATTTACGACGCTTTGGGTCCGGACGTGGACTGGCAACGGATCGCCGGATTATTGGACCATCAGCCGGCGATTCGCGAGCGGATGGAGATGCTCAATCGGACGCTGGGGGTGAAATGAAGGATTGCCCGGGAAGTCGGTGGCACGGTCAGGAGACCGGCCACAACTGCTTGGGGAGATTGAATCGCGAGAAAAATCTCGGTGGCGTGGCGGTCGTTGAGCCGCGTTGCCGATGAATAAGGAAGAGCCGAATGTTTGAGGCCGATCGCCTGAGGGTTGGCCGCCGTTATCGCAACGTCGCGTGCAGAGCCGCGGCCGCGTCCATGGAAGGGAATTTGTAAGCATGCCACTACAACATCGCAACTTGTTGGGTCAGCAGATCGCCGGTTTGCTGTTTGACGCAGGCGACGTGCTGTACGACGCCACGCCGGGCCGACGACGGTTGCTGCGTGTGCTGGGGCAGTTGGGGCTGCACGCCCAGTACCCCTATTTCTTTCGCATTTGGGAGCGCAACTTCCTGCAAGACGTGTATTGCGGCCGGCGGACTTACGGCGAAGCGTTCAAGGCGATGCTGCTGTCGTTCGGGTTCAGCGATCCGCAGATCGACGAGGTTGCGGCAGCGACGAACATTAAGCGGCGGACGTTGGAAGAGCCGGATCGGCTGCTGCCGGGCGTGCGCGAGACGCTGGGGCGGCGGGAATTGGCCGGGCTTTCGCTGGGCGTTTTGACGAATGCCACGATGCCGAGCGTCGAAATCGAACGGCAATTGGCCGCCCTAGGGCTGGCGGGGCGGTTTCGGTGGATCTTTTCGAGCGTCGACCTGGGAATCGCGCTGCCGAGGCGGGAAGCCTACACGGCGGCGGTCGAGGCGATGGGACTCGCGCCGGATCAGGTGGCGTTCGTCGGCCACGATAGCGGCGAA
>JAJDEG010000678.1 GCA_029259895.1 Planctomycetota bacterium
TGCGGCATGGACGCGATCACGCAACTCATCGAAAGCTACATCTCACGGCGGGCGCAGCCGATCCCCCGGGCGATCACGTTGGCGAGCCTGCCAGCGGCGACAAAGGCATTGCCGACGCTGCTCGACGATCCGCAATCGCGCATCGGACGCGAGGCAATGGCGCATGCGGCGTTGCTATCCGGCATGTCGCTGGCGAATTCGGGATTAGGATTGGCGCATGGCGTGGCAGCGGCGCTAGGAGTGCATGCCCGCGTGGCGCATGGACTGGCATGCGCAGTGATGCTGCCGGTGGCGCTGCGGGCGAATCGGCCGGCGTGCGAATCGGCGTATGCGGAGTTGGAATCGGCCATCGAGCCGAGCAGCCGTGGCAGCATACCGTCGCTGGCCGATGCGTTCGTCGAACGGGTAGTGTGGCTCTGCGAAACAGTCGGCGTGCCGAAGACGTTGTCGGCGCTGGGCGTGCGGCGCGAGCAGCTCGATGACGTCGTGCGAAGTTCGCGCGGCAATAGCATGAGCGGAAATCCGCGGGATGTATCGGACGAGGAGTTGCGCGAAATGCTGGAGGCGATGCTGTGATTGTCGCCGCCGGACTTACGCCTGCCTGGCAGCAGATCTTGGTGTTCGAGGCCCTGCGCGTCGGCGAAGTGAACCGGGCGCGGCAGGCGTTGTGGTGTGCGTCCGGAAAGGTGCTCAATGTCGGTGTGGCGCTGGCTCACCTGGGGGCCGAGTCGCGGACCGTGACGCTGCTGGGCGGCGCGCCGCGGGCACCGATCGAGCGGGAATTTGCCGAACATCGCGCCGAATTGATCGCGGCCGAAACGAAGGCGGCGACGCGGGTGTGTACGACCGTGCTCGATCGGTCGAGCGGCCTGACGACCGAACTGGTCGAGAACGCCGCGGCGATTCGCGAGGTCGAGATGGCATCGTTTCGCGCCATGTTTCGGCAGGCCGTCGCCGATGCCGACGTCGTCGTGTTGACCGGGTCGCTGCCGTCGGGCGCGTCGACGGATACGTTTGCCGATCTGCTGGCCGATGCGCCGCGGGCTTGCCGAGCGATCTTGGACGTTCGCGGACCGGCGTTGCTCGCGGCGTTGGTGCGGCGTCCGCTGCTCGCGAAGCCGAATCGCGAGGAGTTGGCAACGACGCTGGGTATTGCTATCGAGACTGAGGAACAGTGTTTGGCGGCCGCGCAATCGCTTTGTCGCGGCGGTGCGGAATGGGCCCTGGTGACGCACGGCGATCGACCGGCGTTGTTGGTAAGCGAAGCGCGGGCGTTCCGCGTTTATCCGGCGTCGGTCGATGCGGTGAATCCGATCGGGGCCGGCGATTGCTTGACAGCGGCCGTGGCATGGGCATACTCCGGTGGTCGGCCGATGAGCGAGGCCGTTCGCTACGGCATGGCGGCCGCCGCGAATAACGTCGAAGCCCTGCTGCCGGCGCGGCTGAGTCGCGAGCGCGTCGAAAAGCTGGCCGCGCTAGTCCGCGTGGAAACGGTCGACGGGGGCTAGGGGCTGGCGAAGGGTGTTCTCGCGGGGTACTCGGTGCTTTGGGGACGCTAGAGACGAACCTTTTACATCGTTTACTTCGATGACGAAACTTACCTGGTTGGGACATGGAACGTGGTCGATCGAAACGGCCGGCAAGCACCTGCTGCTCGATCCGTTTCTCGACGACTCGCCCGTCGCGCTCGTGCGTTCGGCGGACGTGGTGGCCGACTATATTCTCGTTTCGCATGGGCATTACGATCACGTGGCCGACGTCGTGAAGATCGCGCTGCGGACCGGGGCGACCGTCGTTTCGAATTTCGAAATATGCGAGTGGGTCGCCAAGCAGGGCGTAAAGCAGACCGAGCCGATGAACCTGGGCGGGTCGATCGCCACGCCGTTTGGGCGAGTGAAATCGACGATCGCACATCATAGCTCGGTGCTGCCGGATGGTGCCGCGGGCGGCAACCCGGGCGGATTCTTGCTAACGCTAGCCGACGGGGCCGTGTACTTCGCATGCGACACAGCGCTGTTTAGCGACATGGCGTTGTACGCGCGCGGTGAAAACGGAGCGCCGCTGGAACTCGCGGTGCTGCCGATTGGCGACCGGTTTACGATGGGGCCGAGCGACTCGATCGAGGCGATCAAACTGCTCCGGCCGCGGCGCGTGCTGCCCGCACACTACAACACGTGGCCGCCAATCGCCCAAGATGTCGACGCCTGGACCAAGCGAGTCCGCGATGAGACCGACGCCGAGCCGGTCGTGCTCAAGCCGGGCGAGAGCGTGTCGCTGTAGCGGTCGCGCCCCCCGCTGCTGGCCGTCGATGACGGCCGTCGATGACGGTCGTCGATGACGGTGGTCTCTCGTCGCGAAACGTTGGACTCCCCGCGCGGCTTGAATTATCATCAAAAAGCCCGCGTTTTTGTTTTCCTGTCGACTGACGACGGAGAACGTCCGCCTTCATGCCGGCCGCGGATCGTTTTAGATTTTTTTCCCGAAGCCGGAGTCTGTAGGAGGCGAATCCTTTAGCCGAATGCACGGTCAAGCAATTCTGTCGGCGAAAGGATTCGCCTCCTACAGTTCTGGGATAGGCAGTTTAGGATCGAGGTCGTTCATGCGGTTTGCGAAGCAACGTCGGCGTCTGGCTCTCGAACCGCTCGAACAACGCCAACTGCTGGCCGTCGACGTGGTGATGTTCAACGATCAGGCCGGCGGGGCGCAAACGCACGCCAACGCAACCACCTATGCCGCCAACGGCGCGACGACCGGCTTGCTTAAGGACATCGCCAGCGGAGCCGACACCGACATCACGCTGAGCGTCGCCGCGAGCGGCGTATCGTACGAGAACACGTCGGGCACGCCAGCCGCCGGTACCGACGCGGCGAATCTGTTCGGTGGATTCGTCGACTTTTCAAGCGGATCGGGATCGAGCCTGGCGGTC
>JAJDEG010000679.1 GCA_029259895.1 Planctomycetota bacterium
ACCAGCAACATCTGCACGAACCAGGGTCTGTTCGCGCTGCGGGCGGCGATTTACCTGTCGCTGATGGGACCAAACGGTTTGCGCGAAGTCGCCGAGTTGTGCCTGCGGAAGACGCAATACGCAGCCGGGCGTTTGGCGGCCGTCGATGGGCTGTCGCTCGCGTTCGACCGGCCGACGTTCAAGGAGTTCGTCGTTCGTGCGGAAGGCGGCAACGTCGAGCAGGTGCTGGCCGCCGCGACGGAAGACGGTTTTCACGCTGGCGTGCCGCTCACGCGCTGGTATCCGAAGTTGGAAGATTGCTTCCTCGTCGCCGTTACGGAGAAGCGGACGCGGGACGACATCGACCGGCTTGCCGCGTGTCTGAAATCGCAAACTCGAACTTTGGCCAGCACTCATGCGTAACGAACAAGCCACACAACTGATCTTCGAGCTTTCCAAGTCGGGCCGCCGGGGCGCGAACTTGCCGGCCAGCGACGTGCCGGCGCGGCCGCTCTCGGAGTTGCTGCCAGGCGAACATGCCGCGGCCGCGCCGCCGCCCTTGCCGGAGCTGGCCGAGCCGGACGTGGTGCGGCACTTCACGAATCTTTCGACGAAGAACATGTCCGTCGACACGCATTTCTATCCGCTCGGGTCGTGTACGATGAAGTACAACGCGAAGCGGAACGAGCGGATCGCCGCGTTTGGCGGCCTGGCGAATCTGCATCCCTATCAGCACGAAGACACGCTGCAAGGCTTGCTGCAACTGCTCTACGAGTTGCAGGGCATGCTGAGCGAAATTTCCGGGCTGGATGCCGTGAGCTTGCAGCCGGCGGCCGGCGCGCACGGCGAATTGACCGCGCTGATGGTCGCGGCCGCGTTTTTCCGCGACCGTGCGGAATCGACCGGCGAGCCGAAGCGGACGAAAGTGCTCACGCCCGACAGTTCGCATGGGACGAATCCGGCCAGCGCGGCCGTGGCGGGATTCGAAGCGGTCACCGTTCGCAGCACGCCGCAGGGGTTCGTCGACCTCGACGATCTGCGGGCGAAGCTCGATCGGCAGACCGCCGTGTTCATGATCACCAACCCAAACACGCTCGGCTTGTTCGACCGGCAGGTGCGCGAGATCGCCGATTTGGTTCACGAGCAGGGCGGATTGCTATACCTCGACGGCGCGAACATGAACGCAATCCTCGGCATCGCGCGGCCGGGCGACTTCGGTGCCGACATGATGCATTACAATCCGCACAAGACGTTCAGCGGACCGCACGGCGGCGGCGGACCTGGGGCAGGACCGATCGCGGTGCGGGCGGCGCTCGAACCGTACTTGCCGTCGCCGGTCGTCGAAAAGGACGGCGACCGATATCGGCTGGCTTACAACCGGCCTAAGTCGATCGGCCGCGTGCGGAGCTTTTTTGGAAACACCGGCGTGCTGGTGCGGGCGTATTGCTATTTGCGAACGCACGGGCCGGACGGCCTGCGACGAGTAAGCGAAAACGCGGTCCTCAACGCAAACTATCTGCTGGCCAAGGTGAAGGACCGGCTGAGCGTGCCGCACGGCGAGCGGTGCATGCACGAATTCGTCGCGTCGGCCGCGAAGGTCAAGGCCCAGCGCGGCGTGTCGGCGATGGACATCGCCAAGCGACTATTGGACTACGGATTTCACGCGCCGACCGTTTACTTTCCGCTCGTGGTCAAAGAGGCGATGATGATCGAGCCGACCGAGACCGAGAGCAAGGAAACGCTCGATGCCTTTGCCGAGACGCTGCTTGCCATTCTCGACGAATCGCCGGAAACGCTGCACGCCGCACCGCATACGACACCGATCAGCCGGCCGGACGAAGTGAGAGCGGCGCGTTCGGCGGTGGTGAAGTGGTCGGCCGCGGTTTGAGTGCGCATCTTTTCGCATGAACCAGCCCAAGAGCACGCGACGCAGCTTTCTCCGCGGCGGCGCGGCCGTCGAAGCGCTCGCCGCGTGGGCTGACGGCGCGGCGGTCGAGATTCGGCTGGCCGAACCGACCGGCGGCGGGTACTTGGTCGAGTTCTCGCGGCAGGCGATGGCGACCACGTTCCAAGTGCTGCTCAATGCGCGACAGTACCCACAAGGGGCCGACGCTGCGATGACGGCGCTCGATGCAATCGAAACGCTCGAAGACCAATTGACGGTCTATCGCGAGCATAGCGAGGTGATGCACATCAACCGCGAGGCGTACGCGGGGCCGGTGGCGGTCGAGTCGCGTTTGTTCTCACTGTTCGAGGAGGCCGCCAGGTTGTACGACGAGACAGGCGGCGCATTCGACATCACCGCCGGACCGCTGGCGAAAGTGTGGGGCTTTTATCGACGACAAGGGGCGATTCCCAGCGCGGACGACCTTGCAGCGGCGCTCGACCACGTCGGCATGCGGCATATGATGCTCGACGCGGAGACCGAGTCCGTGCAATTCGCGGTCGACGGCGTGGAGATCAATCTCGGTGCGATCGGCAAAGGCTATGCTTTGGATCGAGCGGCGGAGTTACTCGCAGCCGCCGGCGTCGAGGATTTTGTGTTGCACGGCGGCGCGAGCAGCGTGTTGGCGCGAGGTTCGCGTAATTCCAGCGACGCGAAATCGACAGCGACAGCCGACGAAAGCAAAGTCGGTGCCGGCTGGCAGATCGGCATCGGCGATCCGCAACGCCCCGGCGAGCGGTTGGCAATGATCGATCTGCGCGATCGCGCTGTCGGCACGTCGGGTGCCGCGTTCCAGTCCTTTCGCCACCAGGGACGCCGCTACGGGCACATTCTCGACCCACGTACCGGCTGGCCGGCCGAGGGCGTGCTGTCGGCGACCGTCGTTGCGCCGACGGCGGCAGAAGCCGATGCGCTGTCGACGGCGCTGTACGTGCTCGGCGTCGACGACGCGGAGAAGTTGGTCGAGTCGCGCGAGAGAACGTCCGCAATCCTGGTCGTGCCAACCTCTAGGGCGGGCGAAGTCCGCGTGCTGGCATTTGGATTCGGCGAGGGAGAAGTTATGCTGCCGGGCGACGCGTAAGAATGGATGTAGGGTGGGTGGGCGGGACAGCCGCCCCCCCCCACCCAAGGGTGAGAAAGGGTTGGGGGGGCGGGCGAAGACCCCCCCAAC
>JAJDEG010000680.1 GCA_029259895.1 Planctomycetota bacterium
ACCGTCGGCCTGGATATTCCTTGTCAGGTTGCACGCCTGCAGAGCCTGACTCCGCTTCTCCAGGCAACAACCATTTTATCCGGGTAGCACAGGAGACACAATCAACGAGCAAGAGTTGAGATAGACGTCAAGATCGAGAGCGGGACTCAGGTTGCATCCCGAGGTCCGACATGGCGCATTGCGACGCCGCCGGTGTGAATGGGAGCAACCGCATATTACTCATGGCGCTCCGCCCAAAACGGATGATGCCGAATGGATGTCTGGGAAGTCCCGTGCTCGTCTTGCTCCGGTCTTGACAGAACCTTCCTCATGGATGTCGGACCGACGCAGATTGCTGCGCTGCGGTTCGAGAGTTCGGGCGATCGCGACGACGTGCCAAGTAACCCAGCTCACCGGCCCGGCTGCGAAGCCAATCATGGTAATCACAGGCAGGTGAGCGGTGCACAACAGACTACGTGGCCGATGCGGGCCGCCTTCAGCGCGTCGCTCTTCACGGCACTGGGAAACGGCTGTCGAGTTCGTCCTGCCACTCTTCGACGGGCGTGCTGGCGCGGTGCCGATCCACTTCACGTCCGATGACCTGGCGGGGCAACACCTCTACGAGCAACGTGTGGACGTTGGGCCGCGGATCGCTAAAATGGCGGGTTCTGCAGGCAGTATCAGCAGCTTGGGAACTGAATTTGGTTATGCACAGGCGAACCCCGGCGGTGGGAGTGGCGTCTTTGGCGAGATGAGCTCAACCAATGAATCGCCCCGTCAGGAGGATTTGCATGGCGGTCACGGCTAAACGACGCAGCACGAATGCGCTGGCCGAGATTGTCGGTTGGTGCGGGGAGTTGCCCGACTGGCAGCAAGATGCCCTGCGGCGGATCGTGGAATGCCGCGACCTGACGGCGGAGGACATCAGCGAACTTGTCGCGCTTTGTAAGCACGCGCACGGTTTAGAAGTCGAGGACGTGCCGGCGCTTCGTCCGCTAATGCCTGAACACGTGTCGAAGGGGACCACCGCCGGAAAAGCCGTAACGCTTTGCTCCGTCGCCGAACCAGAGAACGTCAACGCCCTGGACACGACGCAGGAACTCAAGTTTGCTGCGGCGGGTCTGACAGTTGTTTTCGGCTACAACGGTTCCGGAAAGAGCGGCTATGGTCGGATCCTGCGGCGGGCGTGCCGCGCTCGCAGCAGCGGTACGCCTATTCTCGCGAACGTACTGCGCGACACGGCGTCCACGCCAGCAACCGCAGTCATCACCTATGCGATCGATGGTAAGGAACAAAAGCCAGAGCAATGGGTCGATGGTCAACGCCCGGTCGATGCCCTGGGATCAGTGAGCTTCTTCGACACGGAATGCGCGGCCGTTCACGTCCGCGACAAACACAACATCGCGTTCACACCGGTGGGCCTGGACTTGTTGCCGAAACTCGGCACGGCCTGCAAAGATGTGCAAAAGCGGCTCGACGACGAACGGAAGAAGCTCGAATCGATTCAGCCGAAGTTCTTGCTATCGGCGCAAGCGACTGGTGACACGGCCGTTGGGAAGCTGCTGAAGTCGCTAAGTGACAAGACAGACGTTGGGGCACTGGACAGACTGGCATCGTTGAATGGTACCGAGCGGCAACGCCTCAAAGACCTGGCCGGTCTACTGGCAAATGATCCCGCGAAGCAAGCGCGGGAACTTCAAAATCGCGGCAGGCGGATTGGCGCCTTGGCGACGACACTTCGGCGGGCCCTCGGCCTCATGTCGGATGATGCGCTCGCTGGGCTGCGGGGTCTGAATGCTGAATTTCAGCGAATGGCCCAGGCGGCGGAAGTTGCGGCCAAGGTGAGGTTCTCGAAAGATCCCTTGATTGGCGTCGGCGATGATGTCTGGCGTGAAATGTGGGAAGCTGCTCGGCGTTATACTGCCGTGGCCTACCCCAACCGTGAGTTCCCGGTCGTTGAAGGGGACGACGCGGTTTGCGTTCTTTGCCAGCAAGCGTTGGCGGACTCGGCGAAGGATCGCCTGCAACGTTTTGAGGAATTCGTCGCCGATGACACCGCAACGCAGGCGGCGAAGGCAAAACAGACGCTCAATTCGGCGACCCGCGCGATCGACGAATTGTCGCTGCGGGATCAGGCGACGAGCGATCAATTGGAGGACGTAGCGGTCGCCCAGGCTGCACTTCACAAGCGGGGGCGCCTGGCATTAGCGGCACTCTTGCGGCGCCGTCGGGCTGTTCAAGCGGCCAAGTCCGGCGGCAACTGGGAAATGACCAAGCTGGCTACGGTCTCAGGCATCGACGATGTGTGCGCACAATTGGATGCGGCGGCTACGTCACAAACGACGGCCGCTCAAGGAATTGAGCGGATGGCGAACGATGAAGAGCGCAAAAAACTCGAAGCGGAACTGGCCGGACTCAAAGCCCGTGAGTGGTTAGCCACGGTCCTGGGCGACGTGAAGGAGCATCTTATGCGGCTTGCGGAGCTTCAAAAGCTGAAGGTCTGCATCGACGAGACGAGGACGAACAAGGTGACGGCGAAGAGCAAGGCCTTGGCGAAGGAGTATGCGACCGACCAGTTGCGGGATGCCTTTGCCTCGGAAGTCAAACGGATGCAGCAAGGCATCCGTCGGCTGAATGTCGAGCTGGCGGCGGCAGCTGGAGAGTCCGGCTCGTCGTACTATAAGATCCAGCTCATCGGCGCCCACGACACGGCCGTGGAATCCATCGTGTCGGAAGGCGAGCACCAGTGCATCGCGCTCGCCGGTTTCCTTGCGGAACTTGCCACGCAACAGGGCCGCTCCGCCATCGTGTTCGACGACCCGGTGAATTCTCTCGATCATCAATGGCGGGGCTGCTTCGCGCATCGCCTGGTCGAAGAGGCCAAGGACCGGCAAGTCGTCGTGTTAACGCACGACATTGTCTTCCTGCACGACTTGATGTCTGGTGCGGACGATGCGGGTGTGCCAATCTCGCTGTGCCGGGTCCAGTCGAACCGTGATCACTGCGGTTGTGTGGCCGACGGACTGCCCTGGGTCGCACAAAAGACTTTGCAACGAATCGACCAGTTGGAAAAGGATGCGCGCGGCGCGCAAACTGACTACGACGCGGGGAATGACGACAAGTACGAAAGGAAAATCTGCGGTGTCTACGATGGCCTCCGGGCAACGGTCGAGCGGGCGGTGGAAGAGTGGGTCTTTCGCGCGGTTGTGGTGCGTCACCGGGACTACATCAATCTCAAGGATTTGCGGCTCGTCACAGCGGTTCAAGCGACTCACTGCGAGCGCCTACAGAAACTGTTCCAGCGATGTTGCGACATTACGCAAGCCCACGATCGCTCGGGCCTGCGAAGCTTCGGCGTGCCACGTCCCGACGAAGCGCTCGCCGATCTTGCGGAACTCCGGGCAGTCGTCGAGGAACTCAGAAGCCTTCAAAAGGCAATTCCCTAGAATCAGTCCGCCGGCGTGCGCTCGCCATAAACCAAATGTTATCAGTGGCTAGCGTGCCAGCCGGCGTTTTTCCAGCGTGATGGGTTCTGTTTCCCTGGCATTCCGCGTGCCGACGCAAGCCCTTCGGGTGGTGTTCGGACACCGCCGCTTCAGGGAGGCGCTCGGCGAGAATCGACTTCGGTCACATCGACGAATGGCACGTAGTTCTTCCGCAACTCTTTAGCTCGAACTGACATAGGCAAAGAAGCCTCTCTTGCGTAGATGGAGTTCGTCAACACTTCCATCACCGGCAAGGAGGCCACAAGGAATGCGCTATTCTAGCCAAGGACGGTTTCAGCAACAGTTCAGCTTTTTGCGACGTCAGTTTCTTCAGGACGGAGACTTGCCGTTCACAAACGTCCTCTCGGAAGAGATCGTCGCACAAGCATTGAAAGTGATCGAAGTGTTTTGGCTGGACAGGATTTATCCGCCGCTGGTTACGCTGTGGGTCTTTCTAGGCCAGGTGCTGAGTGCGGACCATTCCTGCCGTTCGGCAGTCGCCCGCTTGATAGCACATCGTCTCTCCAAGCGACAACGTCCATGCTCGCCAGAGACAAGCGCATACTGCCAGGCGAGGAAGCGTCTGCCTGAAGAGTTCTTCTCGAACGTGGCTCGTCAGACCGGAAGGGCTTTAGACTCGAAGGCCGAACCGCATTGGCTTTGGAAGGGACGCCGCGTCTACGCCTACGATGGATCGACGGTTTCGATGCCCGATACGTTGGAGAACCAGCGCGATTATCCGCAACCCGACACACAGAAATCCGGCCTGGGATTTCCCCTGGCGCGGATCGCGGCCGTGTTTTCTCTCGCTTGCGGCGCCGTGCTTGATTTGGGAATTTGCCGCTACGCAGGCAAGGGGCAAAGCGAGCTGGGGATGCTGCGCACGTTGTGGAATATCTTTCTCCCAGGCGACGTCTTGCTCGCCGATCGCCTGATGTGCGCCTGGACAGAAATGGTCATGCTTAAGCAGCGGGGCGTCGACTCCGTCTGCCGTTTCACCTCGCACCGGAGAGCCGACTTTCGCCGTGGGAAATGCCTCGGCAAGGACGATCACGTAGTCCATTGGCCCAAACCCACCAAGCCCCGTTCGATGGATCGGGAAACCTACGATGCGCTTCCTGAATTCCTGACGGTTCGAGAATGTCGCGTCCGAATCGAGCAGCCAGGCTTTCGGGTGAAGGTCCTCATCATCGCCACGACGCTTGTGGACGTAGACGAGTTCAGCAAGGACGATCTCGCACAACTCTATCGTGCCCGGTGGAATGCCGAGCTTGACCTGAGGTCGCTGAAACAAACGATGCAGATGGAAGTCCTGAGGTGCAAAACACCAGAACTCGTTCGGAAAGAAATTTGGACGCACTTGTTGGCCTACAATCTCATTCGCACGATCATCGCTCAAGCCGCATCGAAGCACGAGATCGAACCCCGGTCGATCAGCTTCAAAGGGGCGATGCAGACGCTGGAAGCCTTCCAGCCTTTGATCGCCATACAAGGCGAACGTGACTCTACATTCCGCATGGACCTCTACCGGCAATTACTTGACGCCATCGCCATCCATCGAGTCGCCAATCGGCCCGACCGGTTTGAGCCTCGCCAAAGAAAGCGGAGGCCCAAGCACTACGGCTTTCTAAGAAAACCGCGCGGCGCGACCAAACGCGATATGGCAAAATGAGTTAGGAAGAACTAAGTGCCATTCGTCGATGTGACCGACGCGTGTTGCCGGGCGGGCATTTCGTAATTCAAGTCCCTCCGTTGCGATTTTTGCGGAATCAGGCGACCGTCGACCTTGCGGAAAGTGGGCACGCGGACGATGGGCGATTCCCTTTGGCGGCGATGGGCCGCGTAGGAGGGGCCACCAGATCATATCATTTGGTAAATTGCCCACATATGGACGATTCCAGCGGCAAACGCACTATGGCATAATTTGACTTCCATCACCGGAGGGTCGTGGGCGAGGGCGGTCGGCTTAACGACCGCCTTCGTGTAATGAGCCGTGATCGGCAAGACAACGGGAAGCCGACGATGAGCAGCAGGACGCAACGCAAAAAAGAACGGCGCGAGCGAAAGCGGAAGGAAAAGCGGAAGAAGCAGGCACAATTGCAGCAGCGGCACGCCGGCCTTTCGCCCCGGGGAGACGCGCCGCTGGGCAGCAACCTGCGCCATCGGCAGCGATTGAAGCAGCAGTTCCCGCAAGCGTGGCCGGGCGAGGCGCTGGAGGATGCGGCCGTCTTCGACGAGACGGCGTTCGCCTCGCTGCCGCCGGAACTGGCCGTACAGGTGACCGCCGTACGGGAAGCACTCGCCGAGGCCGCCGAATCGCGGGGCGACGAGGCGTTGAAACGCGCCG
>JAJDEG010000069.1 GCA_029259895.1 Planctomycetota bacterium
CCGCAGCGTGCCGGGCTTCAATCTGCACGAAGCGCTCGCGGCCTGCTCGCATCATTTGGTCAGCCACGGCGGTCACGCGGCCGCGGCTGGATTGAAGATCGAGGAACACAACGTCGAAGCGTTTCGCGCCGATTTTTGCGACCACGCCGCCCGCTCGATCAAAGCGGACGGTCGGATCGCGGAAGTCGCCATCGATGCCGAAGCGCCGCTCGCGTCGCTCACCCTGTCGGCCGTCGAGCAACTGGAACGGCTCGCCCCGTTCGGCAACGGCAACACGCGCCCACTGCTCGCCACGGCCGGCGTCGAACTGGCTCAGCCGCCAAAGCGGATGGGCGAAGGGGGCCGACACGTTTCGCTCCTGCTGCGGCATCACGGCGCAACCGCCAGAGCCGTGGCGTTTGGCCAGGGCGATTGGGCCGACGAACTGGCGGTCGTCGACGGTCCGATTTCCGTCGCGTACCGCCCTTCGATCAATCATTTTCGCGGCCGCCGGTCGGTCGATCTGCATTTGGTCGACTGGAAGCCGGTCGGGGCGCCTTTGGCGGCGATATCATGAGGATCGCCGCCGCGTGAAGCTTGCCGACCGCCCAGTCATCCTTTCGTTTCGATCGCATGTCGCAGAAACTGAGCGAACTATCCGACGCCGAATGGGAGCGCTACGCCCGGCAGATTGGGCCGGCCGTGTTGTCGCGCGAAGGGCAAGCTCGCTTGAAAGCGTCGGCCGTGCTGGTCACCCGCGTCGGCGGCATGGGCGGGCCGGCGGCGCAGGCATTGGTGATGGCTGGCGTCGGCCGCGTCATCATCGCCCACGGCGGCGCGATGATCTCCCCGGACTTGAACCGTCAAGTGCTCGGCAGCGAAGCCGGCATCGGTCGGCTGCGGGCAGAGCACTTCGCCGAGCGGCTGCGAGAGTTAAACCGTTTCGTAGCCGTCGAGTCAATCGATCACGAACCCGACGATGCCGAAGCCGATGCCTTTGCTCGCCGCTGCGACTTGCTGATCGCCTGCCCACCGACGTTCGAGGAGCGCTTGCGGCTCAACCGCGCCGCGGTCCACGCCTGCAAACCGATCATCGACGCGGCACAATGGGGCATGGGCGGAACGTTGATCGTGCTGCAACCGGGCCAGACCGCCTGCCTGGCGTGCGTCTATCCGGAGCAGCCGCCGTTCGAGGAATTCTTTCCCGTCGTCGGCGCGATTTCGTCGGCCATCGGGTCGCTGGCCGCGCTTGAAGCGATCAAAATACTCGCCGGCGCGGGCGAACCGATGCTGGGCAAGATGTTCGTGTACGACGGACTTCGTGGCCTGCCGTCGGTGGTTGCCTTGCGACGCAATCCAAGGTGCCCGGTGTGCGCGGGTTCGGTTCATGGCGAATCCGCGGCGAGCGATCGGGAGGCGCGATGAAGATTCAGATCGCGATCACCGGTCGAGGCTACGACACGACGAAAGTGCCCGGCCAGGTCGAGTTGCCCACCGGCGCGACGGTCGCCGATGCGCTTGCCGCCGCGCTGGGTGCCGAAGGAACCGGACAGCTTGCGGCGAGTACATTGGTGATCGCCGGCGGTCGGCATTTGGGAACGCTTCGCGACTACGAAAACGCCGCGCTCGCCGACGGCGACGAGGTAATGCTGCTGCAGCCGGTCGCCGGCGGCTAGTTCGCGTATCGCGCTGTGCGTTGCAGTTGCGACGCGATCGAGCGGCGAATCAGCGCCACAGCAATTCGCCACGCTGGCGGGCGACTTCGGAGCGGCCTTCGTCCGGCAGACGCAGCCTCATGCCCGGCGCGACGGCGTCGATGTCTCCACCGAGCTGATCTTGATTAAGTTGCAGAATCTCCCGCCACCGCGAGACGCGGCCCAACTGCTTCCGCGCAATGTCGTACACGGTTTCGCCGCGGGCAACTTCGTAAATGCGAGTGCGTGCGTCGGGTGCCCGGGCGGTGCCGTCGTCGCGATGCGATTCGGCGCCGCTGCCTGCATCTTGAAGCGTGGGGACGTTTGTCGCCGTCGCTATTCCCGTCGCGGTTACTTCGGTTGGGACGGCGCGTGGGGAGATTTCCGGAATCAGTTGTGCGAAGGAGCGCCGCAGATCGTCCAATGGGGGAACGAGAACCTCGCCGCCGGCGTTCACGGCAACATCCGACGCGATATCGACGCCGTTGTACGCCATCAAGGCCGCGGCATAGCGGTCGTCGCCGTAAAGCCTCTCGGCGATCGACGCCGGCGTTTCGCCGCCCGTGGTGACGTACGTGCGATTGCGCGGCTCGTTCGTCGGCGGTTGCTGCGCGACGACAGGCTGCGTAGCCACGCTTGGCGAGTTGACGATCGCGGCCGATTCAAGTTCCGGCGAGGGTTCGACGATCGGCCTCGCCTCGACGACCTGCGAGTTCGCCTCCGCGGCAGTGTCCGCATAGCGCGAGCCGTCGTCGGCCGAAGCAACCGCGCCAGGGCCGTCGGATCGATCGGCCAGATCGGCTCGCGGCACGTCGTCCTGCAAGTATTTGCCATACTTGCTCGCGGCTTCCGCATTGTCCTCGGCTGCTGCGCGTTCATCGAATTCTCGGCCGTCGCCCGCTGCCGTCATGTGTGTTGCCGTGTCGTCGATCGCACGACGCGGTGGCAAGTACGATTTGTTAGGCGGAGCGAGATCGTCGCGCGGCGCATCGGTAGCGTACTCGCCGACGTGGCCCGGAACGGTCGCCGGCGCGCCGGTCGCCGGCGGATAACTCCCGTCGGCGGTCACGACGGTCGGCGGCGGATTCGACGTAGAGGCATCATCCGCGGATTCGCCGGGTGAATCCGAGTCGGCCACGGGTGTCGAACCGACGTCATTTTCGTTGATCTTGCGAACGAAGACGTATCCGAAGATCAGCAAGAGCACGGCAATGGCGGCCACGCCGATGCGAACCTCGCGGCGCATCATCAGGCTTTCGATCGGCGTAAGGCCGTCGTCCGCTCCGCGTCCATAGGCCTCGCGATTGTCGGCCCGTTCGTGCGCGGTCGCGAGGGCAGCGTCGTTCGCGGCGGCGGCCGATTTGCCGTCCGTGGCATGCTTCTCTTTCATGAGAAGGTTCCTCATCCTCGATAGGGCGCCTCGTCGCGCCGAATTAGACGTGCTTCAATTTCAGTATTCGTTTCTCTTATCGGCGTTTGCCGGGCCGTCGCGCCACCGGTTCGCCGACCGCCATCGCTCCGTCGGGCGGGGCGTCGATCCGCTGGGCGACCCTCATTTTCGCGCTTCTCGCCCGCGGATTTGCGGCCAATTCGGCTTCGCCGGCGACGAGCGGCTTGCGCGTCAATTCGCGTAAACGAGGGTCGCTGCGAAAAGCTTGTTTCACTCGCCGGTCTTCGAGCGAGTGGAAGCTAATGACGGCGAACCGCCCGCCCACCTTCAGCAGGTCCGGCGTTCGACGCAACGCGATTTCCAGCGATTTAAGCTCGTCGTTCACGGCGATCCGCAGGGCCTGAAACGTTCGCGTGGCAGGGTGAATGCGATTCCGCCGAGCCGACGCAGGGTAGCAACTCCAGACCAAATCGGCCAGTTCAGTTGCCGTTCGAACGGGACTGGCCGTCCGCCGCTCCACGATCTTGCGCGCGATGCGACGGCTCAGCCGCTCTTCGCCGAATTCGTAGATCAGATTCGCCAGGCGATCTTCCTGCAGCCCTGCTAGCAGTCGCCACGCCGGTTCGCCTTCGTCGGGATCGAATCGCAGGTCGAGCGGGCCGTCGCAGGAGTAGCTAAAGCCGCGATCGGCGTCGGCGAGTTGATCGCTCGATAACCCCAGGTCCAACAGCACCGCGTCGACGCGGTCAATCTGGAGAAGTTCGAGGACTTCGGCCAAGTCGCAGAAGTTGGCTTGGGCAAAACGGATGGGCAAGCCGGCGAGGTCTCGCGAGGCGCGGCGGATCGCCGAGGGGTCGCGGTCGAGCGCGATCACTTGGCCGTCTGGTTGAATCCGCTCGGCGAGGGCTCGGCTGTGGCCGCCGGCTCCCAGCGTCCCGTCGACGACGATCTGAGCCGGCTGCGGCTGAAGCCATTCAATCGCCTCGGACAGCAGCACCGAGACGTGAATCGCCGCGTCGCGATCGTCCGAAGGGTGATGAGACACAGGCAATATTCCATCGCCGTCGATGCGAAGCGCGCGATCCGCCAGCAACTCGAGCCTCAAGTCTCAATCCGGAAAGAAAAACCCGCCCTGTACGATTCCATTCGCCAGGGCGGTTGAGACGCCGGCGGCAACGCGCAAATTGCGGACGTTGTCGCGGTTCGCGTCTGACCGCCTTCGTGGCAGCCAGCGCCTAGTCCAAGTTGGGCTTGGAAGACCCGCGTCAATCCAAACCAGGGCACCGACCAGTGGCCTTTGCCGGACACCCGTTTCCATCAAGGACCGCGACGAACCGAACGGACGAACGACTCCTCGAGTCAAAGGTCTCATTGTACCCGTGTGAACCCAAAAATGCTTGGGGCCAAGCGAGCAACTCGACGACCGATTCTGAACCCCAAACATATCCGCCACGGGGCAAGGGTCAACGCCGAAATCTCAAGATTCTCATGTGCCCAGACGAGTCGACGCAAACCCAAGCGTGACAGGAGATTGCGGCGCAGACACCCCGCGGAACGAATGTGCCACGGCTGCTCTTTCAGGGGGTTTTTCGTTCAGCCCGCTACGGGCGCGACACGGATTTCAAATAGTCTGGCGGCGTATCCGCCGGCTCGCAATCGTTCGACGCAGGCGTTGGCCTGAGCTTTGTGTGAATAAGCGCCGAAACGCAACCATCGATGAGCGGCCGACGCTCGGAATTGAACGCGAATCTGTCGGGCAACACCGTTAGGAAACACGGCCGCTATGGTCGGCGGCGCGTCGAAGCAGGCGAAGCTGTCGGTCATTTTCGTTCGGCCTTTTCTGCTGAATTGGACGCGTTTTCTGCGGTCGGCTTGGCGATTCGGCCTCGTGATGCGTCGCCACGATCTCGTGGTCGAGCCACAACCCGGCGGAGGTTTACAGAATGGCCTCAATTAGCTCAATGCGACAATGGAGCGAATTGTCGCCGCACGCTTCCGCCGGCGTAGTCGGCAGTCAGCGAAAATTGGCCCACGTGAGAAACGCCGCAACGGCAAGAAACGCGGCGAAATCGATGGTTGCCGGCCGCGCGAGGGCAAAGGATGGCGACACAGACGGTCGCCGTCCGCCGGATTTAGGCCTAACCGCATGGCCAACGTTAGAGAATTGGCGCGGCGGCGGCGCGAGGTGCCTTAGCCTTGTCCCGTGTTAGCCTTGTCCCGTGGCGTCCGCGGAATTCGCCGCACTTTCGCTGTCGCCCTGCTCGTTACGCTTGATGGCGTCGTAGACCTCGCGGCGATGCACCGGCACCTCCTTAGGAGCCTCGATTCCTAGGCGAACTTTATCGCCACGAATCTCAACCACGACAATCGTGATGTCGTTGTTGATGACGATGCTCTCGTTCTTCTTTCGTGAAAGAACCAACATGTCCCATTCCTTGTAATCAAAAAAACGGCCAACCTTCGTTGATCGACCCCGGCGACGCGCCGGACTCGTTGCTCTACCCTCCGAACATACGTTTTGAACACCAGCCGTGACTTGACAATTCTGTCTCGTCGCGACATAGTAACGACCAATTGCATGTCGCTGCAAAGGCGGTCGCCGTCCTTAATAGGGGCAACCCCTTCTTATCACTCTACGTGTCACCTACGCAGAGTCAAGCAATTCTCCTGCCAGTTGCGCCGAGAATCCGTGCGTGCGACGCAATTCTTGACGACGTTCATGCGGCTGGCTAGCGCTCAAATCGGACGCAACAGACTCGCGAGTCCGCGCTGCCGCAAGAGGCAACTAATTGCTGCAAAAGGACTTACGGGCTATTCTTCCCCGTCATCCTCCGGTTTCTCCGATCTCGTCAAGCAAAGACGCCTCGCGACGCGCCGCTACGCAGTCTCGGGACGTTTTCATTCCAAACCAGCCGGCAAAGGTGCTTCTTTCGGTCGAAACACCCTTCAAGCGGGGCGACAGTTGGTTGGCTTCGAGACCGCAGTTCTTTGCCGCTGCCCGGCTTGAAGGGGATGTGCCGGTTATCCTCACGCGGACTGCGATTCGCTCGCTTTCGTCGGGAATGAAGGACTGGCGTCGCAGGGCATCACCGGCCGCCTTTTTTCTGCGCAGTCGCGCGACTGACTCCACTCGAAAGTAAAGAAACTCTCATCGTTCGCGCCATCGGCTCTTTCCCCGGCGATGACGACGAAACGACGCTGATCCTCAAAGGAATTCGGCCCACGGCGATCCATCCCGCGGTGATTCAGACGGTCGTTGCGCTGCTCGTGTCGAAAGCCTCGGCGAGCATCGCTTGCGAGACTCGGCCCGCCGTCTATAATTTCGGCCGTGCCTCGCACCGGCCGATGTCGCCTGGTCGCGAAGCTCGCACCGCCGGCAACACGCCGTCGAGAATTTGCCGAACTATCGCAATCGCCCCGTGCGTGCGTCGCCTATCGCGGGCGTCGGAAAGCCGAGGGTGATCGTTTCCCCATGCGGAATTGGTTTAGTAACGTTTGGTCCGCCATATCGACCGTGGCGTACGGCCTGCGGGTCACGCTTCGCTATTGGCTCAAGACCTACGATCCGGGCCGTCGCACGTTCACCGAGCAATTCGAGTACCCCGAATTGCCGGTGCCTGTGTCGCCGCGATACCGTGGCTTTCATCGCTTCGATCTGACCACTTGTATCGCGTGCGATCAGTGTGCAAAAGCCTGTCCGGTCGATTGCATCTACATCGGCAAGGAGCGCGTCACCGACGGTAAAGGCTTCAAGGTCACCTGTTACGCAATCGATTATTCCAAATGCATGTTCTGCGCGTTGTGCGTGGAGCCTTGTCCGGTCGACTGCATATTCATGGGCGCCACGCACGACCTCAGTTGCTATAGTCGCGACGGCTGCATTGTCGATTTTTCGCGGTTGCCCGTCGATGTCGCGTGGGGCCGCGCGACGCTCAATCCCACCGCGATCGCCATGTCTAAGGTCATCGCCGAACCCGTGCATGGCGGGCCGAATCAGTAGTCGTTCGCGCTTGCCGCACTGAGCGATTTTAGCGGTGAGGACAATGTCCTCCGCGCGATCGACGGGTTCCTTCATCGGGTAACGACGCCGTTTCACTACACGACAAGTTTCCGTGCGAGTATAATTGGGGCGTTGAGCGCCGTTGCGGATCGTTGTGAGAAAAAGAATATGTGAACGATACGATTATTGATGCGGGACGATTTTATCGATTGACCTCTATGCAACAGGAAGCCGCCGCCATGACTAACGCCGCCCCAGAGAAACGCCGGCTGTTCACGGTCGAAGAGGCCAACGCCATGTTGCCGCTCGTGCGGGTGATCGTCGCGGACCTGTCGCAACTATCCAAGGATGTGGTCGAACGTCGCGAGCGCTTGGGGAATTTGACCGCTAACCGAGATTCCCGCGTACCCGACGCCTATAGCGATGAAGTGGCGGAGATCGAGGCCGAACTCGAACGCGATACGCAACAGCTTTACGTTTACGTTGAGGAGTTGCGGCAGCTCGGGGTCGAACCGAAAAACGGTCCCGAGGGCCTCGTCGACTTTCCAGCGATGATGGAAGACCGCGTCGTCTATCTCTGTTGGCGGCAGGGCGAGCAAGAAGTGCTGTTCTGGCACGATGTCGACGCTGGCTTTGCCGGCCGCCAGCCGTTAACTGCCGACGTCGGTGCCGATAGCGTCGACGTCCATGAGGCCGTCGATGATGATCCTGGGCAGAACTGAGTCGACGTTCCAACATTAGTTTCCCGTCCGTCTGAATTGACTCGTTCACCGCGTCGGTCGTCGCTCTTCCATCACCGTTAGGCTTCGCCGCGTCGCTATGAAACTGATCATCGCTATCATTCAGCCGCAGAAGCTCGAGGCCGTCAAAGAGGCGCTCACGGAAGTAGATGTGTTTCGACTCACGGTCGTCGACGTGCAAGGATTCGGCCGCCAAAAAGGGCATACCGAGTTGTATCGCGGGCACGAATTTTCGGTGAACTTGCTCCGCAAAGTTCAATTGCAAATCGCCGTGAATGACGACTTCGTGGAGCGAACCGTCAACGCCATCATCAAGGGAGGGCGAACGGGCGACACCGGACAAATCGGCGACGGGAAGATCTTTGTGATTCCCATGGACGACTGCGTCCGCATCCGCACCGGCGAACGCGGTAGCGAAGCCGTATGACGAAATGTTCAAGGTTGGATGTTCTAATTAGGCTTGATGTCTAAGGCTCAATGGGGCGCATTTTGGCGACGCTCGCGTTTTCGTCCTTGAAGCTTCGGCCTCATTCAAACTTCGATACTTGAACGTTGAGCTTTCGCCCCAAAAGGGCATTGAACCTTCGTAACACGGATGTTGTCCGCGATGCTTCAAACGCTTTTCGTAATTCCCTACGAATTGGACGGCGTTCAAATCTTTGGCTTGGGGATTCTGCTCGCCGTTTGGGCCGCAGTCTGCGTCGTCGGATTTGCCGTGGCGATTCGCCGCCGCGGAATTGACGCCGAGGTACGCGGCTATCTGCCCGTCGCCCTTATCGTCGGGCTGGCGGTCTTCTCGCTGCCGAAGTTGCTGCCTGGTGGCTTTGCCGTCCGCGGTTACGGCGTCATGATGCTGCTGGGCATCGTCTCCGGCGTCGCCTTGGCGCTGCATCGCGGTCGGCGGGCGGGCATCCATCCGGAATTGATTTTCACGCTCGCGTTCTGGATGTTCGTCACCGGCATCGCCGGCGCGCGCCTGTTTTACGTCATCGAGTATTGGGACGAGTACCAGCGCAATCATCCCGACTTCGGCGAACGCATCGCCGCCATGCTAAACATTTCCGAAGGCGGCTTGGTCGTCTACGGATCGTTTATCGCCGTGATGATCGCTGTGGCCGTCTTCGTCCGCAAGTATCGCGTCCCCGGCCTGGCGCTTGTCGACCTGATAGCACCAAGCATGTTTCTCGGGCTGGCTTTCGGCCGGATTGGCTGTTTGATGAACGGCTGTTGCTTCGGCGCTGAGTGCGAGTTGCCGTGGAGCGTTCAATTTCCCTGGGACAGTCCGCCGCACCAACGCCAGGTCGCCCGCGGCCACGTCGAATTGCACGGCATCTGGTTTGGGCGCAAACCGAAAGACGCGTTCGACAATATCGAAATCGACCCCAGCGCTCCCCCGATCATCGCCGATGTCGAACCGGGATCGCCGGCCGAAAAGGCCGGGTTCGCCAAGGGCGACCGCATTCGCGCCATTGCAGGCGTCGTGCAAGAACGAAACGATTCCGGCAATCTCGTATGGGTTGCGCCCGATAGGCATGAAGTGAACACGATCGAGGCGGCGCGGCATGCGCTGCTGGAGTTTCACGGCGACGGCGCCACGATCACGATCGAGGCGACGTCTCCGCAATCGGACACGGAACGTGAGCCACGCGTCAAATCAGCTCAGTGGACGCTTTCTGCGCCCCCGCGCAGCCTTCCAGTACACCCCGTGCAACTTTACAGCGCCATCGACGCGCTGTTGATCTGCCTGTTCCTGCTCGCTTATTCGCCGTATCGCCGTAGCGACGGTGAAGTCATCGGCCTGGCGCTGCTCATCTATCCGATTGCCCGGTATCTCGAAGAGGCCATCCGCATTGACGAGTTCTTCGTCTTTGGCACGGGCATGAGCATTTCGCAGAACATCAGCCTGCTCGTATTCGCCGCCGGCATCGTCGTCTGGTGCCACACTCTCACGCGTCCGCCGAGACTGGCGTTCGCACCGGCGGACAGGTCGTTGGTCGCCGACGGCCATTAGCATCGAGGCTGTGGCGATCCGCGCGACAGCGAAGGGCAGGGCAGGGCAGGGCGGTCGGCGCTCACGCCATCAACAGCACGACCAAGATCAGCGGCACGCCCACGCCCGCTATCACCGCCACCAGCCCGCGCGAGAACTGCGCCGGTTCGGCCGATCCGCACTGATTGCACACCCGCTCGAACATCCCCACGAGCTTCCCGCAACCGCGGCACTCGTGGCTCCGCGTCCACTCCGCGGCGAACCAGACGCGCACTCGGCGAACGATCTCGCCGGCGCGCTGACGAACGGCAACCTTCGGCATCGGCTTCTCCAATCTGCCGCGGCGATTCGCATGTCCGGCCGGTTCCCTCGCACCGTCGGCGCGGATCATTCTCGCTCATCGCGGCGTTCGGGTTATCCTCAGTGTCCTCTCAGGCCCTATCGCAAATATACGTCGCCATTCCACGTCCGGTCGGCTGCGGCGCTTCCATTTTCCCGCCGCCCTGATACCTTTGCGGCATGACCCATTCCCAGACCCATTCCAACGATGCCCAGCTTTCAGACGCCGTCGAGTCGCGTCTGTCGCTGGCCATACGCGTCGCCCGCGCCGCCGGCGAGTTAACGCTCCGTTACTTCCGTCGCCAAGACCTGGCCGTCGAGCGAAAATCGGACGCCTCGCCCGTCACCGTTGCCGATCGCGCCGCCGAACAACTCCTCCGCGACGAGATCGCCGCCGCGTTTCCCGACGACGCGATCCTCGGCGAGGAGTTTCCGCCCAAGGATGGCGCGTCCGGCTTTCGCTGGATTCTCGATCCCATCGATGGCACCAAGTCGTTCATCTCAGGCGTTCCGCTCTATTCGACGCTCGTTGGCGTCGAGCACGAGGGCCATAGCACGATCGGCGTGATCGAGATTCCCGCCCTCGACGAGCGCGTTTGGGCGGCCGTCGGCGGCGGCGCGTGGACAACCCAAGGCGGCGCCGCGCCCCGGCCAGCTAAAGTCTCGACGAAGACGCGCCTCGCCGATGGCCTGTTCGTCGCCACGCAGGTCGACAGCTTCGCCGCCCACGGACGCGACGATGCGTACCTTCGCCTGCAAGAAGCCGCGGGCATCACCCGCACCTGGGGCGACGGTTACGGCTATTTGCTCGTCGCCACGGGCCGCGCCGAATTGATGGTCGATCCCATCATGAACGTCTGGGACGCGGCCGCGCTGCTGCCGGTCATCGCCGAAGCGGGCGGCACCTTCACCGATTGGCGCGGCCA
>JAJDEG010000681.1 GCA_029259895.1 Planctomycetota bacterium
GCTCTCGGCGGCACGGCGCGCTTCGCGTGGGGCACGACGGACGGCGGGGTCCGTCGCGCGCTCGTGGCAGCGCGCCGCTTGGCGAAGCCGCGACGGGGTGGCCGGCCGATGCTACGTGCCGATGCTCGACTTAGACTGACTTTCGATGGCGGTGTCCGGTTCGCGAACCGCAGGGGCGGGACAATTCCTCGAATCGCGAAGCGCTGGCAACTTTCCGCTTTCGCAGCGCATCGACCTTCAGCTGAAGCACCAGACGCAGATTCGACTTCTGCAACAAGGCGACGTGGCAGCTCCCGCTGGAACTGTTAACCGTCAATTGCTGGGCGAGCTCACCGTCGCCACTGGGCGCGAGGTTGGCTTAATCCGGGTCGAAAATCAGCGAGTGCTTCGGCTCGGGGGCCCCGATAGCATCAACTTGGCGGATGCCAAGCGTGTTATCGCTCATACGCATCCGTCAGGAGATCTACGGTTTAGCGGTCGGCTCGGCGGTCAGACCGGAGATATCCCAGCGTTCCGCGAGTTTCAGCCGAGGCAAAGAAGCAGTGTCTTGATCGGGCCCGACGGAAGGGCAATCCGCCTACCGATTCCGAGATAGAATAGCGAGCAAGAGGTATGGAAATGTCCACACATGATGAAATAAGAGCCACGCTTACTTCCGAAGGCTGCGCCGAGGAGCAATTCGACGAGATGAACTGTCCGACGTGCGGCGGTCCCCTGACGCTGTCCGTGCACCCGGACATGCGTCAGTTCTTCGTGCGCTGCGCATCAGACACAACTCATGTGGCGATGCACGGAGAAAATGCCGCCGCGCCGGAGTGGTGGAAGGCACACTTGAGTGGCGGATGGTACTGACGTAATTGACGCGTGCCGAAAGTCTGGCCGGCAAGAAGTGTCAACCGGGCATTGGCTCCGCCGCATCCTCGGCTTTCCACACTTCGGGTAGGAATTGCTCCAGTTCCTCCAGTGGCGTCGTGCCGGTCTTGGCCAACACGCTGGTGAGGTATCGCTGCGGATCGACGCCGTGGCGTTCGGCGCTGGCGATCAGCGACCACAGCCGCGCGTGGTTGGCGGCTGCGGCGTCGTGGCCGGCGAAGAGCCAGTTCTTGCGGCCGATCGCCACGCGCTTCAGAGCCCGTTCGCTGGCGTTGTTGTCGATGTTGAGGAATCCCTGCGTGACGTAGACGCCGAGCGCCGTCCACTGGTTCTTCGCATAACCGATCGCCGCGGCCATCGGGCTACGCGGCAGGACGATTTCACCCTCGCTGTCGAGCCACAGCTTAATTCGCTCCAGAACGGGCTGGCTCCGCTCGCCGCGCGCGGCCACGATCCGCGCATGCTGCTCGTCGCTTGCGAATTCCTTCCACGCCCCGCCGCATGCTTCTTTCAACTCGCGCTCGACGGCGTACAACTCGCCGATGATCGCGAGCATCTCGGCCGCGCGTCGAGCGTCGCTGTCCTGCGCATCGTAGAACTTGCGGCGCGCGTGCGCCCAGCAGGCGACTTCCGTCACTGCGTTTCCAGTGAAGATACCGTCGTAACCGCCGTAAGCGTCGGCTTGCAAGTAACCTTCGTAACCTGCTAACCATGCCACCGGCCCGTCGCGTTTGCGATTCGGCGTGTAATCGTAGACAACATAGGGATTCGCCTCATCGCCGAGATAGCACCAGATGCGGCCCTGGCGACATTGCTTCTCGCCCGGCGATTGAATCGGCACCGTCGTGTCGTCGGTGTGGATCACGCGCGACTGCTTCACTCGCGACGCCAAGAGCGCGACGAGCGGCTTGAACAACTCGCCCACCGCGGACATCCAGGCGCACATCGTGCTGCGGGCGACATGCACGCTCTGCCGCGCGAAGATGTTTTCGAGTCGATACAGCGGCAAATGATCGCCGAGCTTGCTCGTCACGACGTGGGCCAACAGGCTTGGCCCCCGCAAACCGCGGTCGATCGGCTGCGGCGGCTTGGCGGCCGTGGCGATGTTCGGATTCTCGCCTTCGCCGTCGCACTTCGTGCAGGCGTACTTGTGGCGAATGTGCTTCAAGACTTTGAAGTTGGCCGGGAAGTATTCGAGTTGCTCGCTGACCTCCGCGCCAATGCGACAGCGCTCGTCGCCGCAGCAAGGGCACGCTTTCTCCTCCGGCGCGAGGTCGTGCTCGATCTCGATCCGTTCGAGATGCTCCGGCAACTGCTGGCGGCCGTGCTTGTCGCGGTTCTTCACACGCCGCGTGACCAGCTTTTCACCCGACTCCGCCTCGATGCTCGCTTCGTCGAGCGGCATCTGCTCGGCGATCTGGCCGAACAGCAACAACTGACGAGGGTCGAACTTCTCCGAGCGCGGGCCGTAGTAGCGACGCAAGAGGGCGGCAATCGCCGCCTTCAATTCGGCCGCGTGCCGCTCGGCTTGGACCGCGAGTTGTTGGGCGGCCTCCGCGCGGATCTGTTGGATGAGTAATTCGCGCTGTTGCCGTTCTTCGGCAATCACACGCTTCAAGAGCACCGGGTCATCCGGCAACTGGGCGGGATCGATAGTGAGAGGGGCGTCCGTGCTCATCACCCGAATATACGCGCCAGAAGCGAAAAGGTTTCGCGCTTTCGCAAAAAATATTCTGCCCACACGACCGACTCAACCCGCGCGACGTCCAGCGATGTCCAATCCCGACAGCAGCCGCAGCAGTTGGGCGCTCGTAATCTCGACGCTCGTCGAGGTGCTGCGCGGCCAGCGGAACTCGCCCCGCTCCAGACGCTTGTAGTAGATCGCCAAGCCATCGCGGTCCCACCAGAGAATCTTCGCCAGATGCCCGCCCTTATTGCGAAACACGAACAAATTACCCGACAGCGGGTCATGCTTCAGAAACTCGCGCACGACTTCGGCCAGTCCGTCAAAGCTTTTGCGCATGTCGATCGGCGTGGTCGCGACCCAGACTTGCACACTGGCTACCGTGGGTCCGATCATTGCCCGACCCTCGCTTCGAGCGCCACGACGATTTCAGCTAGCCGCACGGCGGCAATCGCTTCGGGCAAGCGCAACACGCGCCCGCCAGCCAGTTCGAGAATGATCGATGCTTGCTGCGGAACTGGATCTGTCACGTGTACGGGCAGGAAGTCCCGTAGCCCAACCGCCCCTCGATCACCTGAGCGCTTCGTGTTCTCTGCGTCGCGCCGGTCGAGTTCCCGGCGCCAGAAGTAGAACGCCGATTCCGTCAGCTTCTCACGCCGGCAGAATGCTCGCACGCCAAGCCCGCTTCGCACAAACCGCTTCACCGCCTCACGCCACCGCCGCTCCTTCGCAGCATCCCGCAGCTTCTTTGCCATCGACCACCTCCCGGTTCAAGTTCCGTTCGAGATGGCCGCCAGCTTGACGCGTCACTTACCAAAATCAAAGATGCACTCGGCGGAACCGACACCGATGGCGGCGACGCACGAACGCGACGGCGGCCAAACAGGGCAAGGCCAGGGCGAGCGACGACGGTTCCGGTACGGCGGCGGGCGACGA
>JAJDEG010000682.1 GCA_029259895.1 Planctomycetota bacterium
TGCGTCGGACGCATCTCGATTCAAAACCGACGCGAATTTATGGTCTCTCGGCCCGACGAACGGTGTCGCCGTCACCGCTTCGTACAGCACGAGTCCCAACGCATAGAGATCGCTTTGCACCGAAGGGCCGGCGCCGGCGAACAACTCCGGGGCCATGTAGAACGGCGTTCCCGCCATATCGGCGCGGCGGCCAGCATCCGACGAAAAACTGGCGATGCCGAAATCCATGATCCGCACCTGCCCCGTCGCGTCCAGCATCACGTTGGCCGGCTTCAGGTCGCGGTGCAGCACACCCTTGTCGTGCGCGGCGCCCAGGCCAAAGCACAACTGTCGGGCGATGTCGATCGCCTTTTCGCTCGACAGCCGGCCAACTCGCCGCAGCAACGCCTTCAAGTCTTCACCGCCAACGAACTCCATCGTGATGAACGCCTGGCCGTCGTCCTCGCCGATGTCGTGAATCCGCGTCACGTTGGGATGCGTGACCAGACGAGCCAACCGCACTTCGTCGCGCGCGCGTCGAGCCAGCGCCTCGCCTCCCGTCGCGCTGCGATGGATAAACTTAATCGCGATATCTTCGTCCAGCTCGAGGTCGGCTGCGCGATACACCTCGCCCATTCCGCCGCGTCCGAGCAGCCCGAGCAGCCGATAGCGGCCGGCAACGACCGTTCCCGCCGCACGTTCGACGCGGTCGGCCTGCCGGAGGCTCGACGCATCCAATGCCGTATCGAATGCCGCGCCGATCGCTGGTGCGTCGATCGTCGCCTCACTCGCGACCCGCTGGCCGAATAGCGTCGCGGAATGGTGATTCGCCAACAGCGACTCGACCTCGCGACGCAACTCGACTTCGTCGCCGCAGGCTTGATCGAGAAACGCCCGCGCCTGTTTGGCGGTCAACTGACTGGCGGCCAGAAAGATCGGCTTCGCGCGCTGATGAAGTTCCGCGCTCATGGGGCGGTCGGTCCACTCGTGCCGCTCAACTCGCGGCGCAGCCAACTGCGGATCATTGTCCATTCCCGCTCGGCAGTCCGCTTCGACACTTCCAACGCCGTGGCCGCCTCTTCGACCGTCATTCCGCCGAACACGCGCATCTCCAGCAGTCGCGCTTGTCGGCTATCGAGCGCTTCCAAACGCTCGACCAGATCGTTCATTTCCAAAATCGACTCCGCGCGGTCCATCGACACGACCAGCGACTCCTCGAGCGAGACGGCTCGTCGCGGCCCGCCCCGTTTCTTCGCTTTGCGACCCCGCGCGTGATCGACCAACACCCGCCGCATCGCCTGGGCCGCGACGGCGAAGAAATGCGACTTGTCATTCCATTCGGCCCGATCCTGTTCGCTGAGCTTGAGGTACGCCTCGTGAACCAGTGCCGTCGGTTGCAGCGTGTGCCGCTTCGTCTCGGCGGCCAAATACCGTCGCGCCAGCCCGCGCAATTCGTCGTACACGGCCGCGACGAGATCGTCCGCACGCTGCCGTGGCGTGGCGGTCGATTCGGCCGTCGGCGTCCGTTTACCCATCGTTTCGGCTACCCCCCCACGAGTTTCGCTACCTCCTTTGATTATCCGCCGGGCGAAATGCGTCTGCAAGCTGCTCACGCCATCGCGTGCGTTCCTTCGAGAAACGTAAACGAACGGCGTGGCGTGGGCTTGGCGATTCTCGTTCTTCAAGGCCGCCGACGAATTCGATTTTTTTTTGGCGGACCACGGCCGCATTCCTCGCGGGTAACAGTGGTCCCAACCAGCGCTCAACCCGGTAAACGGCGCGACGCACCCGAGCTGGTTCTCCTCGACGCGTCGCGTTGAAGGATCGTGCCGAAGGATCGCGGTTGGGGCCGTTTTTATCCGCCACACGTGCGCCGCCGGCGGCGACGGAATTCGACTTCGGGGAGGTCAAACGATGAAGAGCATCCGCTTCGACTTAATGGAACAGCGTAGCACGGGTACGCCGGGCGAGCAGAAAAAACGCCGCAAGCCGGGCCTTCCGGACGAGGACTGCATCCACCGGCTCGCCGAAATCCGCCGACGCGAGGGCATCTCGGTCCGCGCGATGGCCCGGCGACTGGGCATAACGTCCTCCGAAGTTCGCCGGCAAGAGCGATCGTTCACCGACATCCCGCTGCGTGTCTTGGCCGATTGGGCCGCCGCGCTGCGGATGCCGGTCGCCGAGTTGGTCGCCGACGCCGCCGACGGCCTGCCGCCGCACCTACAACGCCGCGCGAACCTGCTCCGCGCGATGAAAGACGCCCGCGCCATCCAGCGCCGCGCGAAAGAGAAAACGATCCGGCTATTCGCCGCCGACATCGTCGAACTGCTACTCGCGGTGATGCCGGAACTTATCGAAGTCGCGGCCGAGCAGGAGCCTTCGGCGAAGCGTCAGCAGCGGTTGGGCAGAACCGCGACCGAAACGATACCGATCGCCTGGCTGATGGGCGTTGAGGAGGACTGAAACGCTATCCGAGCATCTAACGTGGGAGAATTCGCCATGAGAAATGACGTAGTCGGTAATGCGCTTTCGACCCAATTTGCGGCGAAGGCAGCTCGCAATGTATCGAAAATCACCGTGATCGCCTCTGGCGAAGATCGGATTCTTCGCGCTTACCTCGGTGGCACGGACTCTGCGTTGAATTTCGCTCCACACGAACGGCCGACGACGGCGGGCGTCGTGGACGAACCGCCGCACGCGATCGTCCTGCAACTCGATTGCCCCGAACAAGTGTGGCTCGCGGACCTGCTGCAACTGCGCCGCCAATCCACCGACGTCCCGATCGTTGCGCGGTCTGTCGGCGTGGCGTTCGATTCGCTGGTGTTGCTCGCCAGCTTCGGCGTCCGCGGCCACGTGTACGACGTTTCGAGCCGCTGGCGTCACGTCCAAGCGGTTCGCATCGTCTCGAACGGCGGCGTGGCCTGGTCTCTGTGCGACTTGCGAAAGGCCCTGTTCGTACTCGAAACGGACGGCTTCCTGCCCACGCTTCGCCGCATCCAGAAACTCGCCAGAAGCTTATTTGAGCCGAAGGACGCAATCGCTGCCGCCGGCGTCTGCGTGGCCGACGACGTGGCCGCGATCGCCAAGCAGATGCTAAACGTCGCCGTCACTCCTGTGCAGCGCGGAATCGTCCTCGACTGGCAGGCCCACGTTCAGAATCTGTTCGCCGCATCGGCCGACTAGAAGAAAGTCATTCTCAGACTGGATCGCGCGCGAATCGGCCCTCGGCGAAAAGGGCGGGTTCAACATCGCCCTGGCACGGCCGGAGCATCGCCAAGCAATACTGCGCCTGCGTCTCGTCGTGGCCGGCGTCAAACCGGTCGACGGCGTTCCCAATCCGCTCTTCCAGCAGCCTGTGCTGGTCGACGTGAGACCGGCTTGTCGGGTCCAACAGCTCGCTTCGCGTTTGGCCAAGCACGTGCCCGACCGCTTCAACCCGGATTTGATCCACTCTGGTTCGGCCATTTCGTCCTCGCCGCTTGACGCAGCGTTCCGGCCATAACCGATTACGCCCAAAGGTCTTATCGAAGCGCCCAATCACAATTTGACGTCGATCCACCGGGGCGAGTAAGATAATGGAACTCGGTTTGAGCGGCCGCGCGAAGGGTGGTTTTCCCGCGTGTCGCGACGTGCCGAGGTTTTGCCTTGCCCGCCTCAGTGAGCGCATCCCCCGCCCGCGCTCGAAGACCACCTGCGGTTGCCGCATTCATGCTAAAAGCTATTGTGAAATGCGCCGATAATGTGCGCCGCCGACGTCGAATGGCGCTGGCCGTCGCGGCGATGCTGCTTAACCTATGTACCGTGGCAACGGCGGCTGACGAGAAAACGCCTGCTCGCTCGGGCGAGCAAATCTTCCTCGACGACTGCGCTTCTTGCCACGGCGATCGCGGCGAAGGCACCGAGCAGTACAAGCTCGCACTCGCCGGGGACCGCTCGGTCTTTGAACTGACCAAGTTCATCCACGAGACGATGCCGAAGGACTCGGCCGAGGATTGCGTCGGCGAGGATGCCGAGCGAGTGGCAAAGTATATGAATGATGCGTTCTACTCGAAGGACGCTCAGGCCCGTCTCAACCCGCCGCGAATCGAATTGTCGCGACTCACGGTGCGGCAATATCGCAACGCCGTGGCCGATCTCGTCGCCAGCTTCCGCTCGTCGGGCGCGGCGTCGAATGAGCGCGGTCTGCGGGGGGAATACTACAAGTCATCCCGTCCTCGCGGACGCGGCGGCGAGTTTGATCGACTCGACGCCGCGATCGAGTTCGACTTCGCGGACAAGAGCCCCCAGCCAGGCAAGATCGAACCGAAAGAGTTTTCCGCTCGCTGGCGCGGCAGTGTGTTCGCCGCCGACACGGGCGAGTACGAGTTCATCGTCAAGACCGAGAATGGCGTTCGACTGTGGGTGAACGACGATCGGCAGCCGCTCATCGATGCGGGCGTAAAGTCTGGAGACGACCGGGAGTTTCGCGCGCCGATCTGGCTGCTCGGCGGTCGGTGGTATCCGCTGCGGCTGGAGTTTCTCAAGTCGTCGAAGGAGCCGACGGCGTTGATCGCGCTGTGGTGGAAGCCGCCGCATTTGGCGGAGCACCTGATCGGTGAGCGCAACCTGTCGCCCGCCCGTTTGTCCGAGGCGTTCGTTTGCGCCACACCGTTTCCGCCGGACGATAAGAGCGTCGGTTACGAGCGGGGCACGCTGGTGTCGAAAGCCTGGGATGGCGCGACGACCGAAGCGGCGATCGAAACGGCCGGCTACGTCACCACGAATCTCCGCGAACTAGCCGGCGCGAGCGAAGGCGACGCCGATCGAGAGAAACGGCTGCGAGAATTCTGCGGCCGATTCGCCGAGCGCGCGTTTCGCCGGCCGCTCGATGACGAGCAACGAAAGCTCTACGTGGACCGTCAGTTCGACGAAGCTCCCAGCGTCGACGCGGCCGTGAAGCGCGCCGTGCTGCTGGCCCTCAAGTCGCCGCGATTCTTGTATCGCGAGATCGATGCCAAGCACATCGACGATTACGACGTCGCCGCTCGATTGGCGATCGGCCTGTGGGACTCGCTGCCGGACGAGAAGTTACTCAAAGCTGCCGCGGCCGGTCAATTGAAGTCGCGAGAGCAGGTGGCCAACCACGCCCAACGTATGTCGGCCGATCCGCGCGCTAAGGCGAAGCTCCGCGCGTTCCTGCTGTTGTGGCTGCGCGTCGATCAGCCGCCGGACTTGACGAAGGACAAAGAGCGGTTCGCCGAATTTGGTCCAGAGGCGGCATCCGACCTGCGCCGCTCGCTCGAACTGTCGCTCGACGACGTCATCGACAGCGACGCGGCCGACTTTCGCCGCTTGCTTTCCGATGAAGAGCTGTACCTAAACGGGCGGTTGGCGAAAATCTACGGTGTCGAGTTGGCCGAGGATGCGCCGTTTCAGAAGGTGAAGCTCGATGACGGCCGCCGCGCTGGCGTGTTGTCGCATCCGTATCTGATGGCCGGCTTCGCCTACACGTCGTCCAGTTCGCCCATTCACCGCGGCGTGTTCATATCGCGCAGCCTGCTCGGCCGAGCCTTGCGCACGCCGCCCGAAGCCGTCGCGCCGCTGGCTCCCGATTTGCACCCCGATCTTACCACGCGGCAGCGGATCGCGACGCAAACCAACCCGCAGGCGTGCCAAATGTGCCACGCGATGATCAATCCGCTCGGATTCGCCCTGGAAAACTTCGACGCCGTCGGTCGATACCGTAAAGAGGAGAACGGCAAAGCGATCGACGCGACGGGCGGATACACGACGCGCGACGGCGAGGAGCGAAAGTTTGTCGGTCCGCGAGAGCTTGCCGATTTTCTCGCCTCGAGCGACGAGACGCATGCCGCGTTCGTCGAGCAACTGTTTCACTATCTCGTTCAGCAGCCGATTCGAGCCTACGGCAACCAGACATTGCCGGAGTTAAATAAGGCATTCGTGGAAGGAAACTTCAATATTCGCGCCGCAATGGTGGCCACCATGGCCGCCTCGGCGTTACAATCCCAGGAAGCCAAGCCGTAGCGGCGAATCTGGACTAAGGAGCGATCGCGTGGCCCACAGCAGCAACCGACGTGAATTCATTCGCGACCTCGGCATCGGCGCGGCCGCGTTGCCGTTCCTGTGGAATCTGCCGAGTCTGGCCTTTGCCAATCAGCAGCGTCGCAAGCAGCGGCTGGTCGTCATGTTCAGCCCCAACGGCATCGTGCCCGACACGTTCTGGCCGGACGAGGAAGGCGAGAAGTTCGCGCTCAAGGAAAGCCTTTCGCCGCTCGAACCCTTCCGCGACCGGATGTTGACGCTGCACGGTGTCTGCGACAAGGTTCGCGGCGACGGCGACAATCACATGCGCGGCATGGGCTGTCTGCTGACCGGCATCGAATTGTTTCCCGGCAACATCCAAGGCGGTTCTCACACGCCGGCCGGCTGGGCCAAAGGCCATTCGATCGATCAGGAGATTAAGCATTTCCTGCAGAGCAATCCCGAGACGCGAACCCGGTTCGGCTCGCTCGAATTCGGCGTAATGGTGCCCGACCGCGCGGATACCTGGACGCGAATGGTCTACACCGGCGCGAACAAGCCGGTTGCGCCGGTCGACGATCCGTATCAGATGTTCGCCAAGCTATACGGCCGCATGAAAGATCGCGAGAGCTTGCGAAGCATTCTCGACGACGTGCAAGAAGATTTGCGCAAGGTCAAGCCGCTGGTAAGCGCCGAGGACCGCCGCTTGATCGAGGAGCACGCCACATTCGTCCGCGAAATGGAGAAGGAACTCAATACCGACGACACGGCTGACGTCGGCCACGCCGTGCCGGAGTTGGAGCCGGGCGTCCGCGAAGACAACGACAACATGCCACGGCTGTCGAAGATGCAGATCGACCTGATGGTCAACAGCTTCGCCGCCGATTTCTCCCGCATCGCCACTTTTCAGATCACCAACTCGGTGGGCGGGGCGAGAATGCGCTGGATCGGCGTCGACGAAGGCCACCACGAACTGTCGCACCATCCGGACAGCGACGAGAAATCGCAGGAGAAGCTCACCAAGATCAATAAGTGGTATTGCGAACAGTTGGCCTATCTCGCCAAACGGCTCGCCGAAACGCCCGAACCGGGCGGGCCGGGCAGTTTGCTCGACAATACGCTGCTCGTGTGGACGAACGAACTCGGAAAGGGCAATTCGCACACGCTCGACAACATCCCGTTCGTGATGGTCGGCGGCGGTCTCGATTTCCGTATGGGCCGCGCGCTCAAGTACCGCAAGACGCCGCACAACCGTCTGTTGCTCTCGCTCGCTCACGGCTTTGGCCACCACATCGAGCAGTTCGGCAACCCGGACTTCTGCGGCGACGGACCGTTGTCGAATTTGACGTAGGCGAAATCTTCCGCAGGCCGAAGAATGATACGCTGGCGAAAGCCGGCGACATGTCGCTCGGCGTGCATCCGATTCGCGCATTGCTTGGCGCGCGCATCGTGGTGCTTTCACGCGGCCATTGCCCGTCGATCATTATGCCGTCTGTCAATGGATCGCGCGTCTGTCGACCGAACGATCGAATCGGCATATCGCGGCGTCGAACATCGCTAGTTGCCTAATCGCCGCGTACGACTTTGCAGGCTCTGTCAAGTCCATCGCGCGAACATTCATTCACGCTAGCACGCAATCGTTCGTCGCGAATGCGAATCGGCGAAGTTTCGCCGAAGCGCGTCTTTACACGTTTTGGCCTTTGACGCATACTACGCCGTCGGAACGAATCGCCGATCGCGGCCGCACGCTTTGTCGTCGGCGATCGGCGAGAAGAAAATGCGCGAAGAAAACGTCGGCGGCGAAACGATAACGAACGCAATTCGCCGTCCACATTTCGATAAACGTCGAGGAGGCCCGCACGGATGGTCCCGCTGTCCATCAACGAGTTGACGACGTATCGCTGGTCTTTCGAGGAAGACGTTCTACGTTATCGAGCCGCCGGAATTTCCGCCATCGGCGTGTGGCGCACGAAACTTGCCGACTACGGCGAAGAACGCGGCGCGGAATTGCTCGCCGAAAGCGGCATGACCGTTTCCAATTTGTTTTGGGCCGGCGGGTTTACCGGCGGCGAAGCGGCGAGCGTGTCGGAGATGATCGCCGACGCGGAAGAGGCGATCGAACTCGCTGCACGGCTCGATGCCGGTTGCCTCGTACTCCATAGCGGCGGTCGCGCAGGCCATACGCATCGCCACGCCCGCCGGCTTTTCGAGGATGCCCTCAATGTCCTCGATCCCATCGCCGTCGAACTCGGCGTCACGTTGGCCATCGAGCCGATGCACGCTGCCGTCGCCGAGCGGTGTACGCTGTTCACGACCATCGAGCAGACGATCGACGCCATCGAATCGGCGGGATGTCGCGCTACGAAGTTGGTGTTCGATACGTACCACCTCGGCCATGGTCGGATGTCGCATCGGCGCTTCGCGGAAGTCGCGCCGCGCGTTGCGATCGTTCATCTCGCCGACAGCCGTCGGACGCCGCGCGGCGAACAGAACCGCTGCCGCATGGGAAGCGGCGTCTTGCCGCTTGCCGATATCGTCGCTGCTTTGGTCGACGGCGGCTACCGCGGCTATTACGACGTCGAGTTATTTGGCGAGGACGTCGAATCGCTCGACTATATGGAGTTGATCTCGCACTCGCAGCGAACGCTGTCCCGCCTGGGCGTGCCGGCCGTCGTTACATCCCGCGTCGACGCGGCGACAAACTAGTCGCTTGCTAGCCGCCGCAAGGCCAGGCTATCGGATCGCTCGTCGAAGATTCAAACGCGGTTTCTAGTCTTGCCCCTCGCGCGACCGCGGCGTTCTCCGTGGCGAAACGCAATCGGTTTGTATTCGCGATCGGGAGCCGCGGCGTATCCAAGAATCCGCAAATAATGCCGCGCTGCGCGCCTTCGGTCCGGCGCACGAAAAACGCCCCGTGGCCGGGCAGGTGTGGATGACCTGCCAAGCCTTTCGGGG
>JAJDEG010000683.1 GCA_029259895.1 Planctomycetota bacterium
GATATTCTCGCTGGCAATCCGCACGCCGATCGATTAGGCAACGCCGACGTGTGGCATTTCTATACGGAACCAGTCGCCGGCTCCGCGGCCGCCGGTCCGTCGATTGCCGAGGGTTCGCTGCTGGCAAAGTGGTTGGCGGCCAGTAAGCACGACGAGCGTGGGCGATTGGCCGAGGCGCTGGCAAGGTTACTTGGTGCCGGTCCGCCCAATGAGGCGGAGAGTCCGGACGCGAAACTTTTTCGACAGCTTGCTTCATTCGCGGGACCGCTGCTCCGCAAAGCGCGCGAGGACGCGGCGGCGGGGCGAAGTGGCGAACGGGAGCGGTCGCCCAGCGCCGGCGATTGGGGTGTCGATCCGTCGCTGTTCGGACGATTGCCCACGGGAGCGTCCGCCAACGGCGTTGTCGACAGTGTTGCCGATGCGATCGATGCGAGCAGCTTGTGCGTTGTCGCCCCATCGGTAATTGCCGTGCGTCTGCCGGCTGGACTCGCGGCCGGTTGGGAGTTCGTGGCGAGCGGTTCTTTGCACGCCGCTGCCGCTGAGGATGCCGCCGTCCAGTTGCAGGCAAATATGGAGAAGCCCGCCGGTGCGTCGCCGCTGCGGGCCGACCTGCCGATCGTCGTCCGCGACGCTGGAAAGTCGCGACAACGGATCGAGGCAGCACTCGACGAATTTCGCCGCGTGTTTCCGCCGGCGTTGTGCTATACGAAGATCGTGCCCGTCGACGAGGTGGTGACGCTCACGCTGTTCTATCGCGAGGACGAGCAGCTACGGCGGTTGATGCTCGACGACGATCAGGCGGCGCGGCTGGATCGGCTGTGGGACGAGTTGCACTACGTCAGCCACGACGCCCTTACGCTCGTCGACGCTTACGCGCAACTGATGGAATATGCGACGCAAGATGCCGATCCGAGTGTGTTCGAGCCGCTGAGAAAACCGATCCACGAGCGGGCGGCGTCGTTTCGGCGGCGGCTGATCGACACCGAGCCGCGGCACGTCGACGCCGTGTTGCGATTTGCCGCATTGGCGTATCGCCGGCCGCTGACGGATAGCGAAGCCGCGGAGTTACGTGCGTTGTACGAGCGGTTGCGGAAGGAAGACGTTTCGCACGCCGAGGCCGTGCGGTTGACGCTTGCCCGCGTGTTCGTGTCGGCGGCGTTCTTGTACAAGATCGAAACACCACCGGCTGGCAAGGCGAGCGGCGCAGTGAACGACTGGGAATTAGCGAGCCGGCTGAGTTATTTTCTGTGGTCGTCGCAGCCGGACGCGGAGTTGCGGTCGTTGGCCACTGCCGGCAAGCTGCGCGAGGAGGCCGCTTTGCGGGCGCAAGTGCGGCGGATGCTCGGCGATCCGAAGGTGCGGCGGCTGGCCACCGAGTTTGCCTGCCAGTGGCTGCACATTCGCGACGTGGCCGAGTTGGACGAAAAGAGCGAGCGGCACTTTCCGACTTTTCTCGCACTGCGCGGGGCGATGCAGGAAGAATCGACGCGGTTCTTCGCCGACTTGTTCGCCCGCGGCGGATCGGTGTTGGAGATACTCGATGCCGACCATACGTTTTTGAATGAGGGCCTCGCCAAACATTACGGCATCGAGGGCGTCGTAGGGGATGTTGTGGGAAATGATGGCGAAGCGTGGCGGCGGGTTGACGGCATGAAAGCGCGTGGTCGGGGCGGCCTGCTCGCTCAGGCGGCGACGCTGGCGAAGCAGTCCGGTGCGTCTCGAACCAGTCCAATCTTGCGGGGGACGTGGGTCAGCGAAGTGCTCCTCGGCGAGCGGATGCCGCGGCCGCCAAAGGATGTGCCGCCGTTGCCGGACGACGAAGCGGCCACGGCCGACTTAACCGTGCGGCAACTGGTCGAGCGGCACGTTTCCGATGCCAAGTGCGCCGTGTGCCATCGTCGGTTCGATCACTACGGCTTCGCGCTGGAGAATTTCGACGCGATCGGTCGGTGGCGCGACAAGGATTTGGCCGGCAGGGCAATCGACGCCAGCGTGGTAACGCCCGAGGGAATCGAGATGAACGGCGTGGCCGGACTGCGAGGATACTTGCTCACCGAGCGGCGCGACGACTTCGTGCGACAGTTCTGCCGCAAGCTGCTCGGCTACGCGCTGGGGCGAGCGGTGCAGCTTTCCGACGAGCCGCTGCTCGGTGAAATGCAGACGGCATTGGAAAAGAACGAGTACGACGTTGGTCTGGCCGTCGAGATGATCGTGCTAAGCCGGCAGTTTCGCGAGATTCGCGGACGCGATGCGGCGGGCGAGGAGTGACAGGCAATCGAGTTGGCTTGGCCGGCGGTTTGGGTTAAGATGCGCTTGAGCATCGGTCGGTGGGACGATGGCTAGGACGTGGTATTCGCTCGTTTCGTTTGCGAACCGTCGGTCCTTTAGCGATGAAAGTCCATCCACGATTTGTTGCCGACCGGTCGATTTGCTCGCGGCAGAATGCCGGCGGGTCGGATCGCGTCCTCGATACGTCGAGCGGAATCTCGACGCTGGACATGCCA
>JAJDEG010000684.1 GCA_029259895.1 Planctomycetota bacterium
TTCGTCGGGCTTGTTCTCCAGTGTTCCCAACGCCCGCAATTCCGCGAAGAAATTCACTTCGTCGACGTGCAAACTCAAGGCCACGGCCCGCACGCCGTCGCCGACAAACGCATCGAGCGGCTCGTGCAACCGCTCTGCCGCACCGGCGAACAGCTTCCGTCCGTCGCCGAACAAGTACTGCGGCGAACCGATAAACGTAACGTGCCGATCCGAGTCCGTACGCACCAACAGCTTATCGACGAGCGGCCCAAACGTGCCCTGTTTGTCGTCTTGTCGTACGATCTCCTGCACGACGTCGATCGCACCGACGGCCAACACGCGATTCTCGCCCCACGCCGGCAGAAAATAGGCCGTCAAATCCGAGGCATAGAGCTTCTTTCCCTCGAATCGGCTCGGCGACGCATCCTTCCATCGCTTGCCGATTTCCGCTTCGACGACCGGCTCGCGGAAGTGAACGACATACGAAACCTTCGGCGGCTGATCGCCGTTTGCGTAGAGCACGATGCCAACACGTTCGATTGAATCCAACGGCGCGCCGCCGGCCGTTTCCACGGCACGGCGAAGCGCCTCCCCGGCTGGTCCCATCGCGGCGAGGAATTGCTCGCCTTGCGCGGTCGCCAACAATGCCGCAGGGCGAACGACGAGCATCGCCTGTGCCCCCAATCCAACCAACCTCGCATCGATTGGCGGTCCCCAAGTCGGCGACGCCCACAGCAGCTTGCCATCGTCGTCGACCACCTTTTCGCGCGGTTCGTCGTGCGTCGGCGGCCCGTCGCTCTCGACCGGCGTAACGGTCGGCTTCTCGTTCGTACCCGTTCCATTCGACGGTGTCGCCGCGTCCGCCGCCGCATCCGCCGTCGCGTCCACCGTCGACGGCAATCCGTTCGGCGACTTTGGAACGCTCGTATTCATCGAAGACTTCTTATTTTCGCCACCGCGATTCGGCGACGCCACCGTGCCCCCATGGCCGTCCGATCCATCCCCGCTCAGCGCATTGAAGACAACGATTCCAATCACCAACGCTACGGCACCCGCCACGCCCGCCGCGATCATTCCGGTACTCTTCGAGCGACGCCGAAACGCCGGCGACGATGCCAACCCGCTCGTCCCCGTTCCGCCGATTCCGGTCGACGTCGATCCGCCAAGATCGAGCGAAATCGCCGGTCCTATCGGCTTGGCTGGCGCGGTTTCCGCCGCGGCGGCGCTCTGCGAAGCCCGCTTCGCACGAACGGCCTGGTGTTCGACCACCCACCGCTCGTACGTTGCCGCCGTCGGCAGCGTCGGCGGTGAGAACGCCGCCGCCGCCGGGTCGACCAGCGGCGTCAGCGCGTCGATCAGCATCGCAGCGCTCGCGAACCGCACCGCCGGATCCTTTGCCAACATGTACGAAACGGCCTGCGCGATCGGCGGTGGCACCCCGACGTACTCCAGCGGTGCGATCGGCTCGCTAGCGTGTCGCGCGGCCTTCTCCCCCAACGACCCACCCGGAAACGGCGGCCGCCCGGCGAGCAACTCGTACGTCGCACAACCGAGCGCATACACATCCGTTGCAGGATTTGGCGACTGTCCCGATCGAAACAACTCGGGCGCGAGATAATCGACCGTCCGTTCCAACTCGCCCCCCGCGTCGGCGGCGAAGTTGATCGGCCCGCCGCGCCGCGACGGGTCGAACAACACCTTAATCTGTCCGGCATCCGTGAGCCAAAGTTGATCCGGTGTCGCGGCGCCGTGCGCGACGCGAACGGCGTGCAGCGAAGCCAACCCCAGCGCCGCCTGCCGAGCGACCCGACACGCTTCCGCCGCCGGCACGACCTGACCCGGCGTCAGACTTTCGCGAAGCGTCGCCCCGCGCATGTCTTCTTGCACGAGAAATCGATACTTGCCCAAATCGACCAGGTCGTAGCACCGCCGCAAGTGAGGATTGTTGAGCGCACCGAGCGTCTGCGCGGCCCGCACGGTGTGGCTCCAGCGAGCCGAATCGCCAGTCACGGCACTCGACAAGAAAGACAGCATCACCGGATGGCCCGTCGCCGCGTGTACCGCCCGAAACGCACCGGCCAACCGTCCGCTTTCAACGCGGTCGTAAACGCGGTAATCGCCGTATTCAAACGGCCCGCTCTTGCCGGCCATTAGAATCGTCGACTGATAACGGCTGATGATGTTCTGTGAGATCAGCCATTCGGCCAGTGTCCCGGCAGTCGCGCCCGTGGCTGCCCCTTTGACGCGGCCAAACTCCTCGGCGAATTGCTGGCATTGCTGCGCCGTGAGCAGCTTGCTCTCGATCGCCAGCTTCCAAAAGTCGGCAACGGCCAGCGCCATAAGATGCTTCGCCTGCGATGATGAAAACCCGACGCCTAGTCGCGAGTCCCGTCATGCCCACCGTGAAAAACTCGCCACGGCGTCAAAACTCGTTCGGCCGCTGACCGACCGTAATTGTAAGCTGCGTCAACTGTCCCCGCCGATAAACCTCAACTGGCACCTTGGATCCGATCGCCGTCTCCGCCACCAGCCGGATCAGCGTAAGCGAGTCCGGCGTCGCTGCGCCATTCCATTTGACGATCACGTCGTTCGGTTGAAGTCCGCCCGCCGCCGCCGGCGAATCGCGAAATACGGCCTCGATCCGCACACCCGACGTGTCCGGCAACCCCAGGGTATCGGCGACGTCCGGCGTGACCACCGCCGTCTTGACGCCCAGCCACCCACGGGCGACCGTTCCTTTCTCCTTCAGTTCTTCGTAAACTTCGCGAGCTTTATTGCTCGGCAACGAAAAGCTCACGCCCTGGAACGACTCGCCGACGATCGCCGTGTTGATTCCGACCAATTCGCCGCGCACGTTCACCAACGGCCCTCCGCTGTTGCCCGGATTCACCGCCGCGTCCGTTTGCAAGAAATCTTGAAAAGGATTTCCCGCGACCGCCGCCCGCTCCGTTGCACTGACGATCCCGAACGTCACCGTATGATCGAGTCCGAACGGGCTGCCCAACGCCCACACCAACGATCCCGGTACAAGTTCGTCACTGTCGCCCCACGGCACAGCCGTCAACTCGCGGCCGGCGTCGATCTTCAACACCGCCAAATCGATCAGCGGATCGTAGGCTTTCAGTTCGGCCACAAACGTCGATCCGTCGGAAAGCTTCACTTCGACTTCGCTCGCGCCCTGAATCACGTGATAATTTGTCACGATGTAGCCGGACGAATCGACGATCGCGCCAGAACCTTGCCCGGCAGGAGCACCTTTGCCAAACAAATGCGCTAACTCGTTGGGGACGTCACGCCGCCGCTGCCGCACGTTGATGTGCACCACGCTCGGTGCCACGGCCTTGGGAATCAACTCGAAACCCGCGCTCAACGTCTTGGCGTTCACGCCCGTCAGTGCCTCGCGCGCCGCTTCCGCCGCCGCCGTCTCCGGGCCCCGGCGAAGGGCACTCGCCACGCCTTCGACAACCGTAGGCAGCGACGCCAGCGTGATCGCCAACGCCACGAGCGCGACAACGCCCCATATTAATGATGACCACGCGAACACAACCACCACGGGCTGTGGCTCGGCGGTCTTGTTGGGCTGCGCATCCAACGGCGAACCGTTTTCCATCGTGGTGGTGTTCCTCTCGCCATTTGCCCGGCGCTAGTGCGGCTGGCCAACGCCCCGCAGCCAGACCCCCTGGGTCGGCGCAAGTCGATTGGCCCAAAAACGTTACATCGCCGAAGCTGCCTGCCTGAAATCATCCTAACAGCATCGTCGGAAAGAACAACCGCTCGAATTGTTGCGGCCGCGCTAGCCCGTGCCATCGAACGTACTCCGCTTCGCCCTGCCGTTCGCATTCTATGCTTTAACGGCAACGTTCCCTCGCCCTCTCGCACGATTTATCACCGCGATTACTTTCGCCAATTCGCCCCCATGGCCGACACGACCGCCGAAAGCCCCACGACGCAATCCGCGCCGCAGTCCGCTTCGTGCATTGCCGATGTCGAGATATGTCCAAAATGCGACACCGAGCGAACGGACACGAGCGTCGCTTGGTGCCGCCAGTGCGGCTACCATCCCACGCTCGACTGCGTCATCGACCTCTTTGGCGACGACCTCAAACAGGATGAACCCGGCGACCTCGACGCGCCGGCCAAACCCAGCGCCGCTCAGGGCCTCGCGCTCCTCTGTCGATCGGTGCCCGTCTGGATGCGACGCAGCACGATGGCCGCGCTCGCCGCCGCCGCGTTGGGCATTATCGCCAGACTGACGACCGAACCAGAAGGCGTCGCCCGTTTAGTCTGCGCGTTGCTGCTGCTATTCGTCGCCAATGTGTCGATTATTACGGCCCACGCCTGGTCGTTCTTCTATGCCGTACCAGAGTCCGACCGCATGGGCATCGGTGATTTTCTGATGCGCCCGTTCTACGTTTGGGCACCGACGATGCGCGACATTGAGATGCCGGGCATCTGGCGGCGGCCGGCTCTCATGGCATTCGGCATCGTGGCCGAAGTCGTCGGCATCGCGGTCGTCGGCGGAATTCCATGGGATCGAGTGTGGGAAATCGGCCCCGCCGAACCGCCCAAGCAAAAACTCGTCGAGGCCATCGCCAACATCGGACGAGAAGACGATTTGAATAACGCCGACGGATCGGCCGACGCGGCTAAGGCCGCACTGCCCCGCGCCGACTGCGTTATCATCGGCTACGTACCCGGCGTGGCGTCGCGGCTATTTGGTGATTCGACGGACGAGCCCGACTTCTCATCGCTCGTTCTGGCATCCGACGTTCGCGGCAAACTCATGTTTGTCGGCGTCGTCAGCGGCGGCATTCCCGAAGAAGACCGCCTCGAGATACGCAAGCGGTTGAGGGAATTGCAGCGGACCAGCCCGATCATTCCGTGCGGCGTCTCCGCGACTTGGCTCGAACCGGCGCTGGCCTGCCGCATCGCCTATTCGCGGTTAACGGACAATCGCTTCCGGGGCATGACGTACGACAAGTTGCTCGCCGAATTGCCCTAGCCGCTCTGACGCCGATTTTGGCGTCACGGCCCGTCACCGAGTCGCGGCTCCGGATGCGACACGCCCGGAGAAAACCACTCGCCAGACGGGGTCACGACAAGTTCCCTGCCGTTTTCGCGAACGAAATTGCCGCGAAACTCGCCCGCTGGCCTTTCCCACGCTTTCGGCGCAACCGGGCCGCCAGTTTGACACTTCCGCAATCGGGGACACAATAAAAGTTCCCGTCTGTATTGCAATACTCACCTCGCTTTTGCTCCGCGGCGCGACGCAGTTGGCGTATGCGCAAACGCTGGCGATCGGCGAAAGTGGTCTCTCGTCGCGTTAGGTATCAACTTATGGTGAACCCGCGTCGCAATTTTCGTCGGCGGCCCGTTGCCCAGATGTTGGCTGCGGTCGCCGCGGCGGCCGCTTCGTTCGCATCGGGCCGCGTCAACGCCGCCGACTTCCTCTGGATATCGCCGACGGATGCGTCGTACAACACGCCCGCCGCGTGGACGCCCAGTGCCAACGCTCCGCCCACTCTCACCGACCAGGCGATCTTCAATCGCTACTCCCTCGGCGGCAGCGGCGAAACGTCCGTCGACTTCGTTTCGAGTCCCACGAACAGCCGGCTGATTGTTCGCGACGACGACATACACCTCGACCTCGCCGGATTCCTCTATCGCTTATCGAACGCCAGCGCCGCGACGCCGGGCGTCGTCGTCGCAGAGCAGAGCGGCAATATCGCCAACCTCCGCGTCGAGGGAGGTAGATTGGAATCGACGTTCACGACGCTCGGCTTGGCGTCGGGCAGTGATGGCGTCGTCAACCTCAACGCCGCCGCCTGGTCGAACACGCAAACGATGCTCGTCGGCGCAGGCGGCGTCGGCGAGCTAATTCTCGACACCGGATCGCAAGTCACCGCCGGTAGAATCACGCTCGGCGATCAAGCAACGGCCCTGGGCATCGTTTCTGCAACCGACGTCGACACCTTGCTTGGCAGTTCGCAACAACTCGTTGTCGGTGCCGCCGGCCGCGGCGAGTTGCTCATCTTCGACGGCGCTTCCGTTAATTCTGTCGGCGCATCCATCGCCCGCGATGCCAATTCCAACGGCATCGTCACACTCGCCGGCGGCTCCTGGCTTAACACCGGCAACCTCAACATCGGTGGTGGCACGACGGCCGCTGGCGGCGTCGGCGACCTCGTCATCGACTTCGATTCGACCGTGACCGTCACCGGGCGCACCCGCGTATGGGACGCCGGATTATTGAGCATCCGCGGCGGCACATTCGTGACGGGATCGCTCGAAAACTTCGGCGGCATCGAGTACATCGTCGGCGTCCTCCAACTCACCTCTCAGGATCTCGTCGTCGGCGACTCCGGTGTCCTCGGCTCGGTCCTCGCGCTCACGCCCGACATGCACACGATCGTTGACCAACACACGACCGTCGACGCCAACGCACACATCGCCGCCATCGAGGGATCGTTCACGTCCGGCACGCTCACGAACAACGGCCGACTAACCGTCGTCGACGGGGCCATGCAATTCGACCGCGTCAGCACGAACTCACCGACCGGACGCATCAGCATCGTCGATGGCACGCTCGCCACGGGCCGCGGTTCGACGAATCGCCTCACGAATCAAGGCCGCCTCGATTTGCTCGACGCTGTCGTCAACGGCGATCTGCACAACACCAACGGCACAACGGTCGTCACCGGTGGCGCCGTGGCGTTCAACGGCCGCGTCACCGGAGACGGCCAATTCTCCAGCGGCGGACAAGTCACCTTCAACGAACGCTTCGAGCCGGGCATGGCGGCCACCGCCACGACCTTCGGCGGTGACGTGACGTTCACCACCGACAATTCTCTGCTGATGCAGATCGGCGGCCCGATCGCCGGGGCGCAATTCGATCAAATCTCAGTCGTCGGATCGGCCGCGCTCGGCGGTACGCTCGACGTCGCGCTGCTTGGCGGATTCCTTCCCACCGCCGGCCAATCATTCCCGCTCATCAAATACGGCGTCCGCGACGGCACGTTCGCCACGGTCAATCTGCCGCCGCTTCCCTCGTCGCTCGCATGGTCGATCGACTACGGCGCCAACGCTCTGGCGTTGTCCGTCAACAGCACTGGCCTGCTGGGCGATTTGAACCTCGACGGCGCGGTCGACCGAGCCGACGTGGCGATTTTGGTTGGCAATTACGGCATGCCATCGGCCGCCTCGCCCGCTCAAGGCGACTTGAACGGCGATAACCGCGTCTCGCTCGCCGATCTGATCGTGCTACAATCGCAATTCGGAAGTCCCGGATCGCCGCCCGCCTCTGTGCCAGAACCTTCCACGTGTTCGCTGGCTCTTTTGGCCGCGTCCCTGATAGCCTTGTCGTGTCGCCGACGTCGGCGGCTGTAAAACGCTGCCGCCGGCCGCAATGAACTTCATGCTACGACGCCGATTCATCACCGTCGCGACGCAGCTCGTTGTCGCGCTTTCGATTGCCGTCTCGCATGGCGGCTTGGCGTCTGCTTTCGATGAGATCGACGACGCGCTCCGCGCCAGCGACGCCGAGTTCCGCGACGACCTCGCGTCGCTCGCCGCGAAATGTCGCGCCGATGGACTGGCGGACGCCGCTAAGCATGTCGCCGATTGGTACGTCGCACGCGACATCGACCGCATCGTCATCTTCGATGTTGCCGACGCGACGACGCCAGCCGTTGACCGAGAAATCGCCGCGGAGCCCAGCGAATCCGTCGATTGGCGCGAAGAATTTCTCAAACTCCGAACCGCGCGCGCCGCCACAATCTTCGACCTGTCCCACAAAGCGGCCGCCGCCAAACGCCGCGCCCAGGCCTATGCGTTGTTGTGGGAAGCGCTCCGCGAAGACTCCGATCACGCCGAAGCGCGCCGCATGCTCGGCTACGAAGCACTCGACGGTCGTTGGGTCACGCCGATGGCGGCCTATCATCTGCGCGCCGGTCGCATCTGGCACGAACGATTCGGCTGGATCGCCAAGGAAGATGTCGCCCGCTACGAAGACGGAGAGCGCCGCGTAGGCTCGCGATGGATTTCCGCCGAACAAGACGCCCGCCGCCACCGCGACATTCGCAACGGCTGGCGCGTGGAGACCGACAACTTCGCGGTTACGACGAACCACAGCCTGGAGGAAGGCGTCCGCCTCGCCCGCGAACTCGAACGCCTGCACCGCGCGTGGCGTCAAGTGTTCGTCGACTATTGGATGAGCGACGGCGAGTTTGAGCGAACGTTCTCCGACGAGAAGAAAGACCCCGTGCCGGCGGCCGCCGCCGCGCCGATGCGAAAGAACCGCCATCGCGTCGTCTGCTACCACGACCGCGAGCAATACGTCCGAGCACTGCAAACCGCCCAGCCGCGCATCGGCATGTCGCTCGGCGTCTATCTCGACAGCGGCCGGGCGGCATACTTCTTTGCCGGCGAAGACCAGCACCCCACCACGGTCCTCCACGAAGCAACGCATCAGTTATTTAAGGAATCCAAAGCCACCATCAAACAGCCCGGCCGCGATCACGGCATGTGGCTCGTCGAGGCGGCCGCCTGCTACATGGAATCGCTGCGGCGTCACGACGGTTACGACACGCTCGGCGAGCGCGACGCTGGCCGGTTTCCCGCCGCACGCGAGAAGATCACCGAACAGTTCTACATTCCGCTGGCCGAACTGGCGGCAATGTCCTCAGACGATCTTCAGCGTCATCGAGAAATCGCTAAGATATACAGCCAATCGGCCGGCATCATGACGTTTCTCTTGCACGCCGACGGCGGCCGCCATCGCGTGCCCACGATGGTGACGCTCGATGCGCTCTACACGGGTCGCGCCGTGCCGAGGACACTCGCCGCCGCCTGCGACCTACCTTACGAACGCCTCGACGCCGCCTACGTCGAATTCATCAAGGCGATTCGCTAATCCCGCCGCGACAGGTACTCGAGTACGGGTTGCACCGGTCCCAACGTTGCCGGCGGAGCACGCCGAATTCTTCTTGCAACGCCTCTGCGTTGCCGATTCGCCACGCTAAGCCGATTATCCAAAAACGTTGGGGCTTTCGCGCTCGCTGGGTGCCGTCGAAGCGACATTTTGATCTATGTTTTCAATAGACCACCGGCGTTGCGCCATGTGGTTCACGCCCCGCGATTTTTCTCATCTCGCCGCGGTGCGTCGATTCCTGTCTGAAACAACTATCGCGCGACGTATCTCGCCGTCGTACTCGTCACCAGACGAAGACGCACCGGCCGCGTCCAAGGGCAACGCTCATGAATCTCGGTGGCTCGATCGTCGATTTGGTCGTGGCGCAGGACTGGACGCTCACTCCCGTCGCTCCTTGCACGGCTCCGGCAAGAACTGCACATTCCAAAGGCAAGCGCAAGCCCGCCCGCGCCCGCTTGGGATTCGAGTCGCTCGAAATTCGTAACGTACTCAGCGGCGTAAGCGTCCTTTCGGGCGTCTCTTCGACGTGGTTCCAAACCGTTCAGCCCGTCGATCACGCCGCTAGCAGCGGCGGATACGTGGCGTCCCAGTCTGGTCAACAGGGCGACGCCTCGATCGGCGGCGGCGGACTTCTTTCCGACACCTACGACTGGATCGTCAACTTCAAGACCGACGCCGTCGCCAGCTTCACGAGCGTCGCCGACACGCTGTCGCTGTTCGACGCCGGCGTCGACGTCCAGGTCCTCCGAGGCCTCGGCCTCGTCGGGCAAGTCCTCGTGCGAACGCAAAATGCCGACACATTCACCGTCGCCGAATGGTTCTCGTCGCACGATGCCATCGCAAGCTTCGAGCAAGACGTCATCCGCGCGATGCAAGCCACGCCGAACGATACGAACTACGGCCTGCTTTACGGTCTGCACAATACCGGCCAGAGCGGCGGCACGGTCGACGCCGACATCGACGCCGCAGAGGCCTGGAATATCACCACGGGGTCGAGCGGCGTCGTCGTCGGCGTAATCGACACCGGCATCGACTACACGCATCCCGACCTCGTGGCAAACATGTGGGTCAACCCCGGCGAGATCGCCGGAAACGGCATCGACGACGACGGCAACGGTTTCGTCGACGACATCCACGGCTACGACTTCTTCAACGAAGACGCCAACCCGATGGACGACCACAGCCACGGCACGCACGTGGCCGGCACCATCGGTGCGACCGGCAACAACGGCCAAGGCGTCGTCGGCGTCGCTTGGAACGTCAAGCTCATGGCCCTCAAGTTCATGGGCTCCGGCGGCACCGGCTATACATCCGACGCCGTCCGCGCCGTCAATTACGCGACGATGATGCGCAACACCTACGGCGTCAACGTCCGCGTCTTGAACAACAGCTGGGGCTCGGGCAGCTACAGCTATTCGTTGGACGTGGCCATTGGCAACAGCAACACCGCCGGCATCCTGTTCGTCGCCGCCGCCGGCAACGACGGCACCAACAACGACTCCGCGCCGCACTATCCGTCGAACATGACTGTCGCCAACGTGATCTCGGTCGCCTCGACCGACCGTAACGACAACCGTTCGAGTTTCAGCAACTGGGGCGCGACGACCGTCGATCTCGGCGCTCCCGGCTCGTCGATCTACAGCACGACGCCCGGCGGAGGATACGGCTACAAATCCGGCACCAGCATGGCCGCGCCGCAAGTAGCTGGTGCCGCCGTGCTCGCCTGGGCCTACAACCCCAACCTCACGGTCGCGCAGGTCAAGGCCGCCATCCTCAACAGCGTCGACGCCAACGCCGCGCTCGCCGGCATCACGGTCACCGGTGGCCGACTAAACGTGCACAGCATGCTCCAATCCCTCCAAGGCGGCGGGAATCCAAACTTCCAATACAACGGCAGCACGCTCACCGTACAGGGTACCTCCTCCGCCGACACTTTCGAGTTCGTCCACGGCAACGGCGGCCAGCACACGGTCATCTACAACGGTCAGTCCGTCGCCGTCGACCACACGGTCATCGCCACGATCCGGTTCGAGGGTGCCAGCGGCAGCGATTCGGCCATCGTCCGCGGCTCCAACGGCATCGACACCGCCGTCCTCAACGTCGGCGGCGGAACCATGAGCGGCAGCGGCTGGGCGGTCATCATGGTCAGCATCGAAACAATCGACCTCTATGGCGGAGCCGGCGATTCCGCCACGCTCAACGACTCCTCGGGCAACGACTCCCTCGTCGCCAACTACAACGAAGTCACCCTCACCGGGTCCGGATACTCGAACAAGGCCCGGTCTTTCGGTACGGTTTACGTCGTCGCCACGACCGGCAACGACACCGCGACGCTGAACGACTCGTCCGGCAACGACGTGGCGGTCGCTCACTCCGGCTATGCGTACATCTACGGCACGGGCTACCTGAACCACGTCACCAAGTTCGACACCGTCACATTCAACGGCTCGACAGGCTTCGACATCGCCTACATGTACGATTCGACCGGCAACGACACGTTTACCGGTCGGCACAACACCGCCACGTTCAGCGGCAGCGGGTTTAGCAACACCGCCAACGGCTTCGACAGGGTCAACGCGATCGCCAACCAAGGCGGCACCGACAGGGCGAACCTTTACGACTCGACCGCCAGCGACACCTTCGTCTTCACGACGAACCACGCCTACATCGTCGGCGGCGTGGGCCAGTTCAACCTCGCCGAATACTTCGAGAACGTCTACGCATTCGCGCAGAACGGCGGCCTCGACGTCGCCCACATGTTCGACTCGGCCGGCAACGATACGTTCCGCGCCTACGAAGCCTATGCCGAGATGACCGGTTCCGGCAAATACGGGCAGGCCAACGGCTGGGATCTCGTCTACGGACGAAGCGAGAACGGCGGCAACGACACCGCGTATCTTTACGACACGTCGGCCAGCGACACGCTCGTGATGACGTCGCAATATGCTTACGTCGTTTGGGCGAGCTACCTCAACTTCGCGCGCGGCTTCGACAGCGTCTACGCCGTTTCATCCAACGGTGGCGCCGACGTCGCCCACATCTTCGATTCCGCCGGAAACGACAGCTTCACAGGCACGAGCACGTATAGCCTGATGACGGGAACGGGATTCTACAATCACACGACGGGCTACAAGACGGTCTATGTACGGGCCCAATCCGGCGGCGTCGACACCGCCACGCTCAACGGATCGACCGGCAACGATACATTCGTGGCGAACTCGACCAGCGTTTACCTGCGAAACTCGAATTATCACCACGAAGTCTGGGGCTTCGACAACGTCTACGCCGTTGCCACGCAAGGCGGATACGACGAAGCCTATTTGTTCGACACCGCCGGCAACGATGCCTTCGTCGGTCGCAAGGATTACAGTTACCTCTCCGGCAGCGGACTGCTGCACCACGCCGCGGGCTTCGACTACGTCTTCTCATCCTCCGTAAACGGCGGCAACGACACCGCCACGTTCTACGACTCCAACGGTCACGAAAGCTTCACCGCCGGAACGAATTACGCCTACATGGTCGGGTCGGGCTTCACCAACAACACGACCGGCTACAAGACCGTCCGCGCCGAAGCAACGACGGGCACCGATCTTGCGTTCATAAACGACGCCGTCGGCAACGACTTGCTCGCGGCCGGCGGAAACACAGCGACGCTCACCAGCACGGGCCGCTCCATCACCGTCGTCAAGTTCGACCGCGTTCGCGCCGACGGATCCAACGGCGGCACGAACACTACCACTCAAACGTCGATCGACTACGTGCTCGAAAAAGTCGGCACGTGGAGTTAGTCGTTGGAACGCAATTCGCCATGCTACGGAAAGTAGACGTCCCCTACGGAGTCCGCCGGCACGGCTCGTAGCGAACCCACGGGCGTGCGGACCGCACGCCATAGCAGCGGCGAGTCGGCATCCTCGACGTCGATTGGCGATCCCCCAGGGGACGGTGCGTCCACGTTACGCGCATCAACGACCTCTCGCTTCTCGCCGGCCTTGCCGCCCTCTTGAGATGGCACCTCGAGCCGAAGACCGACGCGCCGAGCCGTTCGCGTCGGCTCAGCGCCGTCTAGTTCCTCAGGCGGTGGAAGCGTCTCTGCCGGCGTCTCAGCTTCGATAGCTTCGCCGTCCGGTACATCGCGGTCCTGGGCATCACCGTCGAAGGCATCGCCGTCAAGAACATCGCCGTCAAGAACATCTGGAGTGATTGCCCGATCGTCGAGCGGCCCCCTGACCGACGGCATCGTTGCCGCGTCCTGTTCCTCCAGTTCCTTCGCGTCGACCTGCCCCTTGCTTGCCTCCGGCGGCGTAAACAACGCGGCTAGCTCTTCAGCCGATGGCGGCGAGAACACCGGACGTGTCGGCACGGGATGAAAACGAGAATGCGGCGCCGCGACCGGCTCGTCCGCGAAGTGATTCGCACAACGGTCCTTCCAGATCGACAATCTGCCCGCCAACGGCTGGCGCTGTCCAAGCGGCCCAGATTCACATTCGTCGGTGGCGCAAACGGACCGACACCCCAGCGTCGGCGCAGCGCAAAACGCGATCCCTAGCAAAATCGCGCAGAATTGCATCGGTCGCTGCATCGCCTACACCACGTTTCGCCAGATTCCAAATTCGCCGCGCGGCACGCGGACACCGATCCCAACTCCCGCCGCGCACCCCAGCGGCCCTGACTATCGGCCGGTCGACGGCCATCGCTTAAAGAAATCCGGCACTTCGGGCCAATTCCGGCCAACCGCCGATGCTAGCGTCGCCTTCGCGCGGACCGCGGCGCGCTGTTAAACTTCGCCGCCAAGCTTTGCCGCCAAGCACTTTCCAACCGACGCCCTCGCGACGTCTCCTTTTGAAGCAAATGAGCGATACCAATGGAAGCCGTACTCGCCCTGTTTACGCTCACTGTCATGGAAATCGTGCTCGGCATCGACAATATCGTGTTCATTGCGATTCTGGTCGACCGCCTTCCGCCGCATCAGCGCGAACGCGGCCGCAAGCTGGGGCTGCTTCTAGCCCTCGTCATGCGGCTGATCCTGCTCTCGACCTTGTCGTTCATTCTCAAGGCGGACCAACCGTTGTTCTATCTGTCCGACCTCGGCCTCGACCGCCTCGGCCTGGGCGACTGGCTCACGAATGAAGTCGACGGCATCTCGGTCCGCGATTTGATTCTCGTCGGTGGCGGCCTGTTCCTGTTGGCCAAGAGCGTCCACGAAATTCACGCCAAGATCGAAGGCCACGCCGAAAGCAAAAAGTCCGGCGGTCATCCAAGTTTTGGCAGCGTGCTCGTGCAGATCGCGTTGATCGACATCGTTTTCTCGCTCGACTCGGTCATTACCGCCGTCGGCATGGCCAAGGACCTGTGGGTGATGGTCGTCGCCGTGATTCTGGCCATGGGGGTGATGCTCGCGTTCAGCGGAGCGATTAGCAACTTCGTCAGTCGCCACCCGACGCTCAAGATTCTCGCCCTGTCGTTTCTGATCCTCATCGGCGTGATGCTCATCGCCGAGGGCATGGGCACGCACATGAACAAGGGCTACATCTATTTCGCGATGGCCTTTGCCGTGGCGGTCGAAATGGTGAATCTCAAAGTCCGCGGCAGCGGCCGACACAAGCTCGCCGACTCGCCAAAAGATTCCACCATCGCGTAGCACAACGACCATCGCGTAGCACGGCGGCGGCGATCCGACGGCTACGTCGCCGCCGCCACCCGGCGAAGACGAGAGAACTCGTCGAGCGTGACCGTCGTAAGTTCGCCGTCGTCGCGTCGCAACACGATCAGGTCGCTATAAACCTTGTCGTCGCCGCTGCGCCGAAAGTGCAAACTATGCCGCCGACGTTCGGTGCGGACCACCGTGCCCATGGTCGTCGTCGTCCATCGCTTGAAGCCGACTTTCATCTCGTGGATCAACTCGACGCGATCCCCCGCGAGTAAGTCGGCAAACAGAGTTAGAGTTGCGTCCGTCGACATGGGTGAAAGCAAAAAAAAAATAGCGGGCAGCGAATAGAACAGTGGTCAGCACTTCGGAGTCGGAGTTCGCCCGAACACTGGCTCCAAATAGCAAAGGCGTCGTATCTCGAACCCTGAACCTCGAACCTTAAACCTTAACTCTCTTCTCTTACGCTTCCTTCGAGTCGATCCAAGTCATCAGCTTCCGCAGCTTCCGGCCGACCTGCTCGATCTGGTGATCGCGCTCGCGGCGGCGCGTGGCCTTAAATGCCGGAGCTCCGGCCTTATTCTCCAATATCCACTCGCGGGCGAACTGCCCCGACTGAATCTCGTGCAGAATCTTCTTCATCTCCGCGCGGGTTTCGTCCGTCACGATTCGCGGCCCCCGCGTGTAATCGCCGTACTCCGCCGTATTCGACACGCTGTAACGCATGTAGTTGATGCCGCCTTGATAGAATAGGTCGACAATCAGCTTCAACTCGTGGAGGCACTCGAAGTACGCCAATTCCGGCTGATACCCGGCGTCGACGAGCGTCTCGAAAGCCGCCTTCACCAGTTCACTCACGCCGCCGCAAAGTACCGTTTGCTCTCCGAATAGGTCCGTTTCGGTTTCTTCGGCAAACGTGGTCTCGATCACGCCGCCACGCGTTCCGCCGATGCCCTTGGCGTAAGCCAGACCAATCTTCTTGGTTTGCTCGCTCGCTCCCTGATTCCAGGCGACGAGGCAAGGCACGCCGCCCCCTTTTTCAAACTCGCTCCGCACGAGATGTCCCGGTCCCTTCGGTGCGACCAACAGCGAATCGACCCCCGCCGGAGCTTCAACCTGCCCAAAGTGAACGTTGAACCCGTGCGAACACATCAGCACGTTGCCCGGCTTGAGGTTGTCGCGCACGTTATTGCGGTAGATGTCCCCCTGCACTTCGTCGGGCAGCAGAATATTGACGATGTCGGCCTTCTTAGTCGCGTCGTCGACGCTCATCGGGTCGAAACCGTGGCTCTTGGCCAAGTCGTAATTGGCCCCGCCAGGACGCTGGCCCACGATCACCGTGCAGCCGCTGTCGCGAAGGTTCTGTGCGTGGGCGTGCCCCTGCGAACCGTAGCCGAGGATGGCAATGGTCTTATTCTTGAGAACGGACAGATCGGCGTCGTTGTCGTAGTAGATAGTGACTGGCATGAGGTCGGCAAAAAAGTGTATGGGTGCAAACGGAAAACTGTAATTGAAACCTGTAGAAAACGTGTAGGGTGGGTCGAACGAAGTGAGGCCCACCAATTCGCCTGACGACTCATTCTGACTGGGCTAATTCGCCTCGGCCGCCTCGTGGGCGTCGCTTTCGACCGCAGCCGTCCCGCCACGGACCATCGCGATCCGCCCCGTGCGGACCAATTCGACAATTTCAAACGGACGCATCAGATCGATGAACGCCTCGATTTTTCGCTCCTGGCCAGAGATTTCAACGATCACTTCCTCGGTGCTGACGTCGACGATCCGGCCACGGAAAATCGCCGCCAATTCGCGGATTTCGCTCCGCCCGCCTTTCGGCCCGGCCTTCACCTTGATGAGCATCAAGTCGCGCTCGACGAAGTCCTGCGAGCTGATATCGTCGACGCGAACGACCGTGACGATCTTTTCGAGCTGCTTGCGGACCTGGTCGAGCACGTTATCGTCGCCGACCACCACGAACGTCATCCGCGACAGTTCCGGCGTTTCCGTTTCGCCGACCGCCAGGCTGTTGATGTTGTACCCGCGCGAAGCGAGCATGCCCGAAACGTGCGACAGCACGCCGGGAACGTTTTGCACCAAGGCCGACAAGACGTGCCGCATTGCGGGGGCGCTCCACAAAAATCGCGTGAAACGTCCTATGATAGTCGTGGTCCTCGGCGTCATCAAGTCGACGCCATGCGCCAGATCGCTAATCTGGGATTCGATCGCGGTGGCATGGGCGTCGCGTTCCGAAGCGGCACGATACCAGGTTCCCCCGCCACTTCCCAATCCGCTGCGAATGCGATAAACCCAATCGTTACCGGCCCGCCGAGGCTATTCCGAGGCAATTCCGCACGGACTCGGTACAACGTTCTCGTAAGCTCCGACTCGCCAACGCGATCGCCCCGATAGTTCCCGGTTGCGGCGAACCACGTCGCATCCCAGCCAGTCTTGCCTTGTATCGGTCCGATTTGACGATTCCTCCGATTCGACGGTTTTCGATCCGTCTCGTTCCGCTCGCATAACGCCATGTCCTACATCCGTCCTGAAATCGCCGCCATGACGGGCTACGTGCCGGGCGAGCAACCGCAGGCCGGCAAGTTCATCAAGCTCAACACCAACGAGAACCCCTATCCTTGCTCGCCGGCCGTGGGTCGGGCGATCGAAGCCGCCGTGCAACAAGGCCTCTCGCGGTATCCCGATCCGCTGGCAATGGCGTTTCGCCGCCGGGCCGCGGAAATTCTCGGCGTCGAGCCGGATTGGATTCTCTGCGGCAACGGCAGCGACGACATTTTGACAATCGTCACGAGGGCGTTCGTCGGAGCAGGCCAATGGCTGCGGCTGCCGTATCCGAGCTACGTACTGTACAAGACACTGGCGCAAATCCAGGGTTCGCACGCCGAGGACGTTCACTTCGGCGCGGATTGGTCGCTGGACGATGCGTTCGCCAGCCCGCGAGAAGGTTTGCGGTTGGCGTTTCTGCCGAATCCGAACAGTCCCTCCGGCACCGTTCTGCCGCCGAGACGCGTGCTGGAACTTGCCGAGCGATTGCCGTGTCCGTTGCTCGTGGACGAGGCGTATGTCGACTTTGCCCAAGAGAATTGCATCGAGTTGGTGAAGCGGAGCGAAAAGGTGATGGTGTCGCGGACGCTGAGCAAGTCGTATGCGCTGGCCGGTTTGCGATTCGGGTTTATCGTGGCCCAGCCGCAAGTGATTCGCGAGTTGGAGAAGGTTAAGGACTCGTACAACTGCGATAGTCTGTCAATCGCGGCGGCGACCGCGGCCATCGACGATCAGGCGTGGCTAGCCGAGAATCGGCGTAAGATCCTTGCCACTCGCGAGCGGCTTTCCGAAGGCATGCGAGGCCTAGGATTTGACGCGGTCGCATCGCAGGCCAACTTCGTCTGGAACACGCATCCGTCACAACCCCTACAGCCGCTTTACGAACGGCTCAAAGCCCAGCGGATACTGATCCGATACATGCAGTATCCTGGTTGGGGCGACGGATTGCGGATTTC
>JAJDEG010000685.1 GCA_029259895.1 Planctomycetota bacterium
GTCGATGGCTGACGTCCTCAAACTCGTCTCTGGCCTCAATTGCGACGAGCACGTCGCCCGCCAGATCGGCCACTGCGGCGTCGAGTTTCGCCACCGTCGTCACGATTGCGAAGTCGCCGCGGAAATGGCCAAGACCGGCGAGCGTGCCGTCGTCCGCTTCGACACCGACGTCCAACCGTTCGACTCGCTCGCCGATCTCGGCATGCGCGACAAAATGCAGGCCACGCTCAAGGAGCTACTCGCCGCCAAGCAGGGTGTGGTCGTCTTCTCGTCGCTCCCCAAGCACGGCCTTTCCACCACCATCGACGTCGCCCTCGGCTCGACCGACCGCCTGATGCGCGAAGTCTACGCCCTCGAGCCAGCCGATCGCCCGGAGCGACACATCGAAAACGTCACCGTCGTAAAGTACGACGCGGCAAATAAGAAAACGGCCGCCCACGCGCTCCCCGGCCTGTTGCGAATGTATCCAGACGCCATCGTCCATCGCGATTGGGCCGACCCCGAATCCGTGACGCAACTTTGCCAGCTAGGCGCGGACGGAAAACTAATCGTCGGCAGCATCGCCGCCAAGGACGCCCTCGAGTCGCTGCTGCGCGTCCTCATGCTCCGCGTGCCGCAAAGAACATTTGCCGAGGCCATCACCGCCGTCGTCGGCCAGCGCCTAGTGCGAAAACTCTGCGACGCCTGCAAACAAACGTACACGCCGACCGAAGCGGAACTGCGTTCGTTCGGCATACCCGCCGGACGCGTCAAAGAACTCTATCGCGTCCCCGTCCCCGACCGCACGAAGAAAAAACGCGATTTGCCGCCCTGCGAGAACTGCGAAGGCATCGGCTACCACGGCCGCACCGCCGTGTTCGAATTAGTCGTCGTCGACGACACCATCCGCCGCCTCCTCGTCGAACAGCCCAAAATGGACGCCCTTCGCACCGCCGCCAGAGCCGCCAAAGTAAGAACGCTCCTCGAAGAGGCCGTGCTCCTAGCCGTCAGCGGAGCCACATCACTAGATGAAGTCGCCCGCGTCTTCAAGTCAAACAACTAAGCGCCGCAAACCAACGTTGTAGCCGTTACAGTCGTAGGGTGGGTCGAACGAAGTGAGGCCCACCAACGCGCAGCGCAACAACATGGAAAACGAACCGGCCAAGCCAAGAACCCAACCATGCTAATCGTCTTCCTGCTCCTGATCCTAATCGGCACGGTCGCCTGCCTCTGGAACCGCGGCATCTGGGGCACCACCCTCACGCTCATCAACGTCGTCTTCGCCGCCCTGCTCGCCATGAATTTCGTCGAGCCGCTCGCCGACAAACTCGGCAGCCCAAACTCCAACACGATGGACTTCGTCTGCCTGTGGGCGCTCTTCGCCCTCTTTTTCGGACTCTTCCGCTTGGCCACCGACCTGGTCTCGCGCGTGAAGGTTCGCTTCCCCTACACCATCGACACCGCCGGTGCCGTCGTCCTCGCCCTCTGGACCGGCTGGGTTCTATTCTGCTTCACGCTCACCAGCCTACACGTCTCGCCGCTCGCGCAGTCGCCGTTCCTCGGATCGTTCATGGAAACGCCAGACCAAAAAATGCTCGGCGTAGGACCGGACCGCCTCTGGCTAGCGTTCACGCGCCAAGCATCGCTCGGCGCATTTAGCGGCGGCGACGAAGGCTTCGACCCCCAAGGCGAGTTCGTTTTCAAGTACGCCGCACGCCGACAAGCGGCCGACGATGCGCACCGCGCGAAACTAAAGAAGAAATAGCCGCGCCCAAGGATGATCGACGCCGCGGCGCACGTTTCGCAATGTCGCCATTGCTGTAGCCGCTCGAGTTGTTGCGGCCGGTCTCCCGACCCATCGTTGTGGCCGGTCTCCCGACCGTGCCACCACACAACGCAACAACTACACCTCGACCCCGACGACCTGCCGATAACCGGCCGTCGTGAGGATCCCCACGATCTCATCCGGATCGATGACGCGACGCCGGTGTCGCAGCTTGTACTGGTCGATCGCGTCCGAAAGCTGCTGGCCTTCCGGCGAAAGATCGCGATAGTTGCCGGCGAACTGACGTCGCTCCGATCCGACCGGACTGTCGTCCGAACGTCCGCGACGATCGACGAATTCCCCACCACTCGCTGGATTGCCGTCCGCCGCCGGCTTGTCCGTCGACGACGTCTCGCACTGATAGCCCAATTGCTTCACCACATCCAGCAACTCGCCCGGCGTAATGAACCGGCGATGATGCAACACTTTATACGCGTCGACGGCCAGCCCCAACTCGCGCCCCTGCGGCGAAAGATCGTCGTAGTTCGCACCAAATTGTCGGCGGTCTTGGCCGCCTGGGCTAAAGTCCGGATACGTGCGGCGACGGTCCGGCGATTCCCCGAAAGAAGTGGCAGTAGACATCGCTCGACTCCTGAGCGTTACGGGAACAATGGGCGCAAGAAACCCTCATGAAGACTACGCCACCGGCCGGACTTGGCCTCGGCGAAGTCCATGGCCGACCAGAGTTTCGACGACGCGATCCCGCCAATCGGTGCGATTCTTCCGGTTGTGTCGCATGGTTGTGTCGAATGATCGCCGCGACGCCATCGCGTTCGCCATGCCACCAGAATCGCATCACGGCCGCATCACTGCCGCAACGGAGCCGCCTCGTTGAGCCGCGAACGCAGCGCCAGCCCCTGCAAATGCTGCGGATGACTATTCAGCACGCGGTCCAACGTCTGCCGCGCCGCACTCGGCTCGCCCGCCAACAACTCCAACTCCGCCAACCGACAAAGCCGCTCCGGCGTCGCCTGAACCGAAGCCGCGCGAGCGCAAACCGCCTTCGCGTCCGTCCACCGCCCCAAATCGGCAAGAATCTGACCCTGCAGGTCCAAAGCGTCCGCCGGAGGTGCGCCCGGCGAATAAGCATCGACCAACGACCGCGCGTAAGCCAACGCCCGTTGCGGTTCTCGCCGGGCAAGCGACACCACGGACAGCCGACGCAGAATCGCCGGATTCTCCGGTTCCAAACCGGCCGCCCGCGTGTAATCGGCGACCGCCTCGTCGTAT
>JAJDEG010000686.1 GCA_029259895.1 Planctomycetota bacterium
GTGATCCCGCGCAGCTTCGTTTCCAGTTCGATCGTATATCGGTCGCGATCGACGCCCCGACCGCTTGCCAGCACGGAGCCGTCCGGCAACACGCTCAGGTGAGCGCCCTCGGCCGATTCGACCGACCGCGGTGCAAGCACGGTCCACGCCACGTCCGTCGGTTCGGCGACCAATGCAATTCGCTGCCAAGCGACGCGATTCTTCTCGCCGCCGGCGGCCTGCGTGATCTGAAACGTCACGTCCCGCCCCCGCAAATCTTCGACGGGAATCAGCCGCGGCGTCGGCGCATCGCCGTTCCAGGCCGTGGCGGGCACGTCAAACGCCGCATACGGCTTGCCGTCCACCGACACGTCGATTCGATTTGCTTTCCCTTCGATACCGGTCTGCTCCACGCACAGCATCAAGTAGCGGTGCTCGTTCTGCACGCGCAACGATCGAGTTAGTGTGACCTCATTGCTTCCCGACACTTCGCAAACGTACCGCCGGCGATGTCCCTCGCTTTCGCTCCACCGTTCGTCCCAACGATCGGCCACCGGCACGGCGTCGCCGTCGATACTGACCGTCCATTCGTCCCAAGCCGTTACGATCGCCGGCACTCGCGCGGCGACTGCGGCGACGAGCTTCGCGCGATCGAGTTCCAGCGTCGGCTCGCACCAATTGACCATGTCGCGAACGTCGAACGGATCCGCATCGGCCGGCCGATCGTCGTGCGCCGCATCGGCGACGAGTACGAGTTCGTGCTGCTTGCCGGTCGCGAGCTTGAGCGTCAACGTTCCCGTCTCCGCGCGGCTCTGCGAGCCGATCAGGTGACCGCTGCGGAACAGCGGCCGTCCGCCAGCGGAATCCAAGTAGACTTCCGCCCGAGCGCAACCGCCGCGACCAATTGACTTATCGAGTCCCACGGCCGAGCGAAACGAGATCACGCTCTCGTGCAGCGGAAACGTCATCCGACATTCGGCGTGCATGCCGATGCCCCAGGCCGACTCGCGTCCGCCGGTCGAGAGCGGCGCATCGCGGACGCTGCGATCCATCCGCGCCGTCCAACCGCCGCCGATGAGCGCCTTCTGCTCGATCGCCGTCGGCTCGATCGTCGAGAGCGGCACCTGGTTTGCCTCCGTCCACCGCATCGTATGCACGCGGCGCTGCGACACGACAAACGACGCGCCGCACCACGCCGGCTGCACCAAGCGATACCAATTGTTCGGATCGTTGGCGTCGCCCCAATGCCGCGACCGAAAGCGAGCCGTCGACGTCGTAACGCGCAAGCCCTCATCGGTTTCCAGCCGCACCAGCCGCCCGTCCACCGCCAAGAGCGACGCGAGCTGCTCGAAATAAACCTCCCACGGGTCGACGCGCGGCATGTGCAGTTCCGCGATTTCGCCGAGCGAAACCTCAATCGAACCGGTGTCGACGAGCAGCATCACTCCGCGGGCCGAGAACCGCACGCGGCGAAATGAAATCTCTCGCCCGTCGCGATAGTACAACGTCGACGGCGTATAACGGGCGTTGAACCTCCGCTGCCACACGATCCGCTTCGCCCAACGTGCGACGAGACGAACTTCGTTCGGGCGCGGCGTCTCCGGCAGCGAGATGTCGATAGCCGGCGTCGCGATCATCTCCGCGTGCTCGCGGCGATAAAAAGATTCCTCGCCGCTGGTGAATCCAGTCACCACGCCGACGAATCGGTCGCCGCCAAACATCTCGACGAACGCCTGCGGCTCCACGTCAACAGAAACGTTCGGATTGCGGAGGAACACGATCGGTCTGGCAGGATCGAACAGCGGACGGCCGCTGAACTTCGGCTGTGCTTTGTCGGCATGCCACTCGGTCAATCGTCCGTCGGCTAGGTAAGTTCCATCGGCGAACAGCGCCGCAAAGTACGGTGCGTCGGCCCGTGCAAGCGTGCCGCAGCAAAGAGCGGCAATCAGGACGTATCCCGCAAATCGTGCTGCGTGCGTCATGCCGATAAAACGTTCGAGGATTACAGTCGCGATAACTCGGCCCGGTGCATGAACGCCGCACGAACGATCGCTGCCTCAGCGGTCGCCAGAATCGCCCGTCGATTCGCCGTCCACGCGGTCCGCCGGATTCTTTACTTCGTTGCCCAAGACTTCGTTGCCCAAAAAGCCGAAGTCGGGCGGCTCCTGCGCGGGCACTTGTAACGCATCGAGCGCAGCATCGGACGCGGTCCGTTGCCGCACGAGCGTCTTGTCGAGATCGCGATTGCCGCGGCGATTGATCATCGCGCCGATTCCGCCCAACACGAGCATCCCAACGAGCACGGCGACGATCGTTCCGCCGAGCCAGTAGGACGATTCGCCTTCGCTATACCAAACGATCGAATCTGCGATAAACATCGGATATTGATGGCGCGATCGCGGATTGATCTCAACGGACTTCGGCGAACTGGCGGCCCAAGTCTTAAAGAAGAAGCCCGGCACGCGAATCGACTCGTTGATCTTCTCCCCTTCGGGAAACCCTTCCGGAAGCCGGCGGACGCAAAACACAACGCTCATGTCGTCGCGGCGCGTTTCCGTCGTAGTCCCCGCTTCGGCCGCGCCGTCGCCGGCATCCGCTCCGTTCGCCGCGCCGCCCGCAGCCGCCGCTTTCGTTCGCTGCACGACCGTAATCGGCGGATCGAGCGGCACCGACGCATCGATGTGGTAGTAGTGGTCGAAGCCGTACTTTGCCGTATCGTCGGCGTTCATCTGCACGCGAAACGCCCGCAGCGCCGTGGCGCTTAGCGACGCCGCCACGCCGGCGGACTGCACCGGACGCGAACGAACCTCGTTGAGCACGAACGAATTCGACGGGTCGTATGGGTTTTGGTATTCGTAAGGAAAATCGTTCTGCAGCTTGAATTGGTATTCTCGCGCCAAGTGGTCCAACTCGCCACGGTCGATGCTCGGTGCGCGTGCCAACATCGAATACAGACATTCCGCTTCGCTGCCCGCAATCTCGGTTCCTTGCACCACTTCGTCGAACAGCGCCATGTCCATGCCCAGTTGAGCGAGCAACGATATGGGCCACCACGACAGTCGACGCGCAACGAACACGAGCGACGGTCGCGCCGCATCGTCGCCGGCTTCGTTGCCGATCGCATATTCTCCCCCACGCTTGACGAACATCGCGACGGCCGCGGTCCGTTCGTCGAGTTGGGCGGACGGTTTCATTTTCCCGTTCGCATCGCGCAGCCAGCCCCGCGGCGCGGCCGGCGAATACACCACGCAAACTGGCCCCGCGTCGTCCGGTCGAATTTCTGTTCGATAGACGGCCTCGAAGTCGAAGAACTTGGCAAGCTCATCGCCGATGACCACGCGTTCGCAGCGGGTCGCCCGCCCCTCGATGCGGAATATCTCACCCCGATGTGCCGACGGATCGTCGACCAGCGTCGCCAGACCGGCTTCGTCTTGCGTCCAAGCCTCGACGCTCTCCGTCGGCAGCCGCGACAAATTGTTGACCAGCTTGAGCAGCGTCGCGGCCTCGTCTTCGCGAGACTCGTCCGCCGCCGCAATCGCCTGCCCGTCGACGAAACGCTGCCAAACGTCGTCGGTGAAGTCCCACTTTTCGGCGACGTACTCGCGCGGCGACTGCGTCGGCGCGTCCGACTTCGGTCGCTCTGTCGGCACAACGGCCGGTCGATCGTACGTCCGCCGCACGCGCTGCTCGTTCCACCGCAGCGTCTTCGCCAGCAAGATCGGCGCGGTGCGCGGCTCCTCTTTGGCCGCATACGCCCAAATCTTGAAGAAGAACCCGGTAACCTCTGCCGATTCCTTCATATCGTCCGCAACCGGAAAGTCCTCCGGCAGCGAAAGTGAGTAAACGACCACAGGATGGGCAGAGTTCTCCGGTTGCAGCCAAACCTGAAAGTATTCGCCGCTCAAGTCTTCGTAGTTCGTTGGAATCTCGTACCGCACGACGCGGTGAACCGTACCGGCCACCGAAACCAGTTCCGCGCGATAGGCGTCCGGCTGGCGAAACAACTGCAGGAACGTGACGCGACCGCGAGACGATCGTTCGAGCGTCTCTTGCGGCGTGTTGTTCGCGATGCCCAACAGGTGGAACCACGCGTCCACGTCGGACTCGCGGTAAAGCGTGTTGTCTTTGATCGCCCCGAAATACTCCATCCGCACGCCCGGAAATCGGTCGCCGGCGGCCGCCGTCTCTTCAACGGGTCCATCGGCTGGCCGGTCGGCCGTCACCGCGAACAAGCCCGCTTTCAGGTCGCGAGCCGTCGTCGAAGGTTGCACCCGCGTATCGACGTGCGCATCCTCGATCACCTTTTTCGGCTTGCCCATCTCCGTGAACCACGCATACATCCGTGGATTGCCGGCCACCGAAAATAGAATCAACACGCCCGCCGCCAAACCGACCAGCATCAGCATCCGCCGTTGCTCGCCCCGCGAAGTCCACTTCCGCGGCGTTTTTTTCGGTTGAAAATCCAACATGGCCTTGTCTCCTCGAATCCTCACGATCGACGCATCGTCACAGCATGGATTCGCCGCCCACCCCACCGCACTATTCCGCTGCCTCATATAAATATAGCCAATTCCCACCACTTGGTCCCGCGCGGAAGTGCCGCCGGCGGTCTGCCGCTCCTTGAGCCGCCTCCACCGCCCAGCTATAAACGACGCCGCAAGCCAATCTGCATAATCTGCGAAATCTGCGGAAAACCGTCCCGTCGCTGCCGCAAGACGGCTCCTAGAAATCCCTGACGTAGAAATCTCCGCCGTAATCCGAGAAAGGTCGATACGATGTCATTCTCGCTCACCAACCACGTTGCCCTCGTCACGGGCAGCACCACCGGACTAGGCAAAGCCACCGCGTTCGCCCTCGGCAAGGCCGGTGCCGCCGTTGCCATTAGCTATCAGAACAACCAAGAGCGGGCCGAGCGCGTCTTCGCCGAATACGAGAGCCTGGGCCACAAAGGCATCCTCGTCCGCGGCGACGTCTCCACCGCCGAAGGCGTCGCCGACGTCGCCGCCGCCGTCAAGAAAAAGTTCGGCGACATCGACATCGTCGTCGCCAACGCCACGCCCGACCAGCCGGAGTTGCCCATCGAGGAGTACAC
>JAJDEG010000687.1 GCA_029259895.1 Planctomycetota bacterium
TTGGATGTGCCCCGGCCGCAGGTAAAGAATTTCAAAGACCGTGGCTCCTCCCGCGACTGCATGTCGGCCGAAGTCCCTGTCGTGCGTGACGACGACGCGATCGTTTGTTGCCGCGTGGGCGAGAATCACTGGGTCGTCCTCGTTCGCCATCCCCAATTCGACGACCGACTCGATCTGCCAGCCGCGGCGCCGAAGCTCGGCGATCACGTTGGGGTGAATGTTAACGTCCGCCAGAAAACGAGCGCTACACAACTTCACTGCTCGACCTCGGCCGTCAACACGAAGTCATTCCGCAGGGATTCCGCCGCGAATCGCACCGCCTGCTCGACGTCCTCCAACGTCAACGGTGGGTAAGCCGCGACGATGGTCTCGCCGGTTCCCCCGGAAGCGATCAACTCAAGAATGAATTCCACGCTGATCCGCGTCCCGCGAACACAAGGCTTGCCTCCTAGGCGATCAGCGCGACATTCGACTCGATCAAGCATGACAACCCTCCGGAAATTGCGACACGATAAGAATCATACGGCGGCAGCGGCGTGCAAGCGAATGCCCCGATTACCGAGGGGGCATCGCGAGCCGGCACCCTAAGACATTCTAGCAGCGACGCCCGCACGCGAGGGTGCGGCCCATCGTGGACCACGAACGTCCCGACCGCTAACACCGAATCATGCTGACGCGTAGCGGATATTCACGCCGCGCGGAATAGGGCGAACGGCGACGCAAAGCGGCCGAACCGACATGCCGTACTCGTGCTGCCCACGCCGGCCACGTACGCCAGGTCAAGCGGCGGTTGAGGTTGCTACTTCTTGACATTTCGTCCGCGCGAACCGGACACGACTCGGCCCGCGCGACGATCCGTCAGGTCGGCGCGGGTTGAGTCGGGTGAATAATGGCGGGCGGATTGGCCGCTTGACCTGACCTACGGCTGCGGCTTCGGTTTAGCCGGCGGTTGCGTCGCAAGCTGCGAGGGGGCTTGAGGCGGCCCGGCTTTTCTTTCGCTTCAGATAGCGGCCACCGATCAACGCGCCGATGCCGACGGCCGTCAGAAGTGCGGACGACGGTTCCGGTACTTTGTACTGGAAGTCTGAGATGTATTGGTTTGCGCCGCCATTGGCCGTGCTAGCGGTAAAGCCGATATAGGCGCTGGAACTTCCGACCGCGTCTTCCAGCGACCCAACCAGATAATTCCGCGTCGGGAACACGTTGCTGCCTTCAACCATCCCCACGGAGAGGATTGAGCCGTCATACGTGATCGTCACGTCGATCTCGCTGCCGTCGAATGCGTTAACTGGAAATGTAGGAGCGGAGCCGCCGCCAAACACGCCGCCGCTGTAGAACCCGGTAAACGTCCGCGCCGGACCGGTATCCGTTTCGACCGTCACGGCGGCGCTCGGCTGAATGCCGAAGTATCCAAGTCCCGAATTCCCGAACAAACCTCCGACCGGATCGCCGAGCGTATTGATACCATCCGTGTCGTTCTGCATCACGAATACCAGCCCCTGACGGTTGCCGCTGGCGCCAATGCCGTTCGCCCGGTAGGTGAATGTCGCCGTGAATTCCGAAATGTCCTGCCGCGTATTGAACCAAAGGCTGCGCCGCTGATTCGGTCCAGTCGTAAATTGGATCGTATCTGCATCAACGAGCACGGGTGGCGTCCCCGTGTCGCTTCGCTTAAGCGTGAAGTTCTGAAATCCTGTGATATCGGCCCGCACGATGTTGGACAGCGCAATCGTCGCCAGCACGGCAGGAATCAAGTAGCGGGCCGACGAAAAGAAATGCGTCGCAGCACGGCGGGCAAGGCTACGAATCGATACGGAGGAATTACGGTGAATCATGGCGCACCTTTGGAATGCTAGTGAAAATGCGAAGAAACGAAGGAAGCGAACCGGTCGACTTCGTTTTCCGCATTAGCACCGAATCGGCAAAGGTACGCGCACCGCGCGGCGGGTGGAGACAACGACGCCTACCTTACTTTCGCCTGCGGCGGTCGTCGATTCGTCAATTCCGCCGATGGTCCGTCGTGACGACCGTCGAAATTGACTAGGGTCAATCCCCGTTGTGCCCCGTGCCTTCGACTTCGCGGCGGTAGGCGGCGAAGACGCAGTACATCAACCCCGTGCGGCTGGAGACGTGCAGCCGAGCGAAGATTTGGTTGAAGTGACTACGAATCGTGCTGGGGCTGATGCCGAGGGCCGCGGCGATCTCTTTGTCCTGAGCGTTGCGGACGACCAACTCGGCGATCTCGGCCATTCGCGGCGAGAGCCGCAATGCGGACACGATTCGTCGCCATTCGTCGTCGGCGAACAGCGGCGGCATAAGATCGTCGCCGCCGAGCGATTGAGACGCGCGCATGCCCTGGTCGTCTGTGCGTACTCGGCGATGCATCGACGAACCGTTGTCGCGGATCCGCGGCGGTTCCAAGTCCGCGCTAGGGTCGATGCGCGGAAAGGGGGCCGCCGCGTCGGACGACTCGACGGGCGCGAGCGTATCGTCTTCACGTTTCGGCAAAAAGTCACGCTGGGTCATGTGCGGGAGTATACCCACTCCTCAGGCCTACCGCAAAATACTCCCTGGAATCCGGCGTGTTGAATCCAACCATATTGCGGTTGGTATGCGGGAATTGCAACGTAGGGGTGAACGCACTAATTCTGTTTCGGTCGGCACGTGGGTTGAGTCGAATGAGGACGGCGTGGCGAATCGGCGTGGCGAATCGGCCAGTTGAGTGGATTGCACGCTCCTCGCGTGGTGCTGCCCACGCCGGCCAGCGGCAACTACAATGGTGCGAGCGCCCCCTGGCGCGTCCCGCCTTCGTTGCCCACCCACTGCGAATCTCGCGACGGGCCTGCCCGACTCGACAATATCTGAGGAAACTGCCGATGACACGCATCGCATCCCTATCGATCATCGTACTTGCCCTACTCGCCACGTGGGGGGGAGCACAGGTCTCCGCTCAGGACTCGGCCGCCAAGCCAGTCCCGCTGGAACTCGCCCACGGCGATCACATTTCGATCATCGGCAATACGCTGGCCGATCGGATGCAGCACGAGGGATGGTTGGAGACGATGCTGCATGCCCGCTTTGCGGACCATGAGTTGACGATCCGCAACCTTGGTTTTTCCGGCGACGAGCTGACGTTGCGGCTGCGGTCGGCGAGTTTTGGCAGCCCGGACGATCATTTGAAGAAGAACGAGACCGACGTCGTGTTCGCCTTATTCGGCTACAACGAGTCGTTTGCCGGCGAGGCGGGGCTGGAGAAGTTCAAGGCCGATCTGACCAGCTTCATCAAGCACACGAAAGATCAAAAATACAACGGCGAGAGCGGACCGCGGGTGGTTGTGTTCTCGCCGATCGCGCACGAGGACCTCAAGGACGCGAATCTGCCCGACGGCTCGGCGAACAACGCACGGCTCAAGATTTACACGCAAGCGATGAGCCAGGTCGCGGCCGCCAACGGGGCGACGTTCGTCGACTTGTTCGCGCCGGTGCAGGCCGCGTATGCCGCCGCCCGTTCGCCGCTGTCGATCAACGGCGTGCATCTCAACGAACAAGGCAACCGCCGGCTGGCGGAGATCATTGACGAGGCGTTATTCGGCGACCGCCCACGGGCGAAAGCCGCGCCAAATGAAGAGCAGCTGCAAAAAATCCGCGCCGTCGTCGTCGAGAAGAATTTCTTTTGGTTCAACCGCTATCGAACGACCGACGGCTATTCGGTCTTCGGCGGACGATCGGGGCTGAAGTTCGTCGACGGGCAGACGAATCGCGACGTGGCCCAGCGCGAGATGGAAGTGCTCGACGTGATGACGGCGAACCGTGACGGCCGCATCTGGGCGCTCGCGCGGGGGAGCGAACTGAAGGTCGACGACGGCAATGCGCCGCCGTTCTTGGATGTGAAGACGAACAAGCCGGGTCCGCTGCCGGGCGGGAAGCATATCTTCCTCGGCGGCGAGGCGGCCATCGAGAAGATGACCGTCGGCAAAGGCATGAAGGTCAACCTGTTCGCGTCGGAGGAACAGTTTCCGGAGTTGATCAATCCGGTGCAGATGGCGTTCGACACCAAGGGCCGGCTG
>JAJDEG010000688.1 GCA_029259895.1 Planctomycetota bacterium
CGATTGCCGGGATGATCGTCGGCCGGCCCGGTGGCGAACGGCTGCAAGATCGGCCCGCCGCCATAAGGCTGCCACGCGCCGGTTGCCATTTGCCGAATGTAAACGTGCAAGTTGCGGGCGAAGCAAGTGATGTACCCCAGCACGTGGTCGGCAATCACGTCGGAATAGATGCCCCGCATGTTCGACAGCACAACGGGATGCTCGATCAATTCCGGAAAAACGTAATGCTCCAAACTGGCGGTCGGCGATTGAATCCAGCGGAGCTTTTTGGCCCCAGCCAACAGCGGCGGCGTCATCTTGCCGTAGAAAGCATCGGCGTCGGCGATCTCGTCGAGCGCCGTCGCATCGTTCGCCGCATTGACCACGGCCATCGGCGCGGCCGCCGCACGAATCTTCGCCAGTCGTGCTTCGTCGACCGGTGGATGAATCAACAGCTTCATGATTGGTATATCGCGTTAACCGCCGAGGCGCAAAGACGCAGAGGAAATGCGGGAGACAGGATTCAGGAGACGGCGAGCTGCACATTGATTCGGCACGTATATACCGTTCTCCATCCCCATTCTTCATTCTTCATTCTTCATTTTGCATTCTTCATTTCCCTCCCCCAACGCCTCCGGCCAAGCCCCGCGCTGCAAATACCAACACGATCCATGCTGCGTCATGCCGATGTGCGGATAGTACGTCTCGGCCTTCGGTGCGGAAATGAGAATCAGCATCGTATGTCGTCCGGCGCTCTCGTGCGTGCGATCGATCAACTCGCGGCCTATTCCCCGGCCCGCAAACGCCTCATCCACGGCCAGATCCGATAGATAAACGCAATAGCTGTAGTCCGTCACCGCCCGCGAAATACCCACGAGCAATCCATCCTGCTCGCCGCCGCTGTTGCTGCCATCGACGCGGGCCGTCAGCACGATGTCCGCATTGCGCAACATCGCCGCGATCACGTCGGGCCGATCCACCGGCCGCCGCTCGGCGAGCGTCGACCGCCGCAGCACGCCGATGAACTCCTCGGCGGAAAGATTGGGTTCCAGGGCGTAGCGGATCATGACGTGGTTACGAGAGACAGCGAGGCCAATGCGACACTGCGGCATTATTTCAGCAACGCCCAGACACGCCAAGGAGCCAATGACCGTCGCGCCGCCGGGCGCGATTCCACGCGCGACCGCAAAGAAGCGACGCACGGAGCCGGCGATTCAACGCTCAGCCCGCGAACACCAACTATTTCGCCCACGACGGCACCAAGTCTTCCGGCCGCGGCAGCACATTCTTGAGCAGCGGCAGCAGATTGCTGAATTCGTCCGTCCACATCCGAACGTCCGTGTCCAAATCAAGCAATGTCCCCGCCTTCTTCACGACCGCATCCGCCAGAAACTGCTCGTTTGTCGTCAACAACACCCATTGCGACGATGCCATTCCCGGATTGTCGTTCGTATCCGTATCGACATCCAGCGCTTGCCAACCGACCTCCTTTGCCGCATTGGCCACGATCGGCGTGAGGTCGAGATACTTGTTGCTGATATGGACCGCGATCACGCCGCCCGGCGCGAGATGCCGCTCGTAAAGCAAGAACGCCTCGCGAGTGAGCAAATGCGCCGGAATCGCGTCCCCGCTGAAGGCGTCGAGCGCAAGCACGTCGTACCCCTGCGGCTCTTCCACTTCCATCGACCGCCGCGCGTCGCCGATCACCACTTCCACGTTGCCGCGGCAGTCTTCGAGGTACGTGAAATACTCGCGGGCAAGCGTTTCGACCACCGGATTGATCTCATAAATGCGATACGTGTCGCCCGGCTCGGCATACACCGCGATCGTCCCGGCCCCCAAGCCGACAACGCCGACGCGCAGGGGCGGGCGGCCAGCCGCTGGGGGCTGCCCGTTATCGCCGGCATCGTTCGCGGGCTTGCCGCCGACATGCGCATCATCACTCCGCGACTCGCTCCCACTCAAAGCCGCCATCCGCCGGATCGCCACGCCCACGCCGCTATCCTCGTCGTAATACATCGTCGGTATGCGCCGCCGTTCGGGCGATGTGAACTGGAAACCGTGCGAGATTCGGCCGTGCGTCAGTCGCCGGCCGCGATTGTCGACATCGTCCTCCTCGTCGTCGTCGATCACGTTGTCGACGTACAGTACGCCGTAAAAATTCCGCACGGCCACCATCTTGCCCGACTGCATCGCCGCCGCTTGAATCCGCAGCACGGCCAAAAAACCAACGAGCAGCACCAGGAAGCCCGTGGTCGCAATCCATTTCTTCCGCGCCCGCAATCGCAACCGCTCGTCGCCAACCACCGCCTTCGCCGCGATCGCACAAGCGAGGATCAATCCCGCGTGCAATTCAACGTAAGTCGGAAACACCAACGGACAGACGATCGCCACCAAGAAGCCCCCCAGCGCACCGCCGGCCGAGCACATCAGATAGAACTCGGTGAGATACTTGGCGTGCGGTTTGCGCCGCACCAACTCGCCGTGGCAAATCATCGAGATCGCCAGCAGGGCCAGGAAGTACGCCGCCACTTCCAGCAGCAAGTACTTCGTGACCCGATACTCCTTCATCAAGCTCACGCCGACGATCGACGCCATCGCCAGCACGCCCCAGTATCGCCGCGAGTACCACCACGGACTGTCGAAACACAAAATGAACGACAGCAGATACAACGACAGCGGCGCGACCCACAAGAATGGAATCACGGCTACGTCCTGACAAACGTGGTTCGTCGTCGCCAACAACATCACCGAAGCCAGCGCCGGCAACAGCAACCACGACAATCGGCGACCCCACGTCGGCGGCCCGTCGGCCGTTGCATCGCCGGCTGGCGAATCGTGCGCATGTCCGTCACCGATCGGCTCGGCATTCGCGCCTTTGGCGGCCGGCCACCACCATCGCGCAGAGAGATACCCGCCGATGAGCGCGAAGATGCAAAAACCGACCGACCAAACGACGGTTTGTTCTCGAACCGTCAGCGCCGGCTCGACAAACACGGGATAGGTCAACAGCGCGAGCAGCGATCCGACGTTCGACAGCGCATACAACCGATACGGCGAGCGGCCCGGCAGCGAGCGGCTGAACCACGCCTGCATCAGTGGTCCCGTGGCCGAGAGCAATAAGTACGGCAGCCCGACATGCACGCAGAGCAGGACCAAAATCGGCCACGTCGGATTGCCTCCGCCGGTTGGCTTCCAACTCGCGTCGGGCAGAATTGGCAACGACGCCAGCCCCGCGATGGCAAGCGCCACGTGAATCGTCGCCTGCAACCGGACGTTCGGCACCAGCGTCAGCAAGTGGGCGTACAAATAGCCCAGCAGCAGCACGGTCTGAAAGAACAACATGCACGTCGTCCACACCGCCGGGCTGCCGCCAAACCACGGCAAGATCGCCCGCCCGATGATTGGCTGCACCTGAAACACCAAGAACGCGCCGGCGAAAATGGCTACGGCATAGGTAGCGACGAGCAGTCCAGTGCGTTGACTCTGTGGCCTTTGACTCTGTGGCATCGATGAATCCGGCGTCCGGGGCGAGATTGCGAAAGTTACAGCGGCGAAACGCGGGCCTTTCTCCAAAGTTAGCTCGCCGACGTGACCCGCGCCATCGACAGAAGCGTTACCATCGCATTGCGGCGCAATATCGAACGCTCGATACGCAGTCCGTGTGAAAGAACCTGCGAGTCTTGCTCGCTACTCGGCGAAAACCCCCAGCGTCGGCCGTTCGACGCGGACGAATTCGGCGAACGACATGCCGATCGAAATCGTGTGATCGCCGGCGTTGAAGTTAATGGACTCCTCGTCGCCCAGCCGATTGTCGCACCAAGTCGGCAAATCGAACAGGCTTCCAAACGGCGGAATCGAACCCGGCGCGAGTCCGGTCAACCGCTCGACCTCCTCGCGATTGGCAAACCGCAAGCTCTTCGCTCCCGCCGCCTGCCGTGCCGCCTTGCTCGCCAACTTTCGATCGGCCGGTAGCACGAACATCGCGAACGCATCATCGATTTTGCACACCAGCGCCTTCGCGCCGCTAGCAAGCGACGTCCCTCGCACGTCCGCCGCCTCTTGACTCGTAAACACCGCGGCATGGCGCAGCACCGAATACGCCACGTCCTCGGCGTCGAGCTTGGCCGTCAGTCGGTCGAATACGGCATCGCTCATTCTCGGAATCCGCGTAGGGTGGGTCGAGCAACGCGAGGCCCACCAACGCATGTTGTGCA
>JAJDEG010000689.1 GCA_029259895.1 Planctomycetota bacterium
CTTCACTTCTTGCACGGCCCCGTTGATCTCCTTGCTCGGATCCCACCACGGGAAGCCGGCCGGAATGAACTCGAACGCCAGGTCGGAGAGCGTCTGGCTCTTTTTCAGCGGGATCGTGCCGTCGAGCACCCACAGGCCCAACCGCCACACGGCGATCTTGCGCCGCAGTTCGATGGCGTCGGCCCATTTGGATTTGCAGGCGGTGCGATAATGCAACCAGGCCGCCCGCGAGCCGAAAAAGTTGGTGAACGACTCGTCCCAGAACGAATAGGGAATGTCGAGCGATTTGAGCGCGATGTTGATCGAGACTTGGATGAAATCCTGGAACTGCGTGCTCGGCTGCTGCGATTCCATGAACGCCGCGTCGTCGCCCGGGTCCATGTCGAGCACGATGCCGTTCTGCCCGAAGTCGACCGAGTACTTGCTGCGATTCTCGTTGCCGTCGTCGTCCGTTCCGCCCGTCAATTCGCCGGCCGCTTCGCTGGCGGCGCGCGTCAACTTGAGGCCGAACAGTTGCGAAATCTTGGCGTTGACCTTCGCGTAGTCGATCATTTCGTACGTGTCGCGCAGGTCGTTGAGGCTGGATGCCATCGGCGACACGCCGCGGACCTGGTCGTAGCGGTCGTAGTATCCGAACCAGCACATGCGGCTGGCCGACACGGTCCGCTCGAATGCGTAGCTGTTGATGCCGGTCCGCTTGTGGACGGCGTAGGCCAGCGCGCGGCCGGCGGCATTGCACTTCACGCCGTGGATCCACCGGCTGCCGTCGTCCGCATCGCGGGGCATGTGCGGCCCTTGGCCCTGCGGATCGCGGACGCGGTCGCTTTCGATGGCTTGTAGCTCGCCGCTGGCCAGCTTCATCAGGCCCACGTCGCCGGCGACGGTGCGGCGCGCCTCGGCCAACCGGAGCATCTTGGCGAGCGTGTGGCGGCTGGAAACGTCGCAGTTGTTCGGTCGCGACCAGTCTTCCCACAGCGATTCGATGGCGTTATTCAGGCCATCGTCTTCGGCCCGCATCTGGAAGTCGAACGTGCTGACGTAGTCCAGGTGCTTGCGGATCATCCAGGCCGCGACGGCATAATTGCGGGCGATGTCGCGGGCGTTGGCGGTCAGCTTCGAGCGGTTGGCCGAGTTGAGCAGCACGTCTTCGCTGCCGTGCTTGACGGCCGGCGTCTTGCGCTTGTTCTTGGCGTCGACGGCGTCGTATGAGAACCGCACAGCCGGCTGCGGAGTTTCGCGGACCCCGGCCGAATCAGCAGTGAACGACGTCGCGAGCATGAGGAGTGCGGCCAGCAAGGTCAAAGTCTCAAAGTGTCAAAGGAAGCGGCCTCAAGCCTCAAGCCTCAGGCCTTCTGCAATCACCAGTTGCCCAGGTTGATCGACGCGGCCACCGGCCGGCGTCCGCGATTCGTATCGTCGGCCGCTTCGAGCTGCCGCAGTTCGCGGCGTAGCTGGTCGAGGTTCCACGTGACCGTGGTGCCGTCGCGGACGACGGTCGAGACGCCCTCGGCGAGGATCTCTTGGATCTGGGCGATGCGGGTCGAGTTATCGGCCATAGGAGGCTTGAGGGGCGAGGCTTGAGGCGTGAGGAGGAAGGCGATTACTCAGGCCTCAAACCTCAGGCCTCACGCCTTCTGCATGCGAAGAGTGCGCGCTGGCTGCCACTCCATCCTCCCACGTGGCCGCGCCTTTCCTGGGAAATCGAGGTGCCGCGACGTGCGTTGCGGCACGAAATGCGGACCGCTAGCGTCGCCGCAAGTCGAATGCGGACGGTCGGTTGCGAAAAGTTTTCCGAGCTTCGGAAAACATGCCGCACGTTACGCCACGCGGCGGGTGCGAACGCCTCGATTTTCGTGGCACCGATCGACGCGATGCTGGTTACATTCCTTGCATTTCGTCCGCCGCCACACGACGTGCGTGAACGGCCGACCGTCGCGCGTCGTGCCCGCGATCGCCCGTTCGACCTCCGTCTTGTTGTTGTATCCGGTCCGCTCGGTCGACCCGCATTTGGGGCAGGCGGTGACCGCCGCGTCGACGACGGGGGTTCGCTGCGAGTGGGGCCGCTTGGGCTTGTTCGCGGTCGGTTTCTTCGCGGTGCGTTTCGTTCGCTTGGCCATGATCTGCGTCCTCTGCGGTTAAAAAAGGTACGACACCCGTTCGCGTTTCTTGGCGGGCTTGGGCTTCTTCACGACGCCGCCGGCGTTGAGCGACACGCCCAGCATCGACGCCGCCACCGCGCTGCCGACGAGGCAGTCCCACCAGTGGTTGTCCGGCTTGTTGGGCCGCTCTTTCCACTCGTCCAGCGCGCGGCCCTTCTCGGCGCGGTGATTGGGATATTCGGCGGCGAAGTGATCGCACACCATCCGCAGGTCGTCGGCCGGCGTCTTGCCCTCGCGCTTCTTGGCGCTGAACGTCAGCGCGGCCTTGTCGCCGATCGGCGTGGTTAGCCGGGCCGCCAAAAAGCTCTTCCAATAGTTCGTGTCGATCAGCACGTGGCGGATGGCCCGCTTGCCGGCGA
>JAJDEG010000690.1 GCA_029259895.1 Planctomycetota bacterium
TCAGCGGTCATTTATACTTGGCCGGCGAAGCGATTGCCATACTTATGTTGGGAAGGTGCCCGCAAAGCTTCGCTGACGGAAAAAGCTTGCCAAAGCTCGCCGTTTTCGAGTACGATCCACACTGCGGAATTGCCCGAAAACCTTCGTTTTCGCTTTGGTTCGGGTCGCGCTACGAAAACTCGCTCGAGCCGATCCGTCGGTTCCGCGCCAGTCCAGCCTTGCGCGACGAATCAGATTGCCGAATCGAGGCTTCCACGATTGTCGGTCTAACGTTGAAGGAATGAGCGATGACGACACGATCGAACCATTCACGTATTGGCGTCAAGCGAATTCGTCCTGGCCGCGCTCGGCGATTGCGGCTCGAGAATCTCGAATCGCGCCAGTTGCTCGACGCGGCAGGCATCGCCGACGACGAGCCTGGCTTGGCGTTCTCGCGATTCGAGTCGGCCGAAGAATTGTCGCAGTTTCTGCTCGACGACGCCGTGAAGCGTTACGACGGTCTGTTCGGTCAGCCGGCGTGGTGGTGGGGACCGTGGGACTATCTCGCCATGCCCATGCTGGCGATGGATGGCGCGGAAGCCCGCGATTACTCCGAAACGAACACGCAAGTTGCCGGCGTCGACGAAGCCGACATCGTCGAGACCGACGGCGAGTTTTTGTACGTCCTCGGCCAGCGAGACGTCGTTATCATCGACGCATCGTCGGCCGACGGCATGAGCGTTGTCTCGCGCGTGTCGATCGAAGGCCAACCGTTCGGCGAAATCCTGCACGGCGACCGACTCGCAGTCCTTTCCTACTTGACGCCGGCCTACGACGTCTATCCGGCGATCGACATCGCCGTGGCGCGGCCGTCGATCTGGCCCGGTCCGCAGCATCAGCCGCAAGTGCAAGTGACGCTCATCGATGTTTCGGATCGAACCGCGCCGCGCGTGGTGACGGAAACGGCCTTCGACGGCAACTTCGTCGACGCCCGCGCGATCGGCGATACGCTATACGTCGTGAGCAACGACACGCTGGGCCTACCGACGCCGCACGTCACCTGCACGCCGATCGAAGATCCCAACGACCCGGCGGATCGCGTCGCGAATCCCGACGACGTCGCGGGCGACGCGATGTTCGCCCCGATCTGGTATTGGCCGCAAGAAGATTGCGTTTACGAATCGAAAGACGAGTATCTCGCCCGCGTCGTCGGCAACGAGATCGAACTCGGCTTGCCGCAGATGACGAGCGATCCCGGTGGCCGTCGACTCGACCCGGCTACGGCGGCAGGCACGGCAACCGGCACGAGCGGCGGAACGACCGGTGGAACAACTGGCGGCAGCACGGGCAGCAGCACCGGCAGCACCGGCAGCACCGCGACCAACGTCCCGTCGATCAGCGGCCCACTCACCCAGCCGACCGACGTGTATCGCCCCGCGTCCGACGATCAGCAGAACCTCGTGTCGATCACCACGTTCGACATGTCGTCGAATCTGCCCGGCACGGCGGCGTCAGCGTCCGTTCCAACGACGGCCACAACCGAAGTCTACGCCTCGCACGAGAGCATTTACCTCGCCAATCCCGACTGGGGTAGCCGTTGGGACCGCGGCCACGCCACGTCGATCTTGAAGTTCGACTTTGTGGACGACGGCGGCGTCGACCTCGTCGCCAGCGGACACGTGCCAGGCCAGATGCTCGATCAATTCTCCATGGACGAACACGACGGCTACCTCCGCGTCGCCACGACCCAAGGCTGGGGCATGCAGTCGGTAAACTCCGTCTACGTGCTGGCCCACAGCGGCGAGAAACTCACGGTCGTCGGCAGCGTCGTCGGCCTCGCGCCCGGCGAGCGGATCTTTGCCGCCCGCTTCATGGGCGACGAAGGTTACGTCGTCACCTTCCGCCAAACCGACCCGCTGTTCGCGCTCGATCTTTCCGATCCCACCGCGCCCGAAGTCGTCGGCGAATTGCACATCCCCGGCTTCTCGAACTACTTGCAAGCCGCCGACGATACGCATCTGATCGGCATCGGCCGCAACGCCGATCTCACCGGCCGCGCCCTCGAGTTGCAGGTGTCGGTATTCGACGTCGAAGACATGACCGACCCGATGCTCGAAGGCCGCTACGGCATCGAAGTCGGCAATTGGTCCTGGACCGAGGCGACGACCGATCATCACGCCGTCGGTTTCTATCCCGGTTACGACGTGCTGGCGATTCCCGTCACCAACGGCGGCGGCTGGGAATGGATCGACCGCGACGGCGACGGCACGGCCGAGTTCTATTCCTACCGGCCGCGGACCGACCTGTGGGTTTTCCAACTCGACCTGAATCCGGCGACGTCCAGCGACGCCGTGATCGATCTGCTGGGCCGCGTCCAACACGACGGCCGCATTCGCCGCAGCGTGCGCATCGGCGACGTGCTGTATGCCATCTCGGAAAACACCGTCACGGCCCATCCGATCCTCGATCCCTCGACGATGATCGGCAAGGTCCACTTCGGTCAGGAGCGCGTCGGCGTTTCGCTAATGCAAACGCCAGACGACGATCCGGTCATTTCGCTGGCCATGCAGTCGCCGGAGATCGCCGCACCGGTCGTGGCCACGGCCGTGGCCGGCGGATCGACGTGGTCCCCGGGGGTCATCAACTATCTAGAGACGAACGGCGCGAGCACGGGTGGATCGACGAGCACCGCTGGCGGTTCCGCCGGAAGTTTGGCAACGCCGGCAACGCTCGGTTGGAACAACGTCAACCAGATCAAGCTGACGTTTAACGAAGACGTCGCGGTCGGCCAATCCGACCTGACGGTTACGGGCGTGAACGTCGCGCAGTACGGCGTCGTCGGTTTCGTCTACGACGCCGACTCGCAAACCGCCGTTTGGACACTCGACCGGTCGCTCCCGGCCGATCACGTAACGGTCGCGCTTTCGGATAGCGTCACCGACATGGCCGGCAATCGGCTCGACGGCAACCACGACGGCGTGCCCGGCGGGCAGTTCAAGTTCACGTTCAGCTCGCTGCCCGGCGACGTGAATGGTGACGGATCGGTCGATTCGACGGACTTGTTCGCGACGATTCGCGAGAATTTCCAATTCGTCGGCAGCGCGAGTTTTAATCTCGCGGCCGATGTCGATGGCGATGGACGGATCACCGTTCGCGACGCCGTCGCCGTGCGTAACCAAATGGGCGCGAACCTCGCGCCGCTCGTGCCGCCGGCCGCGGTGGTCGTGGCCGCACGTGGCGACGGCCCCGTCTCGGCCCGTCGCGTTCGCCGCGCGGACGTTGCTCCGCCGGCGGAGCAAATCGAGCCGGTCGCCCAGCCGCGCGTCCGCCGCGTCGCCCGGGATGGCGCGCTGGCAGCGTCGGCCGTGGATCGCGTTCTGATCGGCGATTCGGCCAGCGACGACGCAACGCCCGACGCCCGCAGGTCGATTCTCCGCCGAATGGCGCGGTCGGCGTAACGCCCACGAAAGCCAAGCGGTCACCGTCGCCAAGGCGGTTAGCGTCGTCGCTTTTTGGCGGCTCCAGCGTCCGGAGACGATTCGTCGTCGCCCCCGCCAAGTCGGCCGTAGCGACGCAAGTCGGGCCAGACGACCGCCGCCACGACGACGACGAGCAGCGTGCCGACTCCGCCAGTGACGACGGAAAAGACGGGCCCGAAAAACGTGGCGACGATACCCGACTCGACCTCGCCCAATTCGTTCGACATCGAGATAAACATGCCGTTGACGGCGGATACGCGGCCGCGCATGGCGTCCGGCGTTAGCACTTGCACCAACGTATGGCGCACGATGACGCTGACGTTGTCCATCACGCCGATCGTAAACATCATCGCCATCGAAAACGCGAACGACGTCGATAACCCGAAGCCGATCGTGGCCAGTCCGAACCCGAACACCGATATGAACATCGCCCTACCCGAACGCTCCATCGGCGGCCGATGGGCGATGATCAAGGCGGTGATGAGCGCGCCGGCGGCGGGCGCCGCGCGGAGCCATCCCAGTCCGCTCGGTCCGACTTCGAGAATGTCCTTGGCGAATATGGGCAGCATCGCCGTGGCGCCACCGAGCAGCACGGCGAACATGTCGAGGAGAATCGCGCCGAAAACGATCGGCTTGCGCCGCAAGAAACCGACGCCGGCGGCCAGCGATCGCCAAGTGAACGGCTCGACTTGCCGTGGCGTCGTGCGACGCGGAATCGTCAACAGCAAAACGACAAACGCGAACGTCACGCAGGCGTTGATGGCGTAGACGAGCGCCGCGCCTCCCATCGCAGCGATGGTCGCGCCGGCGATCGCCGGACCAAGGACCGTCGCCAGTTGAAAACCGCTCGTCGTCCACGTCACGGCGTTGGAAAACATCAGCTTCGGCACGAGTGTCGGCATATACGATGCTTTGGCCGGCTGTTGAAACGCGCGCGCCGTGCCGTTGAGCAACAACAGCAGGTACATCGTCTGAACGCTGTGCCAGTGCAGCGAATTGATCGCCAAGCCGACCGACGCCAGCGCGACCGTGGCGACGGCCATGCAGATCACGAGGCGGCGGCTGAACCGATCGGCAACCTGGCCCGCCACGAGCGCCAATGCCATCACGGGCACCACCTGCGCCAACCCAACCGTGGCCAGCGACATCGCCGAGCCGGTCATTTCGTAGACTTCCCAGCCGACGGCCGTCGTCTGCATCTGCATCCCGACGAGCGACAGCATGTTGCCGCTAACGTAGCGGCGAAACGCGGGAATTCGCAGCGCGCCGTAGGCATCGTGCCCGTTCGGCCGGGCATCGAAAGAATCCAGCGGCGGCCCAGATGCCGGCTCGTAGGGTGGAAAGACGGACGAATCGAGTGGCGCTTCCGACGACTCGTAGGGGTTTTCGGCGGGCGAATCCATGTCGCGATGGTAGTCTGCCGCAGGGGCGGTTGCCTAGGGCGGCGAGCAAATCGCGCCATCGCTATTTCGCGGCGGGCAGTTCGACGATCGTGATATCTTTGTACCACGCCTCGCTTGGCGGGCCGCCGTGGATTTGGACCGCGATCACGCCGAGCTCGTCGATGTTCTCGTCGGCTTCGGTGTAGTCGACCGTCTTCACGTCGTTGACCCAGAGCTGGATGCGCTTGCCTTCGCACCGGATGCGGTAGTTGTTCCAGTCGTCGCGCTTGAGCACGTCGTCGAGCGTGCCAGCCTTTGGCGCGGCGAGGATCTTGTTGCGGCGCGATTCGTCGTATAGCGCGCCCCAATAGCCGTCGCCGAGATCGGCCTGATAGCCGCTGACTTCATGGTGATCGGGAATTCGCTTGGTGCGAATCTGCACGCCGGCGTTGGCGCCTTTACCGAGCAGCTTAAACTTGAGCCGCAGTTCGAAGTCGCCGTATTGCTTTTTCGTGCAGAGAAATTCGTTGCGAGCGATCTTGTCTTTTAGCGTTCCGCCGACGATCGCACGGTCTTCGACGCGGAACACGTCGAGGTTGCCCTCCCAGCCGGCCAGCGACTTGCCATCGAACAAGGCAACGGCCTTCGCGTCCGTGATCGCATCGTCATCGGCGGCGCGAGAGGGCGCGAGGGCGGATAGCATTGCGAGAACCGCGGTCGAGAAAACAACGAGTTGGGTCGCGTGTCGCAGATTCATGATGTGCTCCGCGGTCGAGGATATCCGCGCGCGATCGGTCGACCGCGCCGGCCCTGTCTGGGGCACACCAATTCTCGTTGAGCCGTATGTCGGCGTCCAGTCGCGGCCACAATTACGGCCACGGCCGCGGCAATGCAATCGCCAACGCACCGCTCGTTGCTCGCCAGCGGCCTACTTCGTCTCCGTCGCCTGCGGCTTGCTCGCCGTTTCGGCGGTGGCGCTGACGAATTCTTCCTGAATCTGCATCTTGCACTTCATCAGGCTGCCGGCCCCGTGGAAATCGATGACGCTGCCGTCGACTTTCATCGATTGCGAAACCATCCGCCCCTTGGCGATGTCGAATCGCACGTCGCCAATGAGAATTCGCTGCACGAGTTGCACGTCGACGGCCGCCGGAAGCGCCGGATCGAGCACCTGTGTGACCACGGAGATTCGCGCGATGCCGTCGGTGACGCTTTCGAGTTTGTACTTCTGCCGGGCGTTGATCTCGCGGTCAATTTTCTGGCCTGCCGCGCCGTCGACCTTCACGGAAATCTTGAAATCGTCGTACCAAGCGTGTCCGATCGCAACCGGCTCCTTGGGCATCGGCAAAGTGACGCTGCCGCCGCTGACGTTGGCCGGCGCGTCTTTTAGCTTCGTCTCGCGTTTGACGACGCGGCCGCGTTGGTCGAGCGTGATCTCGGCGATCGGAAGGCGGATCGTCTTAGCCACGCCCTTGTAAACCTCGGGGGCGACGATGTCCTTGCGACTATCGTAGACGACTTCGGCATAGTCACCCACTTTGCCGCGCATGACGACGTAGTCGACCGAGTAAATGAACGTCGCCTCGCCCTGCGGCGAGACGTTGATCATGCGCCATACTTTTTCCGACTCGGCGCGGCTGGTGGCCGACTCGTGCGTGTTCTTGATCGTCGTATGCACGTCGCTGGTGTGCGTGATCTTCGTGCGAAGCGTTTCGCCGGCGGTGAATTTGTATTTGAGGTCGTACTTCTTCCCCGCGGCGTCCTCGGCGCGAAGTGACGAAATGGAGATCGCTAGCGCGGCCGCAACAATCGTCGAGCGCCCAAGATAAAACTGCATCGTGTCGAGTCCTTTCGAGTCGATCGGGGTTCGTCGCGCGGCACGAATCGCGGCGCAGTGTGGAGAATTACGGATTTCGAATCCGCGGGTCAAGATCAAACGCCGCGGCTTGCGCTAACTTCCTCGTAGCGCCAAACCGCCGCCCCAGCCTAGTTTCTCGCGGAGCGTGCGGTAGTAGCCGTGCCCGGCGACGCGGACCATCTTAAACGTCACGCCAGCGCGACGAACGACAACCTGGTCCGTCGGGCCGAGACGATCCACGAATTGGCCGTCGACGACGAGCGACGTTTCCGCCTGTGCGTTCGGCACGGCCAGCGTGTACTCGCGATCGGCCGAGTCGACGACCGGGCGGTTGGTGAGCGTGTGCGGACTGATCGGCGAGATGACGACCGCTTGGAGGTCTTTCCGCAGGATCGGCCCTCCGGCGGAAAGGCTATGGGCCGTCGAGCCGACCGGCGTGCTGACGATCAGCCCGTCGCAGCTATACGTGGTCGCCAGTTCCGCGTCGACGTAGAGATCGACGTTGAGAATGGCGAACGGCGGTCCGGCGAGGACCGCGACTTCGTTGAGGGCGAGCCGCTCGGCGGCCGTCTTGCCGTCGCGAATCAAGCGACATGCAAACATCAGATGCTCGACGACCGTACATTTTCCGGCACAAACATCGGGCAACACGTCGGCCAACTCATCCGGCGCGAGATCGGCCAAAAAACCGAGTTTGCCCAGGTTTACGCCAAGCACCGGCAACTGCCGCTGGCCCATCTGTCGAGCGGCTCGCAAGATGGAACCGTCGCCGCCAAACACGATCGCCAGATCCGCCGCCGCTGCGCCAATGTCGGCCGAGCCCGTCGCGTCGACGAGCGCAACGTCGGCGTGTTTGGACACGAGCGGCAAGAATCGCTCAACGGCCTCGACGATGTCGGGCCGTTCGCCGCTCGAAAGTATCACGACGCGAGGCATGGCGCGAGTTCGGTGGCTAGCGGCGACAAGTGAGTTTGCTCGATCGTACGACGGTCCTTTCATTGTCGCACCGATTCGTCGCCGCACCAAGCCGCCGATACCTGCCGATCGAGATGTGCGCTTTTCCATGAAAAAACCCGGCGCCTCGACTTGCGTCGAAGCACCGGGCATGAGTGCGGTTTGCCAATTCGACGGCGTCGGAGGGCGCGTCCAGGGCGGTGAATCAACGCCTCGTCCAACGTCCAGAGAACTTCCGGGCAAACCGCTGCGGGGACGATATTGCGGCCGTTAACGGTCGACTCGGCGAAGCCTCCTTCGCGCACCGTACGCGGCAAACGCCGCCAAACCGAGACCGGCTAGCACCATGCTCGACGGCTCTGGCACAACCGTAATCCGTGCCAACACGAATCCTTGTTGCGTAAAGTCGCTCAGCACCGGGTCGAGCGTCGTGTCGGCCGCGGTTGTGCCGCCGAGAATGATCGACGTTCCGCCGGGATTGCCCAGCGAGCCGATGAATCCCGGATGAGGCCCAACCACGCCGCCAACCGTTGTCGCGCCGGTGTTGCCGGCGGACTGGTTGATGAACGCCGCGTCCATTTCGGTGTTGTCTTCCGTGCCCGCATCGAGAATCCGGTTGCCGGTAATGATGATCGTCGTGGGGCCCGTGAAGTTTCCACCGGCGTCGAACAGCATGTGCGCCAGCGGATCGCCGTTGGCGAAGAACGCATCATTCGACGGGATCAGCATCGATGCGTAACTGAAATACCGATGCTGTGTCGGGTCGAGTGTGAACGTGTCCATCGCGACTTCGCCCGGATCGAATACGGGCAATGGAGCAAACCCGCCCGGCGAGCCGATAAAGCCATCGACGCCGCCGGCCAATCCAGCGGCGCTGGCAGCGAATTCACCGCGAAGCGGTCCGAAGTCGCCATCTTCGGCGATTCGCTCCAATCCGACCGACGCCGCCACGCCGGAATCGTAGACGTCGAACCCGCCGTTGTGAAAACCGACCCACACGGGCGTAAAGAACAGGCCCTCATCGGGCGACAGATTCTCGATTTTCACGCGAACTTCGTAACCATTTGCCGTCTGTGCGAACGATCCAATCGCCAGGGCCGCGAGAATCATTCGCCAAACACCACCGCACCGTGCGGTCAAACCCCTCAATTCAATCTTTGCCATGCAAGTACTCCGAAGGTGAAGAAACAACAAACGTCGCGAAAAACAGGCCCCGGAGCGACTATGAATTCGATTCTCGCTGATAATCCTCGCGGCGTATGTGATGCCCCTCACACAGCCTGCGGCAATTTCGACGGATAATAGAGATGTGCGGCGACGACGTAATCCCGCTCAACGTGTCCCCGCTTACCACGCCTGTGGGCGTGCGCCGGCGGCCGACACGCTACACAGTGTTCGCTACACGGTGATTCGATGCCGTGTTGCAACTCCGTGCGACGTGCATCGAAGAACGTCCTGGACGCACCTCCGTCCGATGGAGTATCGTGGCGAGCAGAATCGTGGGTGATTATCGCCCCCGAAACCGCCGTCCAGGACCGCGACGATGTCGGAACGATTGTGGTATTTGAAACGATGCAGCCTGTTCGAGCGGGTCTCCGCCGACGAACTGGCGCGGCTGGAACAGGTGTCGCGATGGCGCAAGTTCCCGCGCGGCAGCATGATTTATTTTCCCGATAATGCGGCCGACTCGGCATTCGTGTTGGCCACGGGGCGAGTGAAACTGTGCGATCTCTCCGTCGATGGAAAAGAGTCGATTCTGGCGTTCATCGAGCCGGGCGAAATGTTTGGCGAATTGGCCGTGATCGACGAATCGCCGCAGGACGAGTTTGCCACGGCGGTCGAAGCGTCGTCGGTGGTAGCGATTCCTGGCGACGTATTGCGGAAGATGATCGAATCGCTGCCCGCCGTATCGCTGGGCATTACGAAACTGATCGGTCTGCGGCGGCGACGGATCGAACGTCGGCTCAAGTCGCTGCTGTTTCGCTCGAATCGGCAGCGGTTGGCTCACTTGCTGCTAGACCTCGTCGCGAGCAATGGCCGGCCCGCGGCGGACGGTGTCGAGATCGGCATGAGACTTTCGCATCAAGATTTAGCGAGTGTGATCGGTAGTACGCGCGAATCGATCACGTTGTTGTTGGGCGAATTCCAGAACGAAGGAGTATTGCGGCTGGGACGGCAAAAGATCGTCGTGCTCGACGATGAGCCGCTCCGTGCCGAGTTAGGACTTACAGACAAGATCAACGCGGGGCCGGCAAGACCGACGGCCCCACAACCCGAGTCGCCGTGGGTATCGCAGCCCGCGGCGGCGCGAAAACGATCATGAACGAATCATCTAGAGATCCGTCCGCCGACCAGTGGCAGGCCTGTCCACCCGGCGAACTTGCGACCATCGGAATCCGCTTGCGCACAGCGCGGCGTCGCCGCACCTTGCGCATCGCCGGCGGCAGCGTCGCGACCGTTCTCGCGCTGGTCGCCGTCGTATGGACGAGCATGGACATGCCCTGGTCGCTGCCCTGGCGCAACAGTATCGGCAAGATCGACTGTCCGACGTGTAAGGCGCGGCTTGCCGATTATGAGCGTGGAGCGCTGCCACAAGACCAGATGGCGGAGGTTCGCGCGCATCTGGCCGGCTGTGCCTGGTGCGAGTGGTATCGCAATCGCATTCTTGGCCGAAACGTCGACGGCAACGAACAAGCCGACGGCGGCTCGCTAGCTTACGCCGGAATTTTGCCGAGGTTCGATCTACGCGGCGCGTTTGCGCCCGCCGGATCGCGGCCACATTTCGACGCGGCTGGAAGCTCGGCCGCGACAGAACACTCCGGCGCGAATTCGCACGACGACTGCGATTGCTGCGGCGATCATTAACGAACGCCGCCCGCGAACGCGTCTCGCATCGCGTCAAGAACGATGCTGCGCGTCGACCCGCGCTACGAATGTCTCGTCGACGCGATCGCTCATCACTTCATTTCTATTCGCAAGCAGCGACCGCATCGCTTCCGCGATCCCGGCGGCGTCCAGCCCCAACGACGCGAGCAATTCCTCGCGCTCGCCGTGCTCGACGAACGCGTCGCCGATTCCCAGGCAGCGGAGCCGCGACGTATCGAGACCGGCCGCGTTGGCCGTCTCCAGCACGGCGCTGCCAAATCCGCCGGCGAGCATCGCTTCTTCCACGGTCACGACTGCGCCGCACGTCGCAACGGCGCGGAGCAGCAACTCGTTGTCGAGCGGCTTGACGAACCGGGCGTTGACGACACCGACGTCGAGTCCTTCAGATCGCAACAACTGAGCCGCACGGATGCACTCAGCCAACAGCGTGCCGCAGGCGACGATCATCCCGTCGTCGCCCCATTCGATCACTTCGGCCCGACCCAACTCGACAGGCGCAACCGCCCGTTCGACGCGGACGGCCTTGGCCTTGGGATAGCGGATCGACGCTGGACCGTCGTGGGCCAGCGCGAAGGGGAGCATCGCCTGCAAGTCCGCGTCGTCGCCGGGAGCCATCACCGTCACGTTCGGAAAGATGCGCATGTAGGCCAAGTCAAACACGCCGTGGTGCGTCGGTCCATCCGGACCGGTCAGCCCCGCGCGATCGAGCAAAAACGTGACCGGCAGATTCTGCAGCGCCACCTCTTGGAATATCTGATCGAAGCTGCGCTGCAGGAACGTGCTGTAGATGTCGACGATGGGACGCAGACCACTTTTCGCTTGACCGGCCGCAAAGGCCACGGCGTGCGATTCGCAAATACCGGTGTCGAAGAATCGCGTCGGGAACTCTTCGCGAACGCGCTCCAAATTGTTGCCCTGGCACATCGCGGCAGTCATCACGGTGACGCGCGGATCGCCGTGCATCGCCTGGCGGATCGCTTCGCTGGCCACGTTCGTATAGGCGGCGCCGCCGCTCTTGGGCGCGACCACGGCGCGGTCCAACTCGCGGCGAAACACCGGCGGCGTGTGAAAGTAAACCGGATCTTCGGCCGCCGGCTTGAAGCCGTGCCCCTTCTCCGTCACCACGTGCAGCAGAACCGGGCCGTCCGATTCCTTCACCATCCGCATGTACTTTTGCAGCTTGCCCACATCGTGGCCGTCGATCGGCCCGACGTAGTGGAAGCCAAGTTCCTCGAACAGCATCCCGCCGTGCAGCCCAGCCTTGAGCGACTCCTTCATGTTGCCGAGAAACCGCTCCATCGAATCGCCGACCACAGGCACGTTGGAAAGCACGCGCTGGACCTCGCTCTTGATACCCGTATACAGCCGGTTCATTCGCAAGCGGTCGAGATACTCGGCCAATCCGCCAACGCGCGGGCAAATCGACATCTTATTGTCGTTGAGCACGACCAGCAGTTTTTGCTTGATCCCGCCGGCATTGTTCATCGCCTCGTAGACGATGCCGGAGGGGAATGCGCCGTCGCCGATAACCGCGACGTGATGCCGGGCTTCGGCGTGCGGATGTCCGTTCGATGCGTGCGATTCGTCTAGCGACGGTGAACTTTGCGATGGCGAACTTAGCGATGGCGAACTTACGCAACCGATCGTTGGACCAACTGCGTCCGCAATCGAATCGCCGACCGCCATACCGAGCATCGTCGACACGCTGCATCCGGCGTGCCCGGTCATGAACAGATCGAACTCACTTTCGGCCGGGTTGGGGTAGCCCATCAGGCCGCCGCGGGTGCGAATCGTCGGGAAATCTCGATGCCGGCCCGTCACGAGTTTGTGAGGATAGATCTGGTGGCCCGTGTCCCAAATCAATCGATCGCGGCGGAAGTCGAATGTCGTGTGCAACGCCAGACACAACTCGACGACGCCGAGATTCGACGCGAAATGGGCCGGCCGCGTCGTGACGATGTGGCACAGCGTCTCGCGAATCTCAACGGCCAAATGTTCGAGCTCGACCAGCGACAAGCGTCGCAGGTCGTCCGGAGATTCGATTTTAGGCAACAACGGGTCCACTACCGATTCCTTTCCAACACGTATCGGGCGAGTGCTTCCAAGCCCTCGGCCGCGGAACCAAAACAGGCCAGCGCGGAGAGCGCCTCGGCGATCAACTCGCCGGCACGCCGCCGGCTGGCTTCAATACCCAACACGCGCGGAAAGGTGAGTTTTCCCCGGTCGGCGTCCTTGTTCAGTCGTTTGCCGACGGCCTTCTCGTCGCCACCGGCATCGAGCAAGTCGTCGACGATCTGAAAAGCCAGACCTATCCCCTTTCCATACGCATCCAAGGCGGTCAATTGTTCGCTACTCGCCGCGGCGCACATGCCGCCGAGCCGCAACGACACCAAAAACATCGCGCCGGTCTTGCGACGATGGATCGCTTCGAGCTTCGCAACGTCCCCCGCGGCAACGTCCCCCGCTGTAAGGCCGCTTCCGGTTTCGGCCGCCAGGTCGTCGGCCTGTCCGCCAACCAGGGCCGCACTTCCAGCCGCCAGCGCCAGTTCCAGGCAACACCGCCCGGCCAGGGCTTCCGGCTTCAATTCCCGCGCGAGCACCTCGAAGGCCAACGTCAACAGGGCGTCGCCAGCGAGGATGGCGAGCGCCTCTCCAAACTGTTTGTGGCAGGTCGGCCGGCCGCGACGAAGGTCGTCGTCGTCCATCGCCGGCAAATCGTCGTGAATCAGCGAATAGGCGTGAACCATCTCGACGGCACAGGCGGCCGGCATCGCGGCCTCAACATTCCCACCGCAAGCTTCGGCCGCCGATAACACCATCCACGGCCGCAAACGTTTGCCAGGGGCCAACAAGCTGTACCGCATCGCGTCGGAAAGGGCCGCCGGACACCCCTCGTTCGGGCGAGAATGCTCGTCGAGCGCGGCATCAATGAGCTGCACGGCGGACCGCACGCCACGTTCGGCTTCAGAGACGTCAAAAGTGGTCGGCACGAACGAATAGCCCCTATCCAAACGGCCAGGAAACAACGGCCAGGAAACATGGCCCGGCATGAGCCGAACCGCGCCCATGAGCCAAGCCGCCGCACGGCGAAAACGCCGTAAGTCCCTACCAAGCAAATATTTTAGAACGCCAAGGAAGCGTCGTCTACGTCCGAATTGTCCAGCCGACGAACGGCTAGTCCAACACCACGTAGTCCAACACCACGCAAGGCACCCCCTATCCGGCGGCATTGGATTTCTGGCTGATCGGAAGCGTTGGAGTAGCCCAGCGACGAAAACACGCGTCGAGTGCAATTTACCAAACCAAGCGCCGCCGCCGAACCGCAAAAGCACGCCACCAGCCCGTTTCTCCCTGTTCGCCCAATCGCACCCAGCTCGACGAGCGTCGTAGCTTCCGCCTTTTGAACCTCGTACGCCTGCTGCGACACCTAACTTGCGATTCTTTCCCCGCAGGCCCGTGGTTTGTGGGTCCAAACGCTGCCGAATGCCGTTTTGATGGGTAGCGCCGTGTCTGTCGCAGAGGGCCGTGTCTGTCGCGGGGAAAAGAGCCGCTCGTCGGCAAGATGTTCCGCCGGGCAAGCGAACACCTTAGCGACACCTCTGCTGTGCAACAAAATTAAGTCCGTGTGTTGCAATGCGGGGGGGGCGTTCGGTACAATGGCGACGATTGACGCTGCTTTGATTTGAACGCGCGCGGTCGGTCCGCGCGATGAGTTGGGTGGGACCGTGCGTTTTCGTATTGCATACCTCGTAACGTTTTCATGCGAAAGGAGTGCCCTTCGATGACATTTCTGGCATCTCGCCGGTTCACCCTACGCTTCGGAGTTGCCGCGTGCGCCGTTTTGGCGTGGGCGCAATTGTCCGTTGCGGCCGAGTCCGCCAAGTCTGCGGACGAAGCATTTACTGAATCGCTTAAGACGGGCAAGCCAATCTTGGCCGTCCTCGGTACCGAGACGTGAGGCCCGTGCGTCGCTCTGCGGAAGAAGATCGAAACCGATCCGAACTGGCAGGGCGTGGTTGCACGGTACGTGTACCTCCATATCGACATGAACAAGGAACAAGAAAACCGTCGCGCTTGGGAAGGCAAATTCCCTTCCAAGGGCTCGGGTATTCCGCAGGTTACGATCGTTAGCTCCGATGGCCGCGAATTGCACAACAAGAGCGGCGGCGTTGGTCTCGACGACCTGACCGAATACTTGACGAAGTCCGGCAAGTTGCTTCCGGAGCGGGCGCTGGCGCAGATTCGTGCGGCGGTCGAGGCGGCGCAGAAGGCGCTCGACGACGGCGACGTGTCGATGGCCGTCTCGAAGATTTCGCCCGTGCTGGGCACGGGCGGGGCCGGCGAAGACGTGCAAAAGGCCGAGGACTTCGGCAAGAAGCTGATCGAGGATGCGCAGGCCAAATTCACGGCGGCCGAGGAGAAATTGGCGTCGGCCGATTCGTCCCTCGAAGCGGCCGTTGAACTGCTGCAAATGACCCGCGACTACGCCAAGATGCGTGCGTTGGCCGACGATCTCAAGAAACTTCGCATCGTCCAAAACCACAAGGACCATCGCGACGTTTTCAAGCAGGCCCGCCTGCTCGATCAGGCCGCGTTACGCGCGACGACGAAGAATAAGAAGGACGCCGTCGCCAAGTACGAACAGGTGATCCGCAATTGGCCGGACACGCCGGCGGCCAAGTACGCCGCCGCGAAGCTGGCCGAACTCGGCGAGGACGTCATCATCGTCGACATCGGCGGCTCCAAGAATGCCGACGGCGCGAAGGACGATACGTCGAAGTCGGCCGGATCGTCCACGACGACGACGCGTCCGAAGGTGGCCAGCGCCGTTGCCGAGCGGACCGCGAAGAGCTTGCTCAGCACAGCCGAAACCCTCGCCGCGATCAATCAAAAGGACGCGGCCAAGGCGAAGCTTGAGGAGGTCATCGAACTCGTGCCCGGCACCGAGTTGGCCAAACGAGCCGAAGCGCTCATAAAGAAGCTGTAGTTAGAAATACAAGCTGTAGTTAGAAATACGGACGACTCGGACCACTTGGTGGGAGTCGGCCTTCGACGAATCGCATCGGCCGCGGGGCGGATTTTCCGTCCCGCGGCCGTTTTCGTTGCGCTCGATCGACCCGCTGAAAAAGGTGGCATGATGCCGCGTGGCAACTTATACTGATAGCCACGATCGTACCGCGCGGTTCCGCTCGGAATCGAGCGGCAGGCCGTGGCTGTTTTCGCCCACCGCACACACCCCGCCTGAGCTAGGAGCCCCGCCGATGTCCCGCTCGTCATCGTCCCGCGCGTCATCGTCCCGCGCGACCCGCCGCGAATTCCTCCAGCAATCGATGTTCACGGCCGCCGCCGCGTCGGCTGCGACCGCGATCCCCAGCCGCTGCTGGGCCGAAGATCCGCAACCCAAGAACGCCGCCGAGCGACTCGGCGTGGCGGTCGTCGGCGTAAACGGCCGGGGCGGCGATCACATCGGTGCCTTCGTGGGCCGCAAAGACACGGAAATCTTGTACGTCGTGGACGCCGACGAAAAAGTGGGCAACAACCGCGCCGACCAAATCTACAAAAAGCAGGACCGCCGACCTCACGTCGTCACCGACATGCGCAAGGCGTTCGAGGACAAAGCCATCGACATCGTTTCGACGGCCACGCCGAATCACTGGCACGCGCTCACCGCCATCTGGGCGCTGCAAGCCGGCAAAGACGTATACGTCGAAAAGCCGGTCAGTCACAACGTCAGCGAAGGTCGCCGCATCGTTCAAGTCGCGCGTAAGAATGGCCGCATCTGCCAGACCGGAACGCAATCGCGTTCGAACTCCGGGATGCGCGAGATGATGGACTACCTGCATGCCGGCAAGATCGGCGATGTGAAGGTTGCACGCGGTCTATGTTACAAACGTCGCGGATCGATCGGCGCACGGGGCGACTATGCGATTCCGAAGGAAGTCGACTACGACCTATGGAGCGGCCCCGCGCCAATCCTGCCGCTCACCCGCCCTAAGTTCCATTACGACTGGCACTGGCAATGGCCCTACGGCAACGGCGACCTCGGCAACCAGGGCATCCACCAAATGGACCTGGCGCGTTGGGGACTCGGAGTCGACAAGCTATCCAAGAGCGTCTTTAGCTACGGCGGGCGTTTTTCGTATGAGGACGCTGGCGATACCGCGAACACGCAGGTCGTCGTACACGACTACGGCGATAAGGCCCTGGTGTTCGAGGTTCGCGGACTGACGACCAAGCCGTATCGCGGTGCCGGCGTAGGCGTCGTGTTCGAGGGCTCCGAAGGCTTGCTCGTCGTTACGAGCTACGATTCCGGCGTCGCCTACGACAAGGACGGCAAGGAAGTAAAGAAATTCCGCGGCGGTGGCGATCATTACGCCAATTTCGTCAATGCGGTCCGCAGCCGTAAGCACGAAGACCTCCACGCCGACATCGAGGACGGCCACCTGTCGAGTGCCCTGTGCCACTTGGGCAATATCTCGTATCGCCTCGGCAGCCAAATGACGGCCGACGACATCAAGGCCAAGCTCCGCGACACCGACAGCGCCGATGACCTTGTCGAAACTTTCGGGCGGTTCGATCTGCACCTTGCCGACAACAAGGTGCTGCTGTCGAAGACGCCGGTCCAAATGGGGGCGTCGCTGGCTATCGATCAGGCGACGGAGACGTTCGTGGATCATGCCGAAGCCGACAAGATGCTCACCCGCGAGTATCGTGCACCGTACGTCGTGCCGGCGGCCGACCAGATTTAGAACAACGAAATGTAAGCCGATGCGGCGCAATCAATTTGCCCGCTCGGCGACGAAACCGGAACGGAAATAGCGAGGTATCTAGCGCAGCGGGCAGTTGCGTGGCGCTGTCGGTGCGCAGCGGTGTCGAGGCCGATGCGCAACAGTGTCGATGCCGATGCGACGACGACGAATTCCTTGTCGCGCGCGATGGACCGAAATTGCTGACTTTCGGCGAACTTTGGTTGTCGATGCGGCGTCGAATGACCGCGACACCAAGAGATTCACCGACCGCACCTCCAAGAACGAACACCATTGCACGAATACGCCCACGAGCGTCCCACGCCGGCTGAGCCGAGTGTTACAGGGTCGTTACGTGGGCGGTCTGGGCGGCCGATTAGCCTGAAGCTTGCCGTGCTGCGCCGCCATCGTCGGACGAATTCGCTTTTCGCGGCGAAAGTTCGTCGTTCGTTGAACAACCGAAGGAAAGTGTCTCACGTACATACATAAATCTCGTTAGCGTTCGGTTTGCGCCACGGCCGCTGGAGCCGAAATCCGTCACTGCCGACCCGAATCGCCCGCGCGACCGCCGCTTCGCCGCTCCCTCTGCTTACGACGCTCACCAAGGAATCCCGCAATGCGCAGACTCGCCGGTCGTCCCCGACGGCCCATCCGAACGTCGAAGGCCCGTCGGCCTCGTCCGCGATTGGGATTGGAAACTCTAGAAGGCCGGCAGATGCTCGCGGCCGATGTCGTGGTCAGTGAGATCATGTACAACCCATCGTCGAGAAACCCGCTCGACGAGTTTATCGAGCTACACAACCGCGGCGACGAAGCGGCCGATTTGAATGCCTGGCAAGTGAGCGACGGCGTCGCATTTACATTCGGCGCGACGTCTCTCGCCGCCGGCGATTACTTGGTCGTGGCGGCCGATTTGGCGAAATTTCAGGCGAATTATCCGGGCGTCACGAACGTCGTCGGCGGCTGGACCGGCGAGTTGAGCAACACCGGCGAGCGGGTCGAGATTTCCGACGCCCTCGGTGCGACCATCGACCGCGTGACGTACGCCGACGAGGGCGATTGGGCGCTGCGCCTGCGCGGTCCCGTGGATCGCAATCATCAAGGCTGGGTCTGGTTTGCCGACCACGATGGGCTGGGCAAGTCCATCGAAGTCGTCAATTTACTGCAAGGAAACAACAACGGCCAAAACTGGTTGCCCAGCGTTTCCGCCGGCGGCACGCCCGGTGCTGCGAATTCCGTCGCAGCGACCGACATTGCGCCGATCATTTCCGACGCGATCCACACGCCGGCGATTCCGCGCTCGACGGACGCGGTGACGATTCGCGCCGAGATCGACGACGAATTGGCGAGCGGCGCGACGGCCGAAGTGTTCTGGCGCGTCGACGGCGACGTTTCGTTTACGGCGACGGCGATGGTCGACGACGGAACGAGCGGCGACTTGACCGCAGGCGACGGCGTATTCGCCGCTACGTTGCCGGCCCAACCGCACGGAACCGTCGTTGAGTTCTATCTACGTGCCGCCGACGCCGCGAGCAACGTACGCACGTGGCCTGGGCCGACCGACACGTCCGGCACGCAAGGCGCGAATCTTTTGTATCAAGTCGACAACGGTTTCTTCGCCGGCGAGGAGCCAATCTATCGGCTGATTATGACCGAAGCCGAGCGGTTCGAGCTGGAGTCGATGGGCAACGATGGCTTCGAGAGAAGCAGCAACGCGCAGATGAACGCCACATTTATTTCGATGATCGGCGACGACGTTGAGGTTCGCTACAACGTCGGTCAACGGCTGCGTGGGGCGTCGAGCCGTGGTTTCAACGTAAAGAGCTATCGCCTGAACATTCCCAGCGATCGCGACTGGCAGGGCGTTACCGCGATCAACTTAAACGCCCGCAGCGTCTATTCGCAGGTCGCCGGCAGCGCAATCTTCGCCGCGGCCGGTTTGCCGGCGGCGGAAGCGACGCTGGCCCAGGTCCGCGTCAACGGGTCGGACCTGTCGTCGGGCGGCGGCTACGCCCATCTGGAGGTCACCAACGGCGACTTCGTCGGAAACCACTTCGGCGACGACTCGGACGGCAATCTCTACAACAAGCGCCGGCCCGACAACAAGTGGGCGTTTCGCAATGGCAACGTGCAGCAGTATCTCAACGACGGCTGGGACAAGGACACCAACAGCAGCATCAACGACTGGACCGATCTCGACGACTTCCTCAACGTCATTAATAACGCGCCCGAGTTCACCTACGTCGAGACGATCTCGCCGCACGTCAATATCGACCAGTGGCTGCGCTGGTTCGCCACGATGACACTGATGGACAGCAACGAAACCAACCCCAGCATCGGCACGGACGACGACTACGCCATGTATCGGGGCATTGACGATCCGCGTTTCGTGCTGATTCCGCACGACCTGGATTCGGTACTCGGCAATCAAGGCAGCAGCACAACGGCCGACTTGTTCCGCATGTTGACGGACGCGGGCGGGCTGCCGCAGCTCGTCGACTTCTTTAGCCACCCGGACATTGCGTGGCGGTATTACGCGCAGTTGCGCGAACTGGCAACGACGGTGTTCAGCAGCGAGCGATTCGACCCACTGCTGCAGAATCTGCTGGGCGGCAAGGCACCGCAAGCGACGATCGATGCGATGCAGCAGTTCATGGCGGCGCGGATTCCGTTCGTCTTGTCGCAGATTCCTTCGGAGGTCACGATTTCGTCGGCGTTGCCTAATTCAAACGGCTTTCTTCGGACGACGTCGGCGACGACCACGCTGACTGGATTCGCGCCGGTGGAGGGCACGAAGCAAGTTCTCGTTGGTGGAACCGCAGTCAGCTACAACCCGCGCACGGGAGCTTGGACGAGTGGGCTTCCGCAGCTTGCGTCGGAGAACATTCTGCCGGCGCTGTCGACGTGGAAGTACAACGACCAAGGGATCGACCTGGGTACTGCGTGGCGCGAATCCGCGTTCAACGACGCCGCCTGGCCGTCCGGTCCGGGACAACTCGGCTTCGGCGACGGCGACGAGGGTACGACGATCAATTGCGGTGCCTCTGCGCCGGCGTGCGATTCCGGCAACATCCTCACCTATTATTTCCGCCACACGATCAACTTGCCCGAACCGTCGCGCTACACGGGACTCGTTTTCCGCGTGTTGCGGGACGACGGCGTGGCGATCTATCTCAACGGCGTGGAGGTCGTCCGGGACAACCTCGCACCGGGAGCGACGTTCTCCGACTCGGCGGAAACCTTTGTCAACGGCGCGGCCGAGAACCAGTACTTTGAATTCTTCGTGCCGTCGACGTCATTAGTTGCCGGCGCAAATGTACTTGCCGCCGAGGTCCATCAAAACGGCCCGAATAGTTCCGACATCTCGTTCGACCTGGCGGTCGAAGGTCTTCTGACGGACGTCACGCCCGCGACGTTCATCACGGCCGGTAGCGCCTGGAAGTACCTGGACAACGGCGTCGACCAGGGGACGGCTTGGAGACAGCCGACATTCAACGACGCGGCGTGGCTTACGGGCAACGCGCAGCTCGGCTACGGCGATGGCGACGAAACGACGGTCATCAATTGTGGTCCCAGCCAAAACTGTCGCAGCAACAATATCCCGACTTATTACTTTCGCAAGACGTTTGAAGTTGCCAACGCGGCGCAGGTCGCCACGTTGCGACTGCGGCTGTTGCGCGACGACGGCGCGGCCGTGTACATCAACGGCGTCGAGGTCGCCCGCGACAATCTGCCCACGAATGCGACTTTTGATACGTTTGCGCCGAGCACGATCGGTGGCGGCGGTGAAAGCACGTTCTTCGAGTTCGATCTCAACTCGGCGTCATTGGTCAGCGGCACGAACACGATTGCCGTGGAAATCCATCAGCAAAGCGCCACGAGCAGCGACGTTAGTTTCGATCTCGAGCTGGTCGGCACGGTGTCACCCACTAGCATCGACGAAAACGTTCCGTTGTTGCCGGGCATCAACCGCGTGCTGGTGCAAGCGCTCGGCGACAACGGCGTGGAAGTAGACCGGCGGACGATTGATATTTGGTACGACGATGCGACCGCGCCCGTGTACAGCGGCACGATTTCGGCGAACACGACGTGGACGGCTCAAAACGGCCCGCACCGCGTGTCCGGCGAGTTGGTCGTGGCGGCGGGGGCGACCTTGACGGTCGAGGCAGGGGCCACCGTGTTTTTCAATCCGGGCTCCTCGCTTACCGTCCACGGACGGTTGGAGGCCGTGGGCACGGACACACGTCGCATTCGCTTGGGCGGATTGCCGACGGCGGCTGGGAATTGGAGCGGTATGCTCTTCGACGGCCCAACGGCCTTAAACCGGCTTTCGTTCGTCGACATCGACGGCGCCGCCAACGGCGATTCGATTGTCGTCGCCGGCTCGTCGCTCGAAGTCGCCAACGCGACGTTTGGACCGACGAACTTTTCCGTAATCGCGTTCGAGGATAGTTCGATTCTCGTGCGAGACAGCGTATTTCCCAATGTCGGTGCGCAAGTCCAAATCAGTGGCGAAGGGCTTCCGACCGGCAAGCGCGTGTCGATCGAGGGAAACACGTTTCCCTCGCGTATCACGCAAAGTCCAACGATCGAGTTCCGCTCCGCTCAGCGGCCGGGACCAGTCTTTCAGGTGCGCGATAATGTTTTCGAGGGAGGACCGCTCAGTCCCGCCGCGCTCGTGCTGGCCGGAGCCGATGCCTACGTTGAAGGAAACTACTTTCGTGGATTCCGCATTAACGGGGCTGCGGCGATCATTGCCCGCGGCGACGGAGGACTTGCGACGCATTTGACGCTGGGCCGCAATACGATTTCGGGCAACAGCATCGGCGTCGTGCTGCTCGATGGATCGCGGTTAGTGAGTCAGAGCAACACGTTTGCGGATAATACAAGCGCGGCGATCTCATTCGGCGACGTAGCCTCGCAGACTCCGGGAGCGGCCGCGACACTCAGCGGCGATATTGCCTGGGGCAACGGGCAAACGATATCCGGAGCGGTGGTGAACGACCCCACGCACGGCACGACGGAGATCGCCGTCGACTTTTCTCTCGTCCCAGCGGACGCGGCCGCCTTGGGCACGGGCAACATCACGGCCGATCCTCGTTTCGCCGACACGTCAACCTACGCGCTGCGATCGAGTTCGCCAGCCATCGGCGCCGGGCCGCAAGGTCAGAACATCGGCGCGAGCGCGCCGAAGGGGGCCGTCGTCGGCAACGAACCGCAGGGGATCACGACCAGTAACGGCGCGACGTTGACGGTAGGCGGTGCCGGCGTCGTGAGTTACTTTTCGCGGATCGACAATGGCTCGCTGCGTTCGGAAGTGCCGGTGAGTCAGCCCTTCGTGTTAAGCGGCCTGTCCGACGGTCCGCACTCCGTCCAAATTATCCCGCGCGATGCGGCTGGCGTTTTGCAGGGTTTTTCCACACCGGCGAATTCCGACACCTGGATCGTCGACTCGACGCTTTCGCGCGTGCAGATCAGCGAAGTGCTGGCGATCAATCGAGCAACGACAACGGTAGCGGGATTCACGCCGGACTTCATCGAACTGCACAATGACGGTGTGGCGGCGATCGATCTGTCGGGCATGTTCCTCAGCGACGATCCGGGCATACCGACGAAGTACATTTTTGCCGAGGGGACGACGATTGCGGTGGGAGAGTATCTCGTGCTGTACGCCGACGTTGCCGGCGCGTTGAGTTCGGCGGAGATTCAGTTGCCGTTCGCGCTCGACGGAGCGGGGGACGGCGTTTATTTGTACGCGCCCGATTTGACGATTGTCGACCAGGTCACATTCGGCATGCAAATTGCCGACTTGTCGGTCGCGCGGATGGCCGGCGGAGAATGGTCGCTCGCTCAGCCGACGCCCGGTGCGGGATACGCGCGGGCGGCGACGGGCGATGCTTCGCTCGTCGTCATCAACGAGTGGTTGGCGACGGCAGACCGATTGCTGGGCGACGATTTCGTGGAGTTATATAACCGGGACTCGCTGCCCGTGTCGCTCGGCGGACTTGCGATCACCGACAATTTTTATGCGGCACCGCGGAAGCATGAGTTCGCTCCGCTGAGTTTCATTCCGGCCGGCGGGTACGGTGTGTTTACGGCCGACGGAAATGCGTCGGCGCGCGCCGATCATTTGAGCTTTCGCCTTTCGGCTTGGCGCGAAGCGTTGATGCTCGTCGATGAGGGCAATCGTCCGATCGACGTTGTGTTATTCGGTCCTCAAAGCACGGACGTATCGCAAGGCCGCAGCCCGGACGCCGGATCGACATACCGCTTATTTACGGCTCCGAGTCCTGGTCTGGCAAACGCCGACGTGCCCGTATTGTCGCAGCCGATCCTCGCCGTCGATAGCATTTGGCGGTACGAAGACACGGGAACGAACTTGGGGACGGAGTGGCGCGAGGCCGGCTACAACGACACGTTTTGGGCCACCGGCGCGGGCATCTTGTTCGTCGAGAATGCCGATTTGCCGGGCCCGAAGAACACGCCGCTCAATCTGGGCAGCACGACATTCTACTATCGCACAGAATTCGACGCCGACGCGATTTCCGACGGCGTCGATCTGTTGCAATTGTCGCTACTCGTTGACGACGGAGCGGTCGTGTATCTCAACGGCCAGGAGATCGTGCGGTTGGGGATGCCCGGCGGAACGATTACGCACAATACGTTTGCGTCGCGACACGTCGGTGCCGCGGCGTTCGAGGGACCGTTCGCAATCCCACGCGCGAGCCTGTTGCCGGGCACCAATGTGCTAGCCGTTGAAGTCCACCAGGACGACGGTTCCAGCAGCGACACCGTGTTTGCCGCGACGCTCGACGCCGTGCTTCCGCCGAGCGATGCACGAACGACGAACACTTTCGGTCTGTTGGACCATTTGCGGATCACGGAGATGCTCTTCAACGGAAGCGCCGGCGAGACGACGGAATTCGTCGAGCTGATCAACACGGGCGACGCGGCGCTCGACTTGACCGGCGTGCGGTTTACGCGGGGCATCGACTTCACGTTTGGCGCGGTGATGCTCGCGCCCGGCGAGCGGATCGTTCTGGCCCAGGATGTGGCTACGTTCGAAGCCTTGTACGGCACGGGCATTAACGTCGTCGGGAATTACGGCGGTTCGCTCGCCAACGGCGGCGAGGAGATCAAGCTGACGTTGCCCACGCCGCTGACCGGCGCGATCGAACAATTCATTTACGACGACGGTTGGTATCCGTTGTCCGACGGCGGCGGCTATTCGCTGGTGGTTCGCGACGTCGGCAGCAGCGCTTCGCTCGACAATCCGGCGTCGTGGCGGGCGAGCTACTTTCTCGGCGGAACGCCGGGAACGGGCGATGGCGGACAGATCGTGGTCAACGAAGTGTTGGCGAACTCGGGCGCGCCTGGCGGCGATTGGGTCGAGGTCCACAACACGACGAACCGCGAACTCGACATCGGCGGTTGGCTGCTCACCGACGACCTGGCGACGCCGCAGAAGTACGCGATTCCGGCGGGAACGATCGTGCCGGCCGGTGACTATCGTGTGTTTACCGAGGAGACGGGCTTCGGGTCGGGCGATGCGGCCGATCCGTTTTCGCTCGCCGCGCCGGGCGGGGAAGTGCATTTGATTGGCGTCGACGCTATCGGAAACCTCACGGGGTACGTCGACACGTTAGCCTTCGGCGCAAGCGAAGCGGGCGTAACCATTGGGCGATATACGCGAAGCGACGGAAACGTCGACGTCGTGCGACTCGCCTCGGCGACGCAGGGAACCGCAAACGCATTGCCGGCGATTGGGCCGATTCTCGTTTCCGAAGTGATGTACCGACCGGCTGCCGGCGGCGACGAGTTCATCGAGCTTTACAATCCGACGGCGGCCACAGTCTCACTGTACGACGAACTGGGCGGGACGCCGGCGGCGTGGCAGTTGGCCGGGGCGGTCGACTTCGAGTTTCCGGCTGGCGCGGCGATTGCCGCGGGCGAAAGAGTGTTGATCGTCGGGATCGATCCGGCCGCGTACCGGACCGCTCATCAGATTCCGGCGGGCGTAGCTATCTTCGGCCCTTACACCGGCGACCTCGCCGATGGCGGCGACAATCTGCAATTGCTCGCTCCCGACGCCGTCGATCCGACGCTGTTGCTGCTCGTCGATCGCGTAGCTTACGACAATGCCGCGCCCTGGCCGCGATTGGCCGATGGTCGCGGTTCGGCGCTTATTCGCAACGGCGAGACGAGTTATGGCAACGAAGCGGCGTCGTGGCTGGCGAGCAACCTGGGCGGTACACCGGGAACGGCCAACCGGGAAGTCGATCGGACGCCGCCCACGGCACCGAGCGATCTTGCGGCGACGGTGATCGACGCTACGCAGAATGATCTGACTTGGACCGCCGCGAGCGACGGCGAGTCGGGTATCGCCCTATACCGCATCTTCCGTAACGGTGCGGTCATCGGCACGTCGACGACAACCGATTTTTCGGATCAAGAAGCCGTGGCTGGCCAGACTTACGTTTACGAGGTGGCAGCGGTCAACGGCGATTCGCTCGTTGGCCCGCGTAGCGTTTCGGCGACGGTCAGCACGCTCGGCATCACGGTCGCCGGCAATCTGGACGATTCGCGCGTCGTGGTGATCTTTAGCGAGACAGTGACTGCCGCGTCGGCCGAAATCGTCGGCAGTTATGCGATCGGCGGATTGACGGTTTCTTCGGCCACGCTGGCGGCCGACGGTCGCACAGTGACGCTCGTCACGTCCGCGGTTACCGGCGGGCGGAACTACACGCTTACCGTCAATGGCATCGTCGGCACCGCAGGGAGTGTGCTTCCGTCGGGCGTGTCGACGTCGTTCCGCGGCGGTTCGGCTGGGTTTACCGTGCGCGACGTGCAGTCGGCGTCGGCGAATTCGCCCTCGAATCTCACGCAGGCCGAGGAATTGCTGGCGCTGCCGCCCAACAGTTCGCAGATCGTCAGCGAAACAACAGTGATTTTGCCGGCGATCGATCTCCGCGATCCGGATACCGGGCTTGGCGGCCGCTTTCCGCTCAATCAACCGTTTCCCAACGGCGTCGCTGGAGTGAACGACGATCGTTTCGCCGTCCACGTTACGGGCACGCTCTTCATACCGCTAAACTTGGCTGGCACGTGGACCTTTGGCACGCGCAACGACGACGGCCTGCGGTTGCGGATCGGCGGCGAAGACGTGATCGTCGATCCCAGTGGGCACGGGCCGGCGGATCGGTTTGGGACGGTCGACTTGGAAGTCGGATTCCATACGGTCGAGATCAACTATTGGGACGGGACGCAAGGTTCGTTGCTCGAATTCTTCGCGGCGCCCGGTTCTTTTACGGACTTCGACGCAACGTCGGCCTGGCGTCTGGTCGGCGATACGGCCAACGGTGGATTGTCGGTTACGACGTTGCCGTTGCCGACAGCCGAGGTCGAGTGGCAGCGGGTCGGTCCGCTGGGGTCGGGCATCTTTGAGTTTTCGTCGTCCGGTTCGGTGTCGGGTCCAGGTTCGTTCACCGAATTCGACGTGCAGCTTTTGGCCGGCCAAACGCTGTCGGTGGCGATTGCGCCGGCGTCGGCGTCGGCGCTGCCCGTTTTTTTGATCAATCAAGACGGTCTGCCGGTGGTGGCGGCGATCGGGCAAATGCCGGGCGAGTCGGTGGCATTGAACGACTTCGTCGTATCGTCGACGGGGTTGTATACGATTCAGGTTCAGGCGACGGCAGCGACCAGTTTCACGCTCCACGCCGCGCTCAACGCGAGCATCGAGCGGGAGACGTCGCCGAGTTTCGTTCAGCAAGTCGCTCGCCACGTAATCGACTTCAGTTCGCAATTCGCGACGGACTCTTGGTCGGCGGCGCAAGCGCTCGGCGCTCCGGACACGTTCCAGTATGGAGACCTTCCCACGGCGTGGGCGCCGGAGCCGATCAACGGAACGATGGAGTTCATCACCGTCGGCTACGACGTGCCGGTTTACGCGACCGGGGCGGTTATCGTCGAGACAAACGGCAATGGATTCGTTCGCCGCGTGGAGACGCTCGACGTGGACGGCGTGTACCACGTGGTTTGGGAAGACGTCGATCCGAGCCAGCCCGGCGCGCCGGCGAACTTCCAGGTTGCTTTCGAGCAGACTACGTACTTGGTGACGGGCCTGCGCGTGACGATCGACACCGATCACGACATGCAAGCGTGGGAAGAGATCGACGCGATTATTCTCGAAGGCGTGCAGGCAGCGCTTTCCAACGACATTATCGCTACGGCGACGCCGATGGCGTTGTCGTCGATGGCGTTGCCCAACGGCGCCGAGCGATTGGCGGTGGCCGGCGTTACGGACGACGGCGCTTTCGACTACTATCGCGTCGAAGCGACGGCCGGCGACGTGTTGTCGGTTGCCTTGTCGACGGAGGGGCGACCGGATCTAGATTTGGCGATCGTGGACGGAACCGGTCAGCCGCTGGCGCTGGGGATCGATCGACCGTTGGACACGAATCTATCGATCCACACATACGTCGTGCCGGCATCCGGGCCGGTTTACGTGCGCGTCGGTGGTGATGCGGATGTTGCCTACCGGTTGGTCGCCGTGCGGGGTGGAGAATTCGCGGTCGAGCCGAACAACGATCTCTCAACCGCAATCGACATCACGACGAGCGGTGTCGGCATGGGGTACGTCGGCGAAGGTGCATCCGGCTCGGGTGAGCCGGGGCAAACGGGGAGCGTCAACTTCACGCAGTTCGTCACCGACGGCGAGGGATTCAACTGGGACATCAGCGGCGACGGAAGCATCAACGACGGCACCAATGACGCCTACGACGGCGGCATGCGAAATCAGGGCTTTTCAAGCTTTAGCAACGGGTTGCTGGAGAACAACGACCGCGAGTTCGTTATCGGCCCCCAGGGCGACTTCGGCGGCGTCGAGACCACGCGGAAAGTGTACATCAGCGACAGCGAAGGCTTCGCCCGATTCTTGGAGATCATTACGAACACGAGCGGCGCGCCGGTGGTGCACACGGTGCAGATCGATACGAACCTCGGTTCGGACGGCACGCCGGGCGAACTCGTCACCACATCGAGCGGCGACGCCGTGTTCACGATTGACGACCTGTGGGTGCTCACCGACGACACCGACGGCAGCAACGATCCGACGATACTACACATCGTCGCCGGCGCGGGCGGCGACGGGCCGTCGAGCGTTAACGCGACGGGCAGCGGGACGGTGCGTTACGAATACACGCTGACGCTGCAACCCGGCGAGACGCAGATCGTGATGCACTTCGGCGCGCAGAGCCAGAATCGCGCGATTGCGCTGGCCAAGGCGGACGATCTGGCGAATCTCGAGCGCGGAGCGTTGTCGGGGATGACGGCCGAAGAACTGGCGCAGATCGTGAACTTCCGACCCGCGGATGCCGTGGACGCGTTTTCCGTGTGGGCCAGTGCCGGCGACACGTTGTCGATCGCGACGCAAACGCCGGCGATCGGTTTCGATCCGTACGCCATCTCGCCGGAGGGTCCGACGGGAACCAATTCACTCGACCCGGCCGTCGAGTTGCTCGACGCCGACGGCAACGTCTTGGCGAGCGACGATAATAGCGGCGCGGATGGCCGCAATGCGCTGGTCAACTATACCGTCGCGACGGCCGGGTTGTATCAGATTCGCGTGGCAAGCAAAACCGGGTCGGGCGAGTACACGTTGTCGGTCGAAGGCGCGACGGGCTCCGTTCAACAAACTGCCGTTGTTGCGACCACGCCCGTCGACGGGGCCGCATTCCGTCCGGAGTCGTTCCCGCAGACGATCACGGTCGAGTTGTCGGCGGGCATCGCGCCGCTTTCCGTGGCGGCGGACGATCTGACCGTCAACGGCATTGCCGCGGAATCGGTTGTGCAGATCGATGGCGATACGCTGGTGTTCACCTTGCCGGCGTCGGCCGACACGGGCGAAGGCACCTACGACGTGTCGCTCGCCGCGGGATCGCTCGACGATCTCGCGGGCCGCGGAAACTCGGCCTATTCGGGGACGTTCCATGTCGACGCCACGGCGGCGCGGCTGATGGCGACGACGTTCAACGGCATGAGTTTCCCGGTCGACGCGCGGTTCGAGGGGAATGCGTTGAGCGCGACGTTCCGTTTCGATGAACCGGTGTTCCCGACGGCCGAGTTTTCGGCCTTCCAGCTGGTCGAAACGAATCGCAACCAGTCGTTCTTTCCGTTCGCGGTACAGTACAGCGACGACAACCGCACGCTGTCGGTCGTATGGGGCGGGTTGCGCGAAGGCCAGTACACGCTGCGGCTATTCGACGGGGGCCTGCTCGATGTCGTCGGCAATCGGCTCGACGGGGAAGCCGTCGGCACGAATCCGGATGGAACGACCACGGGCGACGGCGTTCCTGGCGGCACGTACACGTTGAATTTCGTCGTCGACGTCGAACGCTCCGAAATCGATACGCTGTGGCAGCGAACGGGCGGGCTGGGAACGTTGGCGCTTCAGGCTGACGCCGTCGGTCACGTGACGTTCGCGGGAGATACGGATGCGTTCGCGATGCGCCTCGATGCCGGCGAGTCAGTCGACGCTGTGGTACGTCCTATTCGGCCCGGCGTTCTTAGCATGCGGCTGGTCGACAGCGACGGGAACGAATTGGCCGCGTCGTCTGCTGGCGCTGCGGGCGGAGCGGTGCATTTGGGCGGGTTCCGCGTGAGTGAGGCTGGGGAGTATCGCCTCGAAGTTTCCGGGGATACCGCCGATCAGGACTATGTCGTTACGCTGTCGCGCAATGCGAGCATCGAATCGCTTGGCGCAGCGGGTGCGCAGAGCCTCCATAGCGCTTCATCGACGGTTGCCGGCCAACGCTGGTCGGTGCTGGGCAACAGTACGCCGCGGGCCGTCGGAGATTATCGGCAGACGCAAACGGCGTCGGGCAACGTGGCGTTTCCCAACGAGTCGGACCTGACGTTTACGCGCGCTGGGATGCCGCGCGGCGACGCCGTGCTCAATATCGAAGCGATGGTGTATCTGGAAGGCACGAGTGCCTTTCTCACGCTATATGCCGAAGGCCACAACCTTGGCGACGTGTTCGTCGACGACGGCAACGGCTTTGAGGTATCGAACACCACGCTCACGGTGCCGCGGAGCATCGTCGAGGAGTTGGCCGCCGATGGCGTAATCGAGTTGCGCGTTGTGCCGTCGCAGAATGTGTTCAACGTCTTTGGCGATTCTTACGTCGAAATTGAGTTCACTTACGCGAGTTCCAGCGTCGTATGGGGCGTGCGGCCCGCCGAAGGCGATATTGTCGTCATCGATCCGTCGTCGGGCGAAGTCGTCCGCTCGTTCGCGGCACCCGACGCGCTTGCGCCAGAGCACAGCAACATTGGTCTGACGACGGCGGACAACGGATCGACGCTGTTGTATATCAATTCCGATGTCGATCCGAATCTCGTTTACCGATTGAATCCGACGACCGGCGCGGTGCTGAGCACGTCGACGGTTACGGGAGCCGGCTACGATGGCCTCGGTTTCGACGGTAATCTCGCGACGAGTACGGTTTATTCCGCCGACATGTCGACCAATCCAGGCTGGACGCTCACCGGCCAGTGGGCCTACGGGCAGCCGACCGGCAGCGGTGGATTCTCACCGGACCCGACGTCCGGATTCACGGGACCGAACGTGATCGGCTACAACCTCAATGGCGACTACCCGGACAACGTATCGAACACGTTCTACGCCACGACGCCGGCGATCGACGCCCGCGGCGTGACCGGTACGACGCTGTCGTTTTATCGGTGGCTGGGGATCGAATCGTGTTGCGACGACGTGAACATCCAGGTGAGCAACAACGGCACGAATTGGACGACGATCTGGGAGAACTCTAGCGGCGACATCATCGACACGGGTTGGGTGTTGCAGACGTTCGATATATCGGCCGTGGCGGACAATCAGGCGAACGTTCGTGTCCGTTGGGGCCTTGGTCCGACCGACGGCTCGGTGACTTACGCCGGTTGGAATATCGACGACGTGCTGGTGACGGGGCAAACGGCGGCCGATCCGAAGCTGTTTTTCTCGCAGCGCGACGATCAGCTCGTGCGGCAGGAAGGATTCAATGGCTCCACGACCGCGGACTGGGGGACGGGCGCTCCGCGCGGCGGCCTGGCGGGTGACGACAACGGCCGCTTGTTTGCGATGTTCGACGACGGTTTGATTCACGAGATTGACCCCGACAGCGATACCGACGCCTTTATCGGCATTCCAATCACGCCGCCGGCCACGGACATCGAGGGACTGGCCTTCGACGGGGCGTTTCTCTATGCCTCGACCGCCTCGGGCGTACTGTACACGATCGACGCGACGACGGGCGACGTGGTTGCGCAGATCGACGTGCCGCGGGGCGGATTGTACGGTTTGGCGTCGGGGGCGACGCTCGCGCTGACGGTGCCGAGCGCACTCGTGCCGCAGGGAAGCGTGTGGAAATACTTCGATCAAGGGCAGGATTTGGGTACGGCCTGGCGAGCGCGGACGTTCGACGACGCCGCGTGGTCTTCCGGCCCGGCGCGGCTCGGTTATGGCGGCGACGGTGAAGTAACAACGGTCAGATTCGGCGGGAACGTCAACAACAAGTTTCCGACGACTTACTTCCGCCACCACTTCCAGGTCGCCGATCCGGCGCAGATCGAGTCGTTATTCCTGGAGCTGATTCGCGACGACGGCGCGGCCGTTTATCTCAACGGCAATTTGATCGTGCTGGACAATCTTCCGTCCAACCCGGCATATGGCACATTTGCGTTCGGCTCCATCGGCGGCAACGGCGAACAGCAATGGAATCCGTTCGACGTCAATCCTTCGCTGTTGGTCGCTGGCGATAACGTGCTGGCCGTGGAGATCCATCAGGCCGCGCCCGACAGTTCCGACCTGGGATTCGATTTGCGGATCACGGCCACGCCGCGCCCGCCGTTGGTTGCCGATATTGACGTCTACGCGCTCGATCTGACGGGGCATGTCGGCGGCACTCTGGACATCACGCTCGATGGCGTTTTCGGCAATAGCCTTTCGTCCGCGAAGCTCGAGCTGCTCGGGCCCGGCGGAGGAAGCGTGTTGGCCACGGGGCAAGTCGCCGGCGTCGATCCGGAGGGCCTTTCCTACGACGTTGGCATTCTGTCGTTCGTCGTGCCGGAGGATGGAGTCTATACGATTCGTGTGACGTCGCTGGTCGAATCGCGGTACGTGCTGTCGGTGACCGAAAACGCCGTGTTCGACAGCGAGCCGAACAATTCCAGCGGCGATGGGCTGCGTTCGCTCGACGCGCTTAGGGTGGCGACGGGTTTCGTGTTCGACGCGGAAGACCCGCTCGATCTTTATGCATTGACGCTGACGGCGGGCGAGCGCGTGCGGCTGGTGACGGAGAGGCTGCTACCGCAGACGCCACTTTTTGGCATGGGATTAGACCCGCGGATCGACGTCTACACGTCCACCGGGGAGTTGCTCGTATCACGCTCGGATTCCGTGCAATTTGGCCTGGATCCGGTGGTCGATTTTGTCGCGCCGGCGGATGGCGTGTATCACATTGGCGTCGGCACGGACTCGGGCATCGGCGAGTACCGATTGACGGTCTCGTCGCTACCGGCGGCCGACGTGCATGTGGCCGATGTGGTCGTCGGCGGATCGAACTGGAACGCGGAAACCGCCACGAACGTGGCGGCGGCGGGATTAGGTGCGGCGGTGAACTCGGTATTCGCGTCGACCGACGCGGTGCCGGTCGTGTTGCCGTGGATTGGGTTGGACCGCGTCGCGATTACGTTTACGGCCGACGTAAGCGTGGCCGCCGGCGATCTGCGGATTTACGGCGTCAACGGCGCGTCGTACGCGGCGACGGATTTCGCTTACGATGCGGCGACGTTCACGGCGTCGTGGACGTTGGGCGATGCGATCGCGGACGACAATCTGCTGTTGATACTTTCCGACGACGTGACGGGCGGCGGGGAGCGGCTGGACGGCAACGGCGATTCGTTGCCGGGCGGGGCGTTCGTGCGGCGATTCCGCGTGCTTGTCGGCGACGTCAACGGCGATGGACGCACGAACGTGCTGGACGCCGTGGACGTGCGGAATCATTTCGCCGTCGACACGAACGACGTGGCGTATCTCGCGCGGGCCGATCTGGACGGCTCCGGCGACGTCGGCATGGACGACCTGGCGATGGTGGCGGGCCGAATGTTCCGCGCTTCGGCGAGCAGCGAACCGGCGCTGATGCCGCTTGCGGGCGACTTCAATCGCGATGGAATCGTCGGTGTGAGGGACTTGATCTACTTGCGGAATCGACTCGATTTGCAGGGCGCAACGACGCTCGACGGCGACATGACCGGCGACGGTTTTGTGGATCTTCGGGACGTGGCGATGCTGGTGGCGAGCATGGGGCAGACGGCGGCAGCGCCTCCGGGAGCGCTCGTGGCCCGGGCAGCGACGGCGCTGCGACCGACGAGTGGCGTGCAGGCGCGTCGTTTGCAGGCGAATGTGGCCGACCGGGCGCTCGATGGGTTGAACGGTTCGCTGACGGCGCGTACGACGCGGCGGGCAAGAATGGCGGCGTCGGCGGATGCGTCGCTGCGGGTCGATCGCGGTGAGGACGGACTGCGGGTGCGGGCGATGCGGCGGACGAGCGACTCGGCGAGTGACACGGCGGCGGCCGCGCGCGATGTGGCGCTGTCCGCTATAATCGATCCGCGATAGGACGCGCGGCGATGCGGTTTCAGCCGCGCGGCCATTGCGTACCGCGCTGGTCGAGGCCAATCCATGCCGCTTGAGAATCTTTTTGCCGACTTGCCTGCGGCGGGCGCCGAGGAACGCTTCGACGCGCTGGTCGAACGATCGGCGTTTCGGCTGGAACGGATCGTTTCGACGGGGCAAGCGACGCCGGCGGGCCAGTGGCTTTGCCAGGGGCGAGCCGAGTGGGTGGTGCTGCTGGCCGGGTCGGCGGGTTTGCGATTCGAGGACGAGGCGGCGGAGCGGACGCTGCGGCCGGGCGATTGTTTGTATATCGCGGCTGAGCGGCGACATCGGGTCGAACGGACCGACGGCGAGCGGGCGACCGTTTGGTTGGCGCTGCATTTCGATGTTGTGGACCGCGATACGGTGAACTGCGATACGGTGGACCGCGATACCGTGGAAACGCCATCGTGAGCCTTTCGCCGCTGCCGATCGACGACGTGCTCGGTGAACTCGTCGCCGTGCTTCGCGACAAACGGTCGGTTGTGCTGCGCGCTCCGCCGGGGGCGGGTAAGACGACGCGCGTGCCGCCGGCGTTGTTGGATGCTGGACTGGCCGGGAGTTCGCAGACGGGCGACGGGCAGATTCTACTGCTCGAACCGCGGCGGTTGGCCGCGCGGGCCGCGGCGGCGCGGATCGCCGACGAACGTGGCGGGCGCGTGGGCGATGAAGTCGGCTACCACGTGCGCTTCGACCGACGTGCCGGCAAGCGAACGCGGATCGTCGCCATGACCGACGGCGTTTTCGTGCGGCGGTTGCAGGACGATCCGTTCTTGGGCGGCGTGTCGGTGGTCATCTTCGACGAGTTTCACGAACGTGGGCTGTACACCGATCTCGCGCTGGCGATGGTCGAGCGCGTGCGGGGCGACGTTCGGTCGGACTTGAAGGTGGTGGTGATGTCGGCGACGCTCGACGCGGAGCTGATCGCCGCGTACTTGGGGGACGCTGCGGTCGTCGAGAGCGCGGGACGGCAGTTTCCGGTGGAGATGCGTTACATTCGTGCGGCGACGCGAACGCCGCTCGACGAGCAGGTTACCGAAGCGGTGCAGCGGATGCTCGCGGAAACGGCTGGCGACGTGTTGGTGTTCTTGCCGGGGGTGGGCGAGATTCGCCGCGCGGAGCGGACGCTGGCCGCTGTGGCGCAGCGCGGCGAATTGGCCGTGATGCCGCTGTTCGGCGATATGCCGCTCGATGCGCAGCAGGCCGTGCTGGCGAGGAGCGAGCGGCGGAAGGTGGTGCTGGCGACGAACGTGGCCGAGACATCGATCACCATCGACGGCGTGACGGCGGTGATCGACACGGGACTGGCGCGTGTGCTGCGGCACGACGCGGCGGTGGGGCTCAATCGGTTGGAGACGGCGCGGATTTCGCGGGCGTCGGCCGATCAACGGGCCGGTCGCGCGGGGCGAACGGCGGCGGGCGTTTGCCAGCGGCTATGGACGGAGCGGGCGCAAGCTGCTTTGGCGGAGCGCGAGACGCCGGAGGTGCTGCGCGTCGACTTGGCGGGGCCGGTGTTGGAACTGCTGGCGTGGGGCGAAAACGATCCGTTGTCGCTGCCGTGGTTCGAGCCGCCGCCGGTCGCGGCCGTGGAGCAAAGTTTGGCATTGCTGGAACGGCTCGGCGCGATCGAAGCTGGGAAGGCGGCGGCAGTGGGTCGGATGACGGCGCTAGGAAGGGCGATGGCGCGACTGCCTGTGCATCCACGGCTGGCGCGGTTGTTGGTCGAAGGGGAGCGGCTGGGCGTGGGCGAGCGGGCAGCGCTGGCGGCGGCGGTTTTGTCGGAACGCGATCCGTTTCGTGCCGCTGGGCGAGGAGGCAATCCACGCGGACGGACGGCGGAACATCGCAGCGATTCGGACGTGCTGGACCGCGTCGCGGCGTTGGAAGCTTACGCCGAGAGAGAGAACGCCGGGCATCTCGGATTGCCGATCGACCGAGGGGCGGCGAAGAACGTGCTGCGAACGGCGGAGCAGCTTGGCCGGATGCTTGGCGAGTTGGAACGGTCTGCAAACGATACGCGAACCGAGTCGGCGGACTTCGAAGCGGACGCCGACGAGGCTCTGTTGCGGGCGATTTCGGCGGCATTCGCGGATCGGTTGGCGCGACGGCGCGATGTGGGGTCACGGCGAGCGGTGATGGTCGGGGGGCGCGGCGTGCGGCTCGATGAAGCGAGCCGTGTGGCTGAAGGAGAACTGTTTGCGTGCGTTGAGATTCAGGAGCAGGGGGGAAGCGAGGCGCTGGTGCGGCAGGCTTCACTGGTGCGGCGCGATTGGCTCGACGAGCGACACATGAGCGCGACGGTCGACGTGGAGTTCGACGAGGAGAGCGAGAAAGTCGTGGCTTGGAAGCGGACGCGGTATTTGGATCTGGTGATCGAGCAAGCGGCGGCGCGGTTGCCGGCCGATTTCGACGCCGGGGAACTGCTGGCGAAGGAAGCGGCGGCGCGGATGGATATCGCGGCGCTGCTGGACGACGAGGCGACGCAGTTCTTGCATCGCGTGCGTTCGCTCGGCGCGTGGATGAGCGAGTTGAATCTGCCGACGTTGGGCGATGCGGACCTTGGCGATCTATGGCCGAGGATTTGCGTGGGATGCGTTTCGCTGGCCGGCGTGCGGCGGCGAAAGCTGATGCCGGTGCTGGCCGGGATGCTCGACGGAGGGGAGCGGGCGGCGCTCGATCGTTATGCGCCGGCGCGGATCGAGGTGCCGAGCGGAAGTCAGATTGCGCTGGTCTACGAGTTCGGCAAGCCGCCCGTGTTGGCGGTGCGGATTCAAGAGTTGTTCGGCATGCGGGAGACGCCGCGCGTGGCTGGCGCGCGGGTGGGCGTGTTGTTGCATCTGTTGGGGCCGAATTATCGGCCGCAGCAGATCACTTCGGACCTGGCGAGCTTTTGGAACAATGCGTACCAAGACGTGCGGAAGGAATTGCGGCGGCGCTATCCGAAGCATGCCTGGCCGGAAGATCCTTGGACGGCGACGGCGGAGCGACGACCGCGGCGGCGCTGAAGATACGCATGGTCCGCAATCGATACACGTCGGTCGTGTCACCGCATTTTTTCTCTTCATTTGCCCTACTGCGCCGGCGTCTGGACTTCGTTCAATCGACGCTGGAGAAAGCGGCGTTCGCTGTCGTTGGTAGCCAAGTCGAGCGCTCGAACGTAGCTTTGGGCCGCGGCGGCGGGTGAATCGCAGCGGCGCAATAAATCGGCGCGGGCCGCGTGGAGCAGGTAGTAGCCATTCAGATCGCCGGCGGCCGCAAGCGCGTCGATGATTTCGAGCGCCGCCCGCGGACCATCGACCATCGCGACGGCGACGGCACGGTTGAGCGAGACGACCGGCGTGGGCTGGATGCGTTCGAGCCGATCGTAGTGGCGGAGAATTTCGCGCCAGTCGGTTTCCTCGGCACGCGCGGCGCGACAATGCACCGCGGCAATCGCGGCCTGCAGCGTCATCGGGCCGGGAGTGTCTTGCAAGGCCTCGTCGACCAACGGCAACGCTTCGGCGATCTGCTGTTGGTGCCAGCGCGTGCGGTCTTGCTCTTCGAGCAGCACGAGATCGCCGGTCGCGTCGAGTCGGGCATCGCGGCGGGCGTCGTGCAGGAGCATGAGCGCGACTAGCCCGACGGCGTCGACGGGCGGCCGCGGCGTCATCAGGGCGAGCAACAACCGACCGAGGCGAATCGCCTCGACGCACAAATCCGTTCGCACCAGCGAATCGCCGCGTGTCGCCGAATAACCCTCGTTGAATATGAGATACACGACCGTAAGTACCGCCTCGAGCCGCGCCGGCATATCGCCGGTTTCGGGCACGACGTACGGAATGCCGGCGTCGCGGATCTTGCGTTTAGCGCGGACCAGCCGCTGAGCCATCGTTGCGGGTGCAACGAGAAACGCTCGGGCGATCTCGTCCGTTTCTAGGCCGCCGAGCGTGCGAAGCGTGAGGGCGACTTGCGATTCGAGCGCCAGCGCCGGATGGCAGCACGTAAAGATCAGCCGCAGCCGGTCGTCGGGGATGTCGCTCCCGTCGTCGTAACTCCCGTCGTTGTCGCCGCGTCGCGTCGTCGTCTGAGGGCTGACCGCGGCGACGTCGGCGAGTTTCTCGGAAAAGTTTTCGCGGCGGCGGATGCGGTCGATCGCCTTGTGGCGAGCCGCTTGAATGATCCACGCCCGGGGCGAATCGGGCACTCCGGTGCGATGCCATTGTTCCAGCGCGGCGGCGAAGGCTTCCTGGGCGGCCTCTTCGGCAAGGTCGAAGTCGCCCACGAACCGGATGAGCGTCGCGACGATTCGCCCCCAGTCCGAGCGATAAACGGCGTCGATGGCGGCATTACTGTTGGGGACCATCGAAGAATTTTAGACGATTCTTCGCGGCTATGTCGATTGGCGGAATCGCCGTTCGACCTATGGGCGGAAGCACTCGCCGTTCGTTCGCGGAAGTGCAAGGGAAATCGCCGAAAGGAGCAAGAAATGCGTATGAAATGGACAGTCGGAACTGCGGCTTTTGTGTTGTGGGTCTCAATGCTCGCTGGACAAAGCGGGGCCGACGAATCGCCGAAATCCGCGAAAACGGCCGACACCAAAGCCGTCGACGCCAAGGCAGCCGACATCGCCAAGGCCATCGCCGAGGCGGGCAAGCCGGGGCCAGAGCACGCCAAGCTCAAGCCTTTGGCCGGGCAATGGACATACACGGGCAAGTGCTGGATGATGCCTGGCCAGCCGCCGGTCGAGATCAAGGGAACGGTCGAGCGGAAATGGATTCTCGGCGGGTTATTCTTGGACGAGCGGATCAGCGGAACGGGTTTCGGCGGCGATACGCCGTTCGAAAGCTTCGGCCTGTTGGGGTACGACAAGAACGCCAAGAAGTATACGTGGACGTTCGCGTGCAACATGGGATCGGGAAGTTCCAACGGCCTGGGAACCGTCGACGCATCGGGCAAGCTCGTGTATCAGTCGACGTGCTATTGTCCCGTCGAGCGGCGGGAGATCACGGCCCGCGACGAAATTCGGTTCGAGGGGAAGGACAAGGTCGTCATGGAATCATATAAGATTGACGGCGGCAAGGACGTGAAGGTGATGGAGATCGTCTCGGTGCGGCAAAAATGATGCGCGCAGGTCGGTGCGCCATGACCGCCACGTTCGCAAGGTCGACATTACGAATCTGAAGCAACCATCTTTAATTCGGCGGTGGGCGAGACGACACCATCTCGCCCGCCGCAATAGAACGTTGCACGGACACCATCATGAAGTTCATTTTGCTCTGTTACGATGACGGCCCGGCGTGGGAGAAGCTTGGCGAGGCGGCCCATCGTGCGGCGATTGAAGAGGCCGTGCAACTGACGCAAGCGTTGCGTGCCAATGGGGAGTACATCCTGGCGTCGCCACTGGAGCCGATTTCGACGGCCAGCAGCGTTCGCGTGCGCGACGGCAAGACGCTTGTAACCGACGGGCCATTTGCCGAGACACGCGAGCACTTGGGTGGGTTTTATTTGATCGAAGCAGGGGATCGGCGAGAGGCGATTGCCATTGCGGCGCGACATCCTGGGGCACGGCTGGGAACGGTCGAGGTGCGGCCCTTGATGGAGATATCGGGATTGCCGTAGATTGTTTGGTGGGCGCGGCAGATCTTTATCCAACAACGATTATCGACTTCACGACGCGCGTAGGGACAACTTGTTGGCCACGCAGATAATTGTCGACTTGAGCGTGAGGGACTTGGATCGATCCGACGCGTTTTTCGCAAAGCATGGATTTAAGTTCAACCCGTCAGTTCACCGATGAAACGGCGACCTGTATGATCGTCAGCGATGCGGTATTCGCGATGTTGCTGATCGAGGCGAATTTCAAAACGTTTATGCCGAACGCGAGTTGCGAAACGGCCAAGGCAACCGAAGTGCTGGTCTGTGGTGCGACGATCGCGCGGCAGTTGACAACATGATGACAATATGGAGAAACTGACGTGAAATACATGCTGCTAATTTACATGGATGAACAAGCGATGACGGACGAGGAGCGGTCGGCGTGTTACGTCGAGTCGGCGCAACTCTGTCAGGAACTACAAGAGAATGAGA
>JAJDEG010000070.1 GCA_029259895.1 Planctomycetota bacterium
TCCGGGGAGCTGATATTTGTCGCGGAATTTCCGCCGACACACCGGTTAACGCAAAACGCCGAGAGCGAGTGCCCTCGGCGTTTCGTCTTTTCCCGTTGTCCTGCAAGGACTTACGTCGAGCGGCCTCGTGCCCCCGCGCTCTCTGTCCGCCGCCGTAGCGCGCCGTCTGACCGCCCGCTGGGCCACGTCTCGCCCAAACTCTCGCGCTCGCTGCCCCCAATGACCGCCGGGTTAACAACCCTGGTTGCGTCCGGACCCCGGAAGCAACGCTTTGCGAACCGGCCCGGCCGGACAGCCCTTGTCCCGCCGCTGCCGCCTTCGCCGCGTGCCAGGAGTCGGAAAGACACCGAGCTCGTTGTTGTAAACTGCCGGCTATCCCCGTAGATGATGGACGTGCCACGGTAACGCCGCGAACGCGATTGCGCTATAGTTCCTGGTGGCGATCGAGGACAACTACGTGGATCTCTGCACGAACCGCCGGTGCCCATTATGGCTGATCGCGAGCAGAATTCTGAAATTGGCGATGTCTCGAACGCCGCCGAGACACTGCACCATCTGGCGATGGCGGTGCTCCACACGGCAACGGACACGCTTGGTTGGCGCGAACCACGCGAAAAACTCACGCGCGAACGAACGTCCAGCAGCTACTACGCGACCGCGCTGCACCAGTACGGCAGCAGCTTGGCAATGCTCACGATCTTCGTGACGAGCGAGCACAACGTGCCGTTCGACGTGCGCGTCACTTGCGAGCTTGCCGACACGGAACTGGTCAATGCCGAGCGGATCGTCCACGAAGCAGGCGTTGCGGACGAGGAAGTGCGCGAGTGGCTGACTCGGCAACTCGATCGGTGCCTCGCAGCGCTGGAAAGCCGCGTCGCGGGCCGATGAAAGCCAACATCGGCGCCAAGGAGCGGCCCACGACTCCAACCCCGCTGCTACGCAGGGGCGTTCTGGTTAGCGCTCGGACCGCGGAACGAACCGTTCGCGGATGCGTGCGGAGGCGACCGTGCTCCGATATGACCGGATCACCCGTTCTGGTTTCCCTTGCCGAAGATGTTACGATTTCAACGAAGTGCAGACGGATAACACCGCCGAACCACGAGGCATCAGATGAGTACGGATATGTCGGGCCTTATCAAACGGGCGCAGAAGGCGAAGATGCTCGCCCAGGATCCGTCGCTGCCGAAGTGGCGGCGGCTGAGCCAAGCACTCCAGGCCTTCTCGGGCCTTGAACTAACCGCGCTCTCCGATGACCTACGCGAGCAAATCGAAGCCGATTTTGTTGGCATCAATCGGGTCTTGGCGCCGTATTCGCTCGACGACCACGAAGACTACCAGCGCATCGACGATGCGGATCTGCGAGAAATGCTGGACATTCTCGATGTGGCGGGAGCACGGCTGATCGCCGCCGAGGTGGATCAAATCGTCGCCGAACTCGACGGCGCTAAAAACAGACTGCCCGTGCAGGCGATTGAACGGGCGCGTGAACATCGCGACCTAATGATTCCCAAACTCATCGAGGTGCTCCGAGAAACGACAACGGCGGCGCGAGCCGGTGACAAACCGAAAGGTAACGCTCACTTCCTTGCTGTCTTCCTGTTAACCGAATTCCGCGCGGAAGAGGCATTTCCCGCTATCCTGGAAGCGTTTTCGCTACCCGGCGAATTGCCGTTCGACCTGTTCGGCGACGCCGTGACCTCTACGCTGGCGAGGATTCTCGCGCAGTTTGCTGCCGATCGCACCGAGGTGTTGGATGGGCTGATTCGCAATGCCGACCTGAATGAATACGTGCGTTGGGAGGCGGCTCAGTGCTTCGAGCATCTTGTACGCGACCAACGCCTGACGCGGGCCGAGGCCGTCGAGCGACTTCGCCAGCACTTGTGTTGGGCCGTGGCTGAGAAGGATGAAGCGGTGATCGGCGGTCTGATTTGTGTCTTGGTGTCCTTTGCACCCGTGGAAGCCTTGGCGGATATCGAAGAAGCGTATCGCCTCGGTCTGGTGGATGAGAGTCTGGTCGATCTGGGAACGGTTAATGAGAGCATTGCCGCGGGCGACGAGCGAGTTCGCAAGGAGCTCGCGTGGTGCCCGGCAACCGGAATCGAGGATACGATCGAAGAATTGCGGCATTGGGCAAGCTACGCGGAGAAACCTTCGCCACGCCCGGCCCCGGCGCCACGCGTGCCGCAGCCTCATTTCGCGGCGCCAAGGGCACCCACCGAACCGATGGCTGTCCGCGCACCATCGCGCGACGTCCGCATTGGCCGCAACGACCGTTGCCCCTGCGGAAGCGGCAAGAAGTTCAAGAAGTGCTGCGGATCTCGTAAGTGACGTCGCCTCCCCGCCCTGTGCAGAAACGAGATCGCGCGTGCTCGCGGGATATCGAGTCCGTCGGGGTTGAGGATCGTCAATTGGTAGAATGAGACCTGTGGCTCACCGTCGGGCCGCGATGGTGCCCTTCAGCTGTGCTCGGCGCGTCAGCAGCACCGGCAGCGCGCAACGCGACCGCAGAACGCTGCCACCGGACGAGCCGCAACTACGCCGCCTTGCGATGATAATGCTTCAGCAATCCGCCGAGCCGCGACTTGCAGCCGATCGACGCGATGCTTATCGTCGATTCGTCCGGCGGCTTCCTGCGTCGACGTTGCTTTGGGACGGGCAGATTATTGTCGATCCCCTGATGCGGCCGCTCCTCGTGATAATGCTCGATGAACTGGCTGATGAGATAGTTCAAATGCCGGCGACCGAAGCACACGAAGTAATCGAGGCATTCCTGGCCTAGCGTCTGGATGAACCTTTCGACGAAGGCGCACGTGTTGGGCGAGCGGTAGGCCGCTTTCTTGATCTTCAGCCCTCCCTCGCGAATTGCCTTGTCGAACGAGGCTGTGAACTTCGTGTCCCGGTCGTGCATCAGGTATTCCGCCGGCAGCTTCGTCTTCTTGACGTGCTTGAGGAAGTCACTGGCCTGCTCTTGCACCCAGGCTTCGTTAGGATGCGCTGTGGCGGGCGTGACATACACGCGACGCGATCCGACATGCAGAAACACGATCACGAACAGGTCGCGGAAACCCTTAGGCGTGAGGCTGCGTTTGCAGAGAAAATCGCACTGCCACAGCGTCGTCGCGTGGATGGTGATGAACTCGTCCCACGTTCCGAGCCCGCGCTTCGGACCGGGATCATAGCCATTGCCGCGGAGAATCTTCTTGACCGTGTTGCGCGAGACCGACTGGATGCCGAGCTTCTTGAGCTCGCCGAGGATGCGAGTGTACCCCCAGCCGGTCTCGCGAGCCAACTTGAGGATGATCCGGCGAATGGATTCGGCCGTCGGTCTGCGACCACGCTTCGTGGGGACGTACTTTCGTCCCCTCCGCCGCTCCCGAATCCAGCGCCGCAGCGTGTCGGGATGCACGATCGTGACGATCTCGTTCAGCGCCCGCCCGAGTTTGGCGGCGAACCGGACCAAGCGGTTCTTCTCCTTCTCGGTGACCGGAACCCTGGCCGGCAGCTTGCTCCGCAGGATTTGGTTCTCGACCTTGAGGTAACGGACCTGCCGAGCGAGTTCCTTCTGGCTGCACCGGCAATGATGAGCAGCAGGGACCGGTAGATGTTCCGAATGGTGCGAATCCGCGCAAGTTGAAGCAGCACAAGAAGATGGCTTCATTTTCGCACACCGGTTCGCGGTTCGGCAGACAGATTCCGGGCGGTCCTGCGCCCCGCCAACCCCGAACCTACCAATCCACCCAACAAATGTCGAGGAAAAATCATGCCACTAAAGCTGCCAAGCCGCCATTTACCAGCGCCGATTCCATGCTTATCAAACCGCAATCGCCAGCGTACCGCCACGTCCGGTGGTAAGTGCTAACTCTGCATGTCATAATGGGGGTTAACCATCAGCGGCCGAGAGCGAATTGGCACAGCGAAGAGCGAGATTGAACCGTGAACAGTACGTTTTCTTTCACTCAGGACCTGAACCAGCTGCATCGAAGTGGTCGACGCGCGCCCCGATTTGCCCGCCTGATTTCATTCGCCATCACTTTCATCGTCTTCACTGCGTCCGCCCAAGCGCAGCTTGAAGTCATCGTCAGCGCGGGAGATCTCGCTCCCAGCGGTGTCGACACGATTCACATCCTCGGCCCCGCGTTAATCCGCGCCGATGGCCAAATGTCGTTCTACGCGGGCCTGAACAGCATTAGCTACGACGAGAATCCCGCGCACATACGGGCCATATTACAGACACGGGGGGAGGAGATCGTCAGTGTCCTTCAAGAATCGAAGGTTGCTGACCCAACATGGGAACTTACGACTTCCGTGCAAAACGACGCCGGCCTGTTTGCCTATACCGGCAAGCGTCCCCACACCTTCTATGGCTACCTTGTCAATGTCGTCGAGACGATCGACCCGAATGGCGTAGTAACTAAGTACTATCAGACCAGCGTGGGTTGGGAACCGCTCAGTCCACCTGCACTAAATGCGTCGGGCGCGGTTGCCTTCGCCGCGGAGGGAGTCGTTCACCGCGGCATGGACGGGACGCTTGCGGTCATCGCTCTTAACAGACAAGAGGTCGCCGACGGCAGCGGACAAGTCTTTGGATTGAACAACTCCTATCAAAGCTCTCCCATCATCAACGCGACCGGCGAGGTCGCCTTCACCGCACAAGTCCGCGTCGGTGGTTTTGACAAAAGTGCGGTTTTCCGAGGAAACGGCAGCGGGCTGCCGACGGTCGTCGCCCGAACTGGAATGCAGTTGCCAGATGGCAGTTCGCTCACGGGCGCATTTAGAACGTTTCCGGCGCTGAACGACGCCGGCGACATCGCCATGTTCATGGAATCGGAAAACTCGTGGTGGATTGCCGAAGCGATTTACCGCGATCGCGCGGGCACACTCGCGCCGATCGCCAAGATCGGCGATGCCGCGCCTGACGGAAACGGCGTGCTCGCCAACGTGAACGCCGCAGGCATCTTTCGAAACGTCCGTCCGGCAATGAATCAGCGCGGCGAGGTCGCCTTCATCGCGGAACTATCGGACACTGCGGCCGGGGAACTCGACAATACCGCCATCTATCGTGGCGACGGAAGCGTGCTGACACAGATCGCACGCCGCGGCCAAACGGTTCCAACGGGCGATGGTGTGTTCGAAAGATTCTATGTCGTGTTGGGCAACAACGCCTACGGCGAGGTTGCCTTCATGGCCGGAGTTACGGACCACGGACAAGAGAACTCGGGAATCGGGATTTTCTTGGGGAATGGAATCGACACCATCCAAATCGCCGAAAACGGCCAATCCTTCGATGGCGAGGAACTCACAATTCCTTTCGGCCCACGGATTGAGTCCTTAACGGACCCGTACCGCACATACCTTAACGACCGAGGGCAACTCGCATTCAACGCAACTGTCGCCGGTGTGTGGAAGAACTTTCGATTCACTCCGCCCGAGGTGAGTTGGCAAAACGTCGCTGGCGGCCAATGGTCCAACGCTCAGAACTGGGCGGGGCAAATGCCGCCAGGCTCGCTCTATCAGACTAGGCTTTGTCGGAAATGTGCTCTTGGCTCGTGATGCCTGGTTGGCGCACACTGGTGTGCTCGGTTGGGTTGTTTCCAGGCCACGGAGGGCACGATCATGTTACGGCATCAGCTTTCGGATGAACAATGGGACTTGAT
>JAJDEG010000691.1 GCA_029259895.1 Planctomycetota bacterium
TGCTCGAGCGTCTTCGCGTGCAGCCGGCTCGCCCACGCTTTGCTGACGCCGATCCGCTCGCCGGCGTCCTGTATCGTCAAGCCCTCGAAGTAGATCGCTTTCACCAACGTCGCCGCTTCTTCCGATAGCGAATCGACCAAGGCATGCAGCTTTTCGTGCAATTCGCGCTTAGCCATCACCTCTGGCGGTGCGTCCGCCTTTTCGTCGACCACATTTCCCGCGCCATCCTGATCCTCCGACGCCTGGGCCATCAAGTACACGACGCCCAACGTCCCGGTCGTCCGTTTCAGCCAGCGAACCTCGTCCCGCAAGCTATCGCTCGGCTCGCTTTGGGCGTCCGCCTCCGTTCCCAGCACGTCGCTCGCCAGTCCCTGGCTTCGCGCCCGCTCGTACTGCGAGCGGTTGAACCAATTCATCTTCCCCAGACCGTCGTAGATCGACCCGCGGATGCGGTAATACGCGAATGTCGAGAACTGATGCCCTCGCGTCGAGTCGAACGATCGGGCCGCTTCCGCCAGCCCCGTCTGCCCATATGCAACCAGATCGTCGAGTTCCACGTAGCTCGGCAGCGTGCGATGAATCCGCTTCGCCAGCGAACGAACCAACCCCTGGTTGTCCGTAATCAACTGGTGCGTGACTTTCGACACATCGGTCATTCCAACGATCTTTCCAGTAAGCCCTGCTTCGACGGAGCCTTGTCCAAATTGGCCCGCCGCAAATACACGGTAACTACACCGCCGGCAATCGGCGTCGTACGCACGCGCCCTTAGCCCTCCGCCAGCCGCGACCAAAGATTCTCCAACCGTTGGCACGATACCGGATCGTCCAGCAGCGCCCGCGCGATCTTCATCGAGATCTCGCGAAACCGTTCCGGGTCGGCATCCAAACCTGCGAATTCCGCCCCCAACATGGCCCGCACCATCTCGATCACCACCGGCTCGAGGACGAGATTCTGCCCTTTGCGCCGATGGGCGATGCTCCGCAGCCGCTGCAAATCGGCGTTTGTCGATTCGTCCTGCACGTCGGCCGCCGCCAACGTCTGCTTGACGACCCGTTCCAATAGCGCCGGATCCAACGGCGCGGCACCGGCCCCGTCGGCCGCTTTCTCGCCGGCCGGCCGCCCGCCCGATGGCTCCCTCGAAGACGAACCGCTCGACATGCGCCGTTCTCCAATCGCAAGCTCAAGTATTTTCACGTAGCGCAGGCAATGCCCACGGAAGTCAATTCGCAAACGACAACGACGCGCCAGTAAGCCCAGCCGCAGCCCAAAAATAATCCACAAATCGCGGCAATGAACGAAACGCCTCCGTGCCCTTCCGCGCTCCCCCTTGGCGACCTCCGTGGTCAAGAAACCGGCGCAACGTCGCCAAGCGCCAGGAGAAACCTGAGCCTATCCGCGCCCCGCGCCCGCCGCAAGGCTATCGCCGGTCCGGCAGCGGATGCCGCTCGCCGTCGCTCTTGAAATAGCCGTGCTGCAAGAATCGCAGCGTGTACTCCAGCGCCGTCGGATCGCCCTTGATCGAAGCGTGCGTCACCGGCAGCACCGCGAAATCCCGCGCCCCGTCCAGCTTCGTCTCGTCCACGGCCAGCAGATAATCGTCGTCGCCATCGATGAGCGGATTGCGTATCTTCTTCGTCCCTTTGCCGCCCGCGATGATTCCGAATTCAAACGGCGGCGTCGCCAGTTTCACGACCAACGTTTCCCAATCGGCGATCTCCTCGCCCGGCACGCCCCATGCCGCACTCACCACGGCGTCTCCTGAAAACCGCCGCGCGATCTGCGCTCCTTGATTCGGCGGCGCGAGCATCACGAACCGCTTGAACCGCGGATCGAGCTTGCCGTCCTTCGACTTCTTCTCGGCCTTCTTTTGCGCCTCGGCCAGATATCGGCGAATCACCAAATTCCCCAAGCTGCACCCGACGAAGTTGATCTCGTCCACGGTGCCCAAACCGTCGATCACGCTGGCCAGATTCGCCGCGTGCTTGCCGATCGACTGCCGCGTCGTGGCGTACGTCATGTTCACGACGTGATACTTCCCTTCGTCGCGCAAGTGCGTGGCGACTGCCTCCATCGCATCGCGATTCCGCCACAGCCCATGCAACACCACGACGCACTTCCCTCGCGGCGGTTCGATTTCTTCCTCGCGTTTGATTTCCTCGAACCGCTTCTCGCACTGCGCCCGCGATCCCCAAGCCTGCCGCACGTCCGCCGGATCGAGCAGACGGTAATAGTCGAACACCACGTGATGCTGAATCCGCCAGCCCTGATAGATCAGCACGTCCGACATAAGCTGATTGCCGCCGCCGGTCTTCAGCGGCAAATTCAACGGCGGCTCACCGTCCTTCTCCTTAGCCGCGGCATCCTCGCCGCCCCCCTTCGCCGGCTCACCGAACAAGCTCGCGCATCCTGTCGCACCGAAGGCCAGCGTGTAAACCAAAACGGCGACCGATCGCCAATCGCGAGCAACTTGAGCGTTCATGCTTGGTCCCGAACTTGTCGTCGTTTGTCCGCGCCGGACGTGCTCTCCGCAATCACTCCGCATTCGCATCCGGCATTGTACCAGCCCCAAGCCACGCGGCCAAAGCAAGAATCGGCCACATCCCACGCCGCGATCCTGCGTCCACGCCGAACGTACGTTGGGCAGGATCGACGCGTTTGAATCGGCGCCCACGGCGCGAAAGTACAGCCGCGGACGCACGTGGTTGCGGGTCGATGCGCGTAAATCGAGACGATGAATCGGCGGCGTTGAATCCCTCCGAGCAGCGCGATCGCGGCAGTCACGCGACGCCAGCGCGACCGCACCGCCTTCGCGTAATTTGGAGGGACAACCTGCGTAAGCCATTCGTCTCGATATGCCGAGCGGGCAGCGCTTTCGTCACACTTGCGAGCATCCGAGTCGGGCACCGACGCGACGCGCTCGCAGTCGCCACGCTATTCCGACGGCCAACATACCGATCAGCGTCAGCGACGACGGCTCCGGAACCGCCTGCAATTGCGTCGCCAGCACGTAATCGCCCACGGCAGCGCCGCCGGCCAGCCCGTCTTCGTTGTCGAATCGCCAATGAATGCCGCCGTACAGCCGGCTGTCCATGGCCTCGCTGGCCGCCTGCGAAAAACTCGTGAATGAGCGATCCGCCACGGCGAATCCCTCGGCCGAGTCCAAGAACGCCATATTGTCCGTGCCGAAGAACCCGGCCAGCACGCGCGCCGCCGCGCCGCTGAATGTGCTGTGTCCGCTCGTGTACGTTGGAAATGGCGGCGTGTCGATCAACGGTAGCCAAGTCGCATCGCCCACGGTGTCGTCGTTGCCGTCCGCGTCCCCCTCGCGGATGCCGGTGATCGGTCGCCAGTAATCGGTGACGTACTTGTTGTCCCACGCCACGATCCCCGCGTCGGCCGCCGCAATGTTCAACAGCGCGAACATGCGGGCGTTTTCGCTAATTGAGTTTCCTTCGGCCAGCGCGACCGTTTGCGCGATCCGGTTCCAATGGCCCGGCGGCGTTGACGTGCCGCCGCCATCGGCCCAGAACTTGGCGATGTCGGCCTGATCGGCGGTCCGCGTGGCGCTGCTGACGGATCCGAGTTCCTTCACTTCGTTGTACGCGGCGGTGTACGCGGCGCTATTCACCGCCGGAGGACCGACGGCGTCGCGGAATTGCGATCCGCTCGTCATCGCCCACGGCGTCACCGTCGGCCAGTTGGGCAACAACGCCGGCGCGTTGGCTGGCAGTGTCGGCACCCATAGGCCGATTCCGCCCGTCGGCGTATACGCGACGATGTCGCCCGAGTGATCGTTCGCACGCAGGCCGATGATGCTCGCTGCGACGCTGCCGCCTAAACCGATGCCCGCGGATTTATCCGCGCCGCTGGGTATCGCGGCCAAATGCGTTGCCAAAGTCGTGTCGAACGTCGCCGCTTGCGTCGGGTAAAGATGAACCAACACATCTCTGGCGGCCTGCGCAGCCGCCGCTTCGCGGCTCGTCGTCGCCGCAACGTTGAGATTCACATGGTACGCCCGATGCGTATCGTCGATGGAATTGACGGCGTCGAACACGGCCGTGTGGACCATCGCCATATTCCGCGAGGCCATCGGCGGCGCGGTGTTGGCAGCGCGAATCGCCTGCAAGAGGTTGTTGTTCCAGTCGATGATCACGTCGGCGATCGCCGACTGGGACGACGCCAATAGTACGAGGAGCGAGCAAAGCAGATTCTTCATGGGGTGGGAATTCCGTGTGCGATATGGAGGCTTGACGAATGAAAGGTGTACGTACGAACTGCAAGGACAGCGATGCCGGCGCAAAGCGATGCGCGGCAGCCGAATGGCGACGGACGACGGACGTTACGACAGTCGCGACGAGAAAACGGCGACTGAGAGAGAAGTCACTAGCCGGCGACCATGAAGAATGCGGGAGACGAATTCGTGAAGCGTGCCCAAGCAACGTCGAATCGAACGACGCGGCCCGTCAGCCGGCGCGATGCACCGCCCGTTGGCCACACTTCTTCACTCTAATCCGCAGCGAAACACCGTCAACAGATTGGCGTTGCCGGCGCAAGAAAAACGCCGGTACGCCTCGCAGTCGACCACGTCGGCGAGCCTACCGCTTCTGCGGATCGTGCGGATTGTCCGGCGGCGAAGCACTCTCTGTGCCCCTCACGCGGCTTCGACCACCGGAGGATTCGGCCGCGCGAGGTTGAACAGCCCAAAGATTTCTTGCTGCGACATGCCGAGCTTCGTCGACTCCGTGCCCGACAGGATCATCTCGAACAGTTCGCGTTTTTCGCACAGCACCTGGTCGATCCGCTCTTCGATCGTGCTCCGTGTCAAGAACCGCGTCACCGTCACCGGGCCGGCCGCGCCGAGTCGATGCGCCCGATTGATCGCCTGATCCTCAACCGCCGGATTCCACCACCGATCGAACAGAAACACGTACCCGGCGAACTGCAAGTTCAGCCCGACGGCCCCCGCGCCATAGCTCATCAACAGCACGTGGCAGTCGGGGTCTTCTTTGAACCGCTTGAGCACGTCGTCGCGCTTTTTCGACGGCACGCCGCCGTGATATTCGAGCGGTCCGAAAGGTCGCATATGGTGCTTGAGCTTGTCGAGCGTTTGCACCCATTGGCTGAACACCAGCGCCTTCTGTCCGCTGGCGGCGACTTCTTCCAGATCGGCCGTGAGTCGTTCGAGCTTGGCGCTTGCCCCCGTCGCCGGATCGAAGTTGCAAACCTGTTTGAGCCGCAGCACAAGCTCGAACACGTGCTGGATCGTCACGCCCTCGCCCATTTCCGCCAGACGCAGCACGCCGTCATTCTCGGCCATGTCGTACGTATGTCGCTGCTCGCTGGTAAGCTCCAGTTCGGCGTCGCGAATCAGTTTCGGCGGCAGGTCGGTTAGCACCTGCTGCTTCGTGCGCCGCAAAATGTGATCGGCCACGGCCCGGCCCATTGCCCGCGGCTTCATGTGCCGCGACAAGTATCCCGGCGAGAGGAATTCAAAGATCCCGACCAGGTCCTCGGGGCTGTTCTCGACGGGCGTGCCGGTGATCGCCCAATTCCGTGTCCGCGAGATCGCCCGCACGGTCTGGCTCGTCGTGCCGCTGCGATTCTTGATCCGCTGCGCTTCGTCGAGCATGACGAGATCAAAGTGAACGTCGGGATGCTCGACGAACTCGCGGTCTCGGACGAGCAATTCGTAGTTGGCGATCTTCACCGGTGCGGCAATCTCCTGCCACTGCCAGCGGCGTTTGGCCTGGTCCCCTTCGATCACCGCCAGCGGCAACTCTGGCGCCCATTGCGAAAACTCGCGAACCCAATTCGTCACCAGCGGCTTCGGGCACACGAGCAGCACGCGCCGCAACTCGCCGGTCCGCACTAGCAGCCGCACCGCCGTGATCGCCTGCATCGTCTTGCCCAGCCCCATCTCGTCGGCCAGCACGGCGCTATATCGCGGATACAAAAACGCCACACCGTCGAGCTGATACGAGAACGGCTGAAAGGGAAACGACAGCCGATTATCCGAGAGCAGCGTTTCCAGCGACGGCTGCAACAGATAATGCAACCGGTCTTGCAGCTTGACGACGTCCTCGGGCGGACGAATCCGCGTCGCGCGGCTCTTTTCGATCATCGCCGTGGGTATCGACTTCGGCGGCGACAGCGCAGCACTCGCACCGAACGGCAGAATGTCGTTATCCTCCGATGGGCTAAACACGTAACTCTTGATCCGCGGAGCCTGGCAGCGCGCGGACAAAGACATGACTTGAGTCCGTTGGGTCGCGTGCGTGCCGCCATCGAAGACCGTCATCGCCGCCGGTCGGAGTTCGTTTTCCGCTTGGAACAAACCGTCGAACGTCGCCATCGCCCCGCCCGACATCAACACGCCCGGCATCCGCAGGTCCGCAGCGCCCCACCGCCGCACGTCGAGTGTCGCCGCCAACTCAGCCGCCGATTCGGCCTTCCAAGCCGACGCAGGCATCAGTTCGTCGTGCATGGCGATCGCGTCCGACATCGACCATCCCTGGGGCTATGCTGATGCGTGTCGCCGACAGCCGCGTAGGTCAGGTAAAGCGGCCAACTGATCGACCATTTTCCAAAACGGCGATCCGCGCCTGCCTGACGGCGCTCTAAGCGGCGTCGGAGTTGCCCTCGACCGTCGAAGCCGCCGCCACACTCGGCGTTCGCGTCTTCGCGTCGCGATGGGCCTCGCCGACCGCTTCGCGAATCCGCTCGAATGGCTCCGCGAGATCGAACGCCGCCGCAAGGCTGCTCAGTCGTTCGACGATCGTCGCTTCGTCGCCCTGTCGCGCCGCCGGCAACGCAATCTTGCAGCCGTTCAACCGAAAGCAATGAAACTTCGGCGGCCCAAACGACACTTTCGCCACACTGGCTAACGAATCCTTCGCTACCAAATCTCCGTCGCTCCCCTCGCCAGCCTCACCGGCACACACCACCGCCAGCGGCGCTTCGACGAACGCCTGCGCCGCTAGCATCGCCTCCATGTCGACGAACACCGCCACGGGCTTCGCACTCGTCTTTTCTAGCAACGCACGACCGATTTGCTCGCCGTACAGGAACGGCTGGAGTGTCGGGCCGTACAAAATCTCCTGCGCTCGGCTGGGCCGAACTGGGGCCGTACAGTGGAATTCCAGCGGCCGGCCCGCGGCGTTGAGCAGCAAATAGCCCCCCACCAAACCCCGGCCCGCAAGGTCGCACACAGTCGCGAAACCCAGAGCACCAACCGACTTGTCGCCACGCGCACCCATCAAGTATTGCCTACCCTTTCCATCTTATCCGGTTGTAACGTCACCGCGGCACACACAAAGCATCGGGCGGTGCGGCGAGCGACTTTAGCCGCGACAAGTTTGTCCGGCGTCGACCAAAGGTGGTGGAATCTTCGCAGATTCCAATTAGAATCAAGGAAGTCTTCGGCGCGACAACCGCATTTGCCACCACGTGCGCCGGACGGTTCCACGGACAGGTGCCCCACTCAAAGGTAATGGTTCCGCAATGTCGAATCCGAATCCCGTCTCGTCGCTCTTTACGCAAGTCGACATCACGCCCACGGCGTCCAGCAAGCCGCAGCAAACGCACGGCTACGGCGACGAACATGCGATCTTGCTGCGACAGATTCTCACGGCCCAGGATCGGCAAAACGAACTGATGGAAGAACTGGTCAATCTGCTCGGCACAAACCACAAACAACGGCAGCACGAACTGGCGCAGTGGAAGAAGGCCAACCCGCATCTATCGGTGAGTTGCCGCAAGGCCGCCGAATCGCTTTCCAAGGTGCAAGTCGAATTCATCGACAAGATGACCGAGGAAGTCCACGACAACGCCGACGTCTTCATGGACGGTGAGTTCATGCTCAACGAATTCGTCGACCGCTTCGGGCCGAGGATGGCCCACCTCAACGGTGTGCTGCAAGTGCTGTCGCAACTTGGGGCGACGAACAACGGGCCTGGTGCGCAGACTTCGTAGCGATGGCTCGAAGGCCGACTGCCCTTATCTCCTTATCCTCGTCAGATCTCAACGGGCGGGCCAAGTGTGCGCAAAGGTACCGTCCCAGCCGGACGTCGCCGCGATCGCGCAGTGGCGAATATTGACATAGAATCGTCGCATCGTATTCTTACCCTGAGGAGCAACCCGATGCCACATTCACTAAATCTTTCGCTTACGGACGAACTCCGCGCGTTCGTCGACGAGAACTGCGGTGACGGAACGCTGTTCGCCACGCCAAGTGAATTCGTGCGCGACCTGCTTCGCCAGCGCAAAGCGCAAGTCGAGGCCGCAGAGATCCGCGACGCGATCGTCGCCGGCTACGAGGACGCGATCGCTGGTCGGACGGTCACGTACGACGGCAATCTACGCGCGTTACTAAGAGAGCACCGCGCGACTAGGGGAAACAAAGCGTGAGCCGCAAGGAACGTGCGAAACTTCTGCTCACGCGGCGCGCTCTCGATGATCTCACGGATATCGAAGATTACTCGACGAAGCGTTGGGGGAAACGTGTTGCCAATCGATACGTTGGCGACATAGAGGCCAGCCTGGCGCGGATAGCGGATCGGTCCGAAATCCTGCAGGACATCGTGGATATGCCGTTGCCGCTCAAGTGTTATCGCGCGAACAGGCACTTGATCCTATGCGACGCGCGCGAATCGACCATCGTCGTCCTGGCGGTAGTCCATGCAAGTATGGATGTTGTCAGTCGGATCGCCGAGCTACAACCGACGCTCGCCGCAGAGGCCGAAATGCTGCACGAAAAGCATCGAAAGCGCCCCCGCCGCCGCTCGTAGGTCACGGCAATGTGATTGACCGGTCTACACAAATCACGGCGAAACGGCCCGCACGCGGTGATTGTTCGTGTCGCCGATAAACACGACGCCGCTGCTGGCGACGGCGATCCCATGCGGTCGATCGAACTTGGCCCGTAGGGCGTCGCCCCCTTCGCCGTTGTCGCCGTCGCTGTCGCCGCCAAAGCCGCGCCCATCCGGCGGCGTGCCCGCGATGGTCGTCACTTCGCCTGTTCGCGGATCGACGCGGCGAATCGCTTGGTTCTCGGTGTCGACGACGTACAGCCGCCGATCCGGCCCCACCGCGATTCCCTTTGGACCGTTGAACGTCGCCGACTTTCCTTCGCCCGCCGCTGCGTCGCGATAGCCTTGGTTTCCGCTCCCGGCGACATGCCGAAGTTTGCCGCTCGTTAAGTCCAGCGACCAAACGCTGTGCCCTTCGCGTAGCGCGATCCACAACGTGTCGCCGTCGATCGCCAGCGCTCGCGGCCCAACCATCGACCGATCCTTCGCCGTTCCGCCGTCTTCCGGAAGCCGCTTCTCACCGTTCCCGGCGATGCTCTCGATGGTGTTGTTTTCGAGATCGATGCGCCGAATGCGATGGTTGCCGATGTCGGCCACGTACAGCCACCGGTCGCCGGACAGTGCGATGCTGTGCGGCTGTCGGAATTGCGCCTTGCGGGCGTCGCCCGGTTGATTGTCGTTGCCATCGCCGGCGTAACCGGCCTCGCCCGTGCCGGCCACCGTGGTGATCTCACCGCTGGCCGCATCGACGCGTCGTATCACGTGGTTCTGCATCTCGACGAAGTACATGTTGCCGCGCGAATCGAACCGCACTTCGTAAGGCTCGTTGAGCGAAGCCCTCCGGGCCGGCCCGCCGTCGCCGGAATAGCCTTTACGCCCGTTGCCGGCGACGGTCGTGATGCGGCCGCGCTTCAAGTCCACGCGACGGATGTGGTGGTTCTCCACTTCCGTCACATATAGCGCGCCGTCGGGTCCGATCTCCACGCCAAACGGCTGACCGACCGCCGCATCACGTGCATCGATCGCTTCTTCGCCGTCGCCAACTTTGTCCTTCGCCTTGCCGCTGCCGGCGACCGTATCGACGGTCGCCGCGGCCAAATAGGTCGCCGCCACCGCGAATGCCGCGACGGTGAACAATGAAATCGCCGCTCTGTGGACCAAAGGTCGGACGACGTGTCGGAAATCAATTCGCATCTTACGTTTCTCGCGTCGGAACGGAATGTTTCGGGATGACTCGGCATTTTAGGCCACATTGTCCGCCGACAACAACGCCCGGCAACAACCGAATGCCCGCCGAAAGAAAGTCTTGGGAACTTTGCCGCCGCACCGCGCGTCCAAATCGCCATACGATTCAACGCACTCACTTCGCTCGACGAGGGCACCGTCATGCGCAGCCTCGCGCTGTCGCTCGCGTTGTTGACCGCGCTGGCCACGGCCGGCGTGCGGTCGCGACCCAACGACACATCCGTCTCGTCAACCGCATGGCCGTCCGACGCGTCGAGACCGCATCGCACGATCGCGGACACTACGTGTCTTTGCGAATCGGACGATGGCGAGACGGTCGACGTGTCGCCGATTGCGCTCGATGACTTTTCATACGACGACCGCGCTCTCTGGCACGCCCACGGCCATCAAACGTGCAAATCCGGCTGCGCCGCCAGCAATCATCCGACGCGCGACCTGGACCTCGGAGAGTTTCGACGGCTACTTGCCGCGTATGCGTCGTCGCCGGCGGACGAAAGCGGTCCTGCGTTTGAGGCGCTGCTCTACTACGGCAAACAAACCCGCGATCTGCTCGCCCGCCAGGGCGCATCGCCGCTCGACGACGACCACGCTCGCCGCTTGGGACGCGAACTGTCGCGCACGCACGCCCGCGTTTCCATTCGCATCATCGACGCCGACGGCCGCCGTCGAGTTCATCTGCCGCCGACGCGCGTGCCGCTCGACCGCCGCCATGTGTTCACGATGGAAACCGTCGACCTGCAACCGCTGGTGACCAGCGGTACCGTCAAGCGCGTCGGGCAAGACTACCTGTGGGTGCGGTTGTGAATCGAAGGGGCCCACTTCGTGGCCGGACCGTGGTTCGCGGTCCAACCCTCTGGCCAGTGGCGGCAAGTCGACCGCATCTGGATTAGTAATGGCAATCAAAGTCAAACCGCGCGGGTGGAAATCCGCGTCGAACTCGAGGAGCCAAGTCATGACGCGTTCTCGCTCATTTCAGCCCAACCGTAGCAAAAATCGTCCGATCGAAACGCGATCGGATTTGAACCACGGAGACACGGAGACACGGAGGAAGACATATGAAGAATGCAAAGTGAAGAATGAAGGATGCGTTGCGTCAGCGTATGCGGTGGCTGTCCATTCTGCATTTTACATTTTTCATTTTTCGTTTCTCCGCGCCTCCGTGTCTCCGTGTTTCAACAAACGTTGTCCGGCAGTCTTGATCGCCGCGGTTGCGATTTGCCTCGTCGTGGCCGCGCCGGTGGCGGCCGATCCGTGCGGCATGGTGCCGCCGATCTATTTGGCCGGCGGATCGCCGATCACCCGCGTTGGTCTGCAAAAGACCTACGTGTTCTACAAGAACGGCGTCGAGACGTTCATCATTCGCCCCGGTTTTTCGGGCAAGGTCGACGAATTCGGCATGTTGATCCCGTTCCCCACGCCGCCGGCGATTCGCAAGGTGCCCGACGACGTGTTTGCTCACATCGCAGCGGCGATCGATCCGCCAGAGGTGATTGTTGATTTGCGCCCACAAAGATCGCGTTTCAGTGATCCCAGTGATACGCCGACCGCGGACACGGCGGGCGCCAAACATAGCGAGGCGTCATTAAGTTTCAACGAAGTCCGTGTCCTCCGCCAGGAAGCCGTCGGGATGTACGAAGTCGCCGTGCTCGAAGCCGGCAGCGCCGCGGCCCTCGACCGCTGGATGACCGACCACGGCTACAAGTACCCCGACGGCATGGACGGCGTCTGCACCGAGTACATCGCCCAGCGGTGGTGCTTCGTGGCGGTGAAAACGAAGGTCGGCCAAAAGGCCGGCGTCGATCCGCGGCCCGGCCAGCGGTCGGTCGACTCGAAACTGCCCGATGGGGCAACGTTCGACGGCTTCGTCCAGGCGATGGGCTTCCGCTTCAAAAGCGAGAAACTCGAAGTCCCCATGCGGCTCTCGTCGTTCAACGAAGGCGAGTTGCACAACGTCGTCTACTTGCTCACCGACGGCCCGCAGCGAATCTCCGCCATGCCCGAGGCGCTGGTCGTCCGCCAACTGCCCGGCAGCGAACTCTTCCGCAACGTCACCGAGCTCTTGCCCGTGCGAATCCTCGGCGGCACGGAAAGCGACCTGACCGAAAACCACCTTCAGCGACTCAAGCCGCGGCGCGACCCCAAGCCGCACAACGGCATCGCCCGCGACGTCTTCGCGGCCGACCTGCTTGCCGTCCGCTCCGGCGAACTCTCATTGCCGCACGAGGAGCGCGAGAAGACGTTGCTGCGAATCAGCGAGCAACTCGGCCTCCGCGGCGGCGACATCGACGCGCTGCATCAGCAAGTCATCGCCGACGAGCACGAAAAAACGGTCGCCGCGGCCCTGTCCGACCTCAAGGAGATGACGATGACGGTCATCGACGGCGATTTCAACCGCGAGGTGCTGTCCGATGAAAACATCACGTTCCGCCGCTTCGACATGCCCAACGACCGCAATCATCCGGCCGTTTACGACGCCAAGTCGTTCGGTCCCGGTGGCACGCGCGAAGGTACGCTTTATCGCACCAGCCGCACGTCTAACCAAGCCGAACGGCTCGTCGCCGTCGCCGATCCGTATCGCGACCGCACTGAGGAGACGACCGGCGTTCTGCGCAGCGCGTTGATAATCGTGGCGGTTATTCTCACGGTCGGCCTCGTGATTCGTCGTCGCGGCGGCGTCAACGAAACGGCCACGCGGCTGTTACTGCTCGTCGTCGTAACGGCGGCTGTCGCGTCACTCGTCGCCACGGCGAAGGCCACCGAACCGACGGGCACCGAGTCGCAAGCAAGTGACGAAAACGCGACGAAAACGCCAGTCGCCAGCCGCCACTTGCGCAGTCTCGTCCGGCAACTCTCCGACGCCGAAGTAGCCGCCGACGTCCTGCGTTCGATCGTCGCTCATGGCGACGCTGCCGTCGCGCTGTTGCACGGCGAAGCGGCCGAGGGCGCGGACATGACCGCCCGCGGTTGGGCGATCGTCGCGCTCGGCGAGATCGGCACCAAATCGGCCGACGAAAATCTACAGCGGCTCAACGACGACGCCAATCAACCGATGCTCGTTCGTACTTGGGCCGCCGCGGCCCGCATCGTTCTGTGCCCCGACGCCGCGACGCTTATCGAGCGGGCCAACCTCGCCAGCGCATTCCCGGCGGTCGGCCGGCCGCTGGCCATGCGGCTCGTCGCCCTCACTTCGGTCGACGGCAAGCAACTCGATGCAGTACAACTCCTCCGCGCCGTCGCACAAGTCCCGCAGTTCCAATCGGCCCTCGCCCCCGCGATTCTCGCCACTGACCCGAAGGAGCTTGCGACGGTCATGCTCCGGCACGAGGTCGCCAACCTCCGCATCGCCGCCGCACAGTGGTTGGCCACGATGACCGCGCAGAGCGGCGACGAGAAGCGGACCGCCGAGGTCGCCGAAACCGTCGCTGGACTCGTGGCTTTCGACGCAAAAGCCAAGCTAACGCCCTGGCACGGCGGCCCGCTGTACGTTCCCACGCTCAGCCCGCAATGGCCGCAGGCCGAAGCCCGGCGACTGGTCGGCTCGCTCATCGCCTGGCACATCTGGTGCGACCGCCGCGAAGACCGCGACGAGCAGCGCAAGATCGACAACGCGCTGGCCAGCATCAATCTCGCCCGCGCGGCCGGCTTTCCGATCCAAGGCGTCGGAACGTCAACGACCAACTGGCTGGCGATCTGGTCGAACGTCGTCGGTCGCGATTCCGTTGTCGAAATGCTCCGCACTCAAGGCGTCGAAGAATTCGGGCCCTACGCCGAAGCCCTCCCCGAGCCGCTGGCTGCGAAAACGCACTAACGCGCCATCCCGCGAACGCCGACGCTATAGCGCCGCCGGGTCGATCGCCGGCTCCAGAGGCCGACTTGTCCGACCGGTATGCCCGTGCTATTCTTCTGTGTCGGTATCGTCGGCCGCCATAGATTCGACCGGCAAAAAGGCCACAAAACGCCCTCCAGCGACGGCGAAAGCGCCCCTGGCGTTGGCCCGACTTGCCTGCAATTCGCCCCCAAGAGAAACCCACATTTGGAGGGGCGGCGATGTCGATCTACCGCGATAAGAATCCCATACTCGACATTCCCCTGAAGCTCAGTTGGTAGAGCAGCGGACTGTTAATCCGCGTGTCGCTGGTTCAAGTCCAGCCGGGGGAGCTAAAATCGGTCGCGAACTTTTCGCCGACCGTCCGGTTAACGCAAAACGCCGAGAGCGAGAGCCCCCGGCGTTTCGCTTTTTCCCGTTGTCCAGCAAGGACTTACGGTGAGTGGCCTCTCTCCCGATCGCTCTCTGCCCGTCGACGTAGAGCGCCCTCCGAGCGACCCTTGGGCCACGTCTCGCCCGAACTCTCTCGCTCTCTGGCCCCAAAGACCGCCGGGTTAACAACCCTGGTTGCGTTCGGACCCCGGAAGCAACGGTTTGCGAACCGGGCCAAGGCAACCAGTCAACTACGGCTGCGCGCGGGTTTCCCACCTGGGCGTATTCACGCGGGCGGTTGGGCCTATTCGCGCGGACGAAAGCGGCTCTGCCGTCCAATTTGGACGACGTCGACCAAACCGCGTTCGCACAACTCGTCCAGCGCGGCGCGGCAGCGACCCGGTGGCCACCCGGTTTGCACGCTCAACAAGACAGCGCCGATAGCATCGCTCGCGTTTCTAAGGACGTTGAAAGTTTCCGTCGCGTCTGGCGTAAGTGGAGCGTGGTCGGGCGCGGCGACATTCCCGTTCATGCGATCGTCGTGAAACGTCTCAGCGACGGGCGCTTCTTCGTGCCGCACTTGTTGGGGGGCATCCTCAAGCCCCAAGTCCTCCTTGCTCATTTCCCGCGAATCGACGTGCTCATCGTTGTCGCCAGCACTTGGGCGTGACTCGGCAACGCGTCTACCGAGCTCGATCAGGCAGTCGGCACCTGATATCGCTTGAGATTCGGCGGTCGGGTCGGATGAGGAGGAGTGGCTTGTAGCGGGCATCACTTTGCGAGCCGCTAGATCTGCAAACAGTTTCTCGATGGCACGTTCACGAGCCCCGTAGAACTCTGACCCTCGAATCCGCACAAACGGCCAACCACAACGTTCCAGCATCCGCTGCCGCGCCATGTCTTGATCGTATTCGTCGATACCGTGGAATGCGTCGCCGTCACATTCGACCGCAACGGCATCATTCACGACCAGGTCGATTCGGCGTCCGGCGACTTCAAATTGTGGGATTACGTCGTATCCTTGGTCGACAAGGACTAGGAATACATCCACCTCAAACCAACTGTCGAATGGTTCCGGAGCATTTCCAATGCGGCTATGCGGGTCGGCGGCCGCGCGTCGGAGCGACTCCACGTCCACGCCGCTATGCTGAGTAGCTGGGGGGCGTAGACAGTATTCGAGTAGCCGGCGGCGCATGCAATTCGGATTCAGTTCAGCAACTGTGACGCTGTGAAACAACCACATCTGATCCCGCGCACGCGACGCGGCTACATTAAATCGCTGCCGAAAAGTCTTTCGAGTCAGAGGCGCGTTTCGCGCGTCACCGCTCGACGCAGCAACTAGACTCAGGAACACTACATCTCGCTCATCTCCCTGGAAGTCGTATGCGTCGCCACACCGCAGCCGTGTGGCGTCGTCCTTAAATGGATCTGGTCCGACATATTCAAGAACCATTTGTTGAATCAGCTGTGCCTGGGCCTTCCCTTGCAGGCAAATCACGCCGAACGACTTCCCGTGATATCGCGGGTCGCGCAGGCACCGCGCAAGTTGAACCGCGACCGCCGCAGCTTCCGGTTCGTTTACGACATTGGCGCCGCGCCCACGGCGGTATCCATCGATTACGTGTCGAGTCTGAATCGGAACGAGCCGGTCACTCGCATATCGCCTCAACAGAACCAAAGAATTGCGATAACAGAGTTGATTTGAGAAACGAATGATCTCAGGAACGCAACGAAAATGCTCGCGAAGAGTAACCTGTTTCCTAAAGTGAATGCGTAGAAAGCTAAACAGACTGCGCGTCGGCAGCAACCGTTCGCCAAACGGCACGCCTTCAAGGTGCTGCTGCATCAGGCTCAACACGTCCGCCGTCCGGACGCCAACTACGTCTGGTGAAATCTGCTCTTCGTCGCCTACGATAATCGACTGGTTGGCAAGGCAAGGCAGGAACAGACCTTCGGGGCCGATCTGGCTGGCTTCGTCGACGATAAGCACGTCGAATTGAGGCCCATCGAAAGCGATTTGCTCCGCGACGCGGTGCATCGGCATTATCCACACCGGGATTCCACGGCGCGAATGAAGTAAGTACTCGCGAGCTTGGCGACGAAACGTTTCCGCATGGTCGCCGGTGCCCCCTCCGACATCCTCACCGGCGTATTTCCATGCCATCATGTACTCACGCAGTTGCGGGTCTGCGTTTAGCGCGAGTACCGTATTCTGCCACGCCTTCGCGGCAATGAGTTCGGCCGTGGCCCGACGAAGCGAGGCTTCAGTAGAACTAATATCCTCGGCATTCTGTTGCTCGGTTGGGCAGGCAGCTTGTTGGATCCAATTGCTGGCGATCTTCCACTCGCGTGCTGCAGACACGTCTGCCAGCGACGGTCGCAACTGAGCACGTGTCTCATCGTTGGCAAGTTGGTCTGCCAAAATAGGCATGGCGCGACGAAGGCGATGATCGAGTTCCTGACAGCGGACCGCTGAGCGCTTCTTGTCTCGAAGATCTGCGAGTTCAAGCAGGCTGCGAGAGTACTTTTCAGCGTTGATTGTCGGCTGAATCGTGTCGATTAACTGGTGCAACACAGGGTGCTGAGATGAAGCGGCCGCCTTCTGGCGTATTTGAGTGGTAAGTCGCTTTAGTTCTTCTTGCGCTGTGCGATGACTGTGAAGTATCTTGGCGTCACGTACCTCCCGATGAAGCTGTGCAAGGTAGTCTACACTGACTTCCGTGTCGGTTAATACGGTGTCTAGTTCCGAAGAGTGATGGAGTGTTGATGCCAGCTTCTTGCCAATGTCAATGGCCTGGTTGAGCACCTCAGCCCAAGTGCGATAGGTTGCCACGCGCTCTCTCACCGTTCCTTGTGCGGCCGCACAAATACCCTTCCATTCGTGCTCTATTCCCTCGAGAAGTGACAAAGTGGTAAGGTGGCGCACTAGGGCTTCGACAGTTTCTTGGGTATCGCAGCGGTAGCCGTCAAAGCGGCACTTCTTCCATAGGTAACTCAACCGTCGAATAGACCCGCCGCGAAAGAACGCGAAGCGCAGCGTGCGACCGCTGTGGAAAAAAGAGAGGAGCGACGTTGCATCGGCAAGTTGCTGATCGAGTCGAACTTCTACCGGGCAGTGGAACTCTGCATTGCATCCCGCGTTCGGCCCAACGTCAATTTTGGACAAGGACTCGATCATCAACGCTTGAAGGGACAACCAATGTTCATCTATGCCCCAAACCAGATCACGAACTACGGCATCGGCCCATTCGACGCTGCTGCCCCGAATACGAGGCGATAGCCTAGCGGCTGCATGCACGGCATCAGCTAGGTTATCCAACTCGTCCGCCGGCAGGCACGACATTGCCTGGGAAATAGCACTTCCACCATCGTGGTCAAGCGAGTCAAAACTCTGTTTGCTCATGCGCAAGGCCTGACACGCTGTCGCAAAACATTCAGCGTTCGGCAAATCTTCGATTCCCGGAAGCTGCAGGTTCAGCACTTCCTCCAAATTGTCTTTGTGGTTGTCGTAAAGCAAGCAGAGTTCGTCCAATTCCTCCGCGTTCAAAGGCGGGTCTTGCAACGGGTCGGCATCGTCGGTGAACCATTGGAAGCGTCCGCGCTCGGAGCTTAGACGTTCCCCAATACTTTGGACTGTCCCCTCGTATTTTGTGCCGGGGACTCCGCTTGAGCGGAAATCTGACTGCCGGAAGTTGCGCTGGGCCGTACGTAGTTCTTCCAACTTCGATTGGAGACGGTGTCGTTGTGCTTCGGCGTTTTGGACCCGTTGTTCTATTCCTTCCTCGTCAAAATCATCCAGACGCTCCAAGATTCCGTCGACAGCTTGATCCATGCTTTGGCGCGAAGTTGCATCCTCGCCTAGTAAGCTTACGGTTAGCGGCAAGAGTTCCGGTGCGTCGTCCTGAATTTTCTGTTGCAGAACCTCCAGTGCCCGTCGCGTCTGGCTAGTTACCAGAACACGCATTCCCAGAGCCAGAAAATGCCCGATCAAATTCACGATCGTATGGCTTTTTCCCGTCCCCGGAGGGCCTTTTACAAGGATGCCTGGGCGATTGCCGAGTCGATGAATGATGCGGTCTTGTTCGTCGTTGCTGACGAGCGGGAACAATACCTCGGAATCACTTAACGCAGAACTGAGCGATGGTTCATTCGCGAGGTTGCCATCTCTATCTTGCCCACCGAGGATCTGACGAAGGATGTCGGGGATCGCACTCTGCTCTCCGAAGTGGTCCTCTAGTGCCTTTAGAGTCTCCATCAATGCGCGCATTTTGCGGCGGCGGAATATTACGACGGGCGAAATGGCCAACTGCATCAAGTCGGCGTTCAACGAAGGACATTCGAGCGACTCCGAGACGGTCATGTGATTGACTTCGGGCGGCAGCGACTCGAAGAACGTCCGGAGTACCGGCAGCAGGGCTGTTCGTCGCCATATCGAAGAGATTGCCGCAGCGTCGCGCTCGACCTCGGTCAGTATGCCGGCGGGAGGTAGTATGCCATTTAGGAAGTCGTACTCGAGCGCATACTGCGGGCCTTCAGCAGACGGCACGACGCGTAGCTCGCTGGACTGTGTGTCGAAGGCAATCTCGGCTCGGGCGACGATTAGCGGCCGGCGAATATTCTCTCCTTCGGGATGCCGCCCCGTGACAACACCGATTCCTAGCAGCAGTTCGTATTCCTCGGGGCGGCGCTCGTTCTCATTCCAAATCTCAAACAGCTTCGAGTAGAGGTCATGAACTCGCTTCCAGCGATCGAATTTGACACGCCACGGGTGCCAGGAGGTTTCCAGGTAGTGCCTCCAAGCCGCGACGACTTCGGGATGGTCGACGAGACGGCGCGGGCGGGCGACCGCATTCTCAATATCGTCGCCGGGTGCCACCTCATACGGCTGATCGAAGACTTCCGGAAAAAGTGCGGGTTCCGTCGAATCGTCCTCAAGGGCCGACGCGTCAAACCAACCATCGCACCCAATTGGCTGAGATACCAGAGGTTTATCCGGTCGCCGTATGCGTAGCCACGTCGTCGGTTCCTGTGCCTCGTCAGTATCGTCGCCAGCGATGAACCCTGCGGCCGTCGAACATTCAGGGAAGAGCGGGTCGCCGGTTGGAATGTCGGAGAGCCAGATGTGGCTTCGATAGCGCCCAAGGTCACGAATCTTTGTCGTTCGTAAGCCAACCAACTCGCGCAGGTAGCGAAACAAGTTCTTCGCCAATTGGTGAATCTCTCTTGGCACGGCTTGCGACGCTCCATACGCAAATTCCCGATCGACGACCCCTTTGGGGGAAGCTTCTATCGTAATTCAGAAGGACAGCGTGTTTCAACTGTTGTTGTCCGCAGGTTCAAGCGGAAACCGTGCTCGACAACGACCACGGGCTTGCTGAACGTGTCGAGCACACCGAGTCGCCGGTTGTCAATGAACGACTCGCGGCTAAGAATCCCGGCGAAGGTGCTTTCAACACCTACGTCCCGCGTCGATGCGCAATCGCATCATACCGTGCCGCCTGCGCACAGGTGTCGTTTCCACGCTTGTCGCTGCCTGTCCCAATTCGGTAGCGCCACGATTGACCTTAGTTGCTTCTCGATGATGTTTCGACTCCTATCGACGTTCGGCATGAAAAGCACCGCCTCCTGGATGTCCGGCGCAAGGCAAAGCAAATCCATGATCTGCGTCAACCGCGCCCGGCTCACGTGTCCCAGCCGAGCCAACTCGGCTTGATCCTTCACGACGCCGTCGCGGATTAGCCCGTCGAAACGGATCGCCAGCGCCATGATCCGCGACACTCGCGGTACCCGGCCTGTCGTCGCCACCTTGGCCTCGCCCTCCCGCAGTTCCTTCCGCGCCCGCCGTCCGTGCCCAAAATGCACCTTGCGTTCGATCGTGATCGTCATGCTGCTTCAACCTCTCGTTGCATCAATTCGCCAGTCAGCGTCTTGATGCCCGCCGGGCGGAAGGTGATGGAAATGCTGCCCGCGTTGCCGTCGTAGGCGACCCGCTCGACCAAGAGTTCGACGACGCGGGCGTGTTCGCGTGGGGCGAGGCTGTCCCAAACGGCGTCGAAGTCGGCCATCGCCGCCGCGACCTCGGCGTCGTCGACCAAATCGCCGTCGAGCGCCGCCAGTTCGCTGTCGATTTCGCTCACGCGCCGCTCGGCTTCGCGGAGGCGATCGTGCGTGTCGGCCAGCCGCGGATCATTGGGTCGAGCGAGCGCCGCCAGTCGCGAAAGTTCGGCGTGATCGGCGCGGAGGCGGGTTTGGAGGCGATCCCGTTCCGCAGTTTGCTGTTCGATCTGGTCCTCGGCCTGTCGTCGGGCCTGGGCCAGCGTCTCTTTGATCACCTGCGGGTCGCGACCGACAGCCTTGATCTGGTCGACGACGAACCGCTCGATTTCGCCCGCCGGGATGGACGGCGATGGGCACGTCTGCCAACCGCGCTTCTGCGCGTGGTTGCAGACGTAATACCGATATTGCCGTGACCCCTTGTCGGTGAACGCATGGCTCATCCCGCATCCGCATGTCGAGCAATGCAGGATTCCACGCAGCAGCGCGTTGTGCTTGTTTCGCACGGCCCGGCCGCCACTACGACCGTTTCGCGCCAGCAGCGTCTGCGTCCGCTCGAATACGCCGGCGTCGACGATCGCCTCTTGCTCGCCCTCGTGAACTTCGTCCTTGTATTTGATCTTGCCGACATAGGCGACGTTGGTTAGCAGGTTGTAGATCGCGACCTTGTCGAACACGCGGCCGCCGCGAACATCGCCTTTCTTGGTCTTCCACTGCTTCGTCCGCCAGCCGCGGGCATTGAGTTCCGTCACGACGGCCAGCAGCGACTGCTGCTCCAAGTACATCTCGAAGATTTGTCGGACCATTGGCGCTTCGACCGGATCGACGACGAGCTTCGTCTGCTCGACGCCGTAGCCCAGGATCGGCATGCCGCCGGACCATTTGCCTTTGCGCCGTGCGGCGGCAATCTTATCCCGCGTCCGCTCAGAGATCATCTCGCGCTCGAACTGGGCGAACGACAGCAGCACGTTCAGCACGAGCCGGCCCATCGACGACGCCGTGTTGAACGCCTGCGTGACGCTGACGAACGAGACCTTGTGCTTCTCGAACGTCTCCATCATCCTCGCGAAGTCGAGCAGCGACCGCGATAATCGATCGACTTTGTACACGACCACGGTGTCGATCTTGCCGGCCTCGATATCCGCCATGAGGCGGCGCAGCGCCGGCCGGTCCATGTTTGCGCCGGTGAACCCGCCATCGTCGTAGCGATTCGCCGAGCAGACCCAACCTTCGTGCAACTGGCTCTTGATGTACGCCTCACCCGCGTCCCTCTGAGCGTCGAGGCTGTTGTATTCCTGCTCCAGGCCTTCTTCGGTCGACTTTCTCGTATAGATTGCGCACTTCACCGTCGGAACGGCAGGCGCTTTGGCTCGTTTGGTTTTCATCGGCCACCCCCGTTTTTACGCAGGCCGAAGAAGAGGCGACCATTCCAGTGCTGGCCGGTGACGGCCTTGGCGACGGCGCTTAGCGACTTGTACCGCTCGCCTTCGTACTCGAACCCGTCGGCCAGTACTGTCGCGCGAATCGTCTGGCCCTTGTATTCGCGTTTGAGCACGGTGCCCGGCAGCAGGTTCGTGGTCGCGGCGACTGGCTTGGTGACCGCGACCGTTTGCTCTTCGGCGGCCGGCGCTGGCTTTCGTTCCCGCGGCGGCGTCATTCGCAGATCGGCGTCGTTCGCCAGCTCCATTGCCCGGCGGCGTGCCCGCTCGGACAAGTCGCCTTCGGCGTTCGCCTGCATCCGCCACGCGATCCGCTTGATCAGCCACCGCTTGTTCCGGCCGTTCGTCGACTCGCCGAACACGTCGGCGTACTTGGTCCGCAGTTGGTTGACGGTCATCCGCCCCATCGCGGCGACCTCTTTCGTAACGTTCAGCATGTCGTGCTCCTTGGTTTGAGACTCTCGGGTGCGTTAACCCGCGTGGACACACTGAGCACGGTCTTGGCCGGAACCTCAAGGCCTGGGGAGGAGGATTCTCGACCAGATTTCGTCGCCGGTGCCGCGGTGGTCGCGGTGCGCCGGCTCTGTTGACGGAGACGGAGAACGCCGCGGGCCAAAATGGCCGCAAGTTCCCGAAGTTGCGTCTCATCGTCGGTTGTGTACTCGGATTTCTTCCTGGGCATGGCCCGTCACTCCGTCAGCCGCTGTGCCGCGCCGATTGGTTCGCCGACTCGTGCGAACGTCCGTCGCGGCCGTATACTGCTGTTAACTTCGCAGTCGCAGGACGAGGTGACGGAAAAATCCTTCGAGATTTCGTCGAGCAGAGAGATTCGACATGGCCGACGACGTAAACGACGACCTTCCGGTCACGAAGAAGGGCTTGGCGGCGGCAGACGAGCTGCTTCAATCCGAA
>JAJDEG010000692.1 GCA_029259895.1 Planctomycetota bacterium
AGAATTCGGCACGGCCACCGATCGACCCAGGTTGAATCTTTCCTACGTCGCCCCGGCCGACCCGCCAGTCCCCGGCGATCTTGACCTCAACGACGAGGTCGACTTGGCCGACGCCGCACTCATGAGCGCCGCCTTGGCCGCCGGCGTACAGTCCACCGTTTTCGATCTCGACGGCAGCGGTTTCGTCGATTCCGACGATTTGACGTTCCTGCTCGTCGAGTATTTGGGCTTGCCCGCCGGTGCGATCATCATCAACGAAGTCGTCGCCCACGGTGAGGGCGTCGACGGCGATTGGATCGAACTGAAAAACATCTCGGACGACCCGGTCGATGTCGGCAATTGGTTCGTCAGCGACGATGAAGTCGCTGCGCTGAAGTTTCGAATTCCGGCCGGTACGACGATTCCGGCACAAGGCTTTCTAGTGCTCACGCAGACCGATCACTTCGGCAACGCCAGTAACGCCGGTAGCCTGATTCAATTCGAGTTGAACGAACAGGGCGGCGGCGTACACCTTCGCTCGGGCGACACACAACAAATGGTCACCGAGTTTCACACCACGGCTTCGTTCGGCGCTACCGAGCCGAACACCAGCTTCGGCCGCTTCGAGCGAGGGCTTAGCTTCGACTTCACCGCGCTACAATCTCCGACTCCTGGAGCGGAAAACGGCTTGCCCGCCTTCGGTCCCGTGATCATCAACGAGGTGATGTACGACTCCGACGATCAAACGGCACCGGACGTGGAGTTCATCGAACTGTACAACACAACGCCGACCGCCACTTCCCTCAACGACGGTGCGGGCAACGCGTGGCGATTCTCCGACGGCATTCTATTCACCTTCCCGGCAGGGGCCACCATTCCCGGCAACGGTTACACGGTGTTAGTCAAAGGTGCCGACGGTGGCGACGCAGCCGCAGAAGCCGCCGCGTTTCGTGCAGCGAAGAGCATTCCCGCAAGTGTTCAGATTCACGTCTATACGGCTGCCCTTCACGGCGACTTGGACGACGGCGGGGAAGTGCTGGAACTCACGCGGCCAGGAAATCAGGTCAATGGGCAGGTCGTCGTCGACTGGATGCGATACGACGATCGCGCGCCCTGGCCCACTGCACCGGCCGGAACGGGGCCCTCCCTGGCACGCGACGACGTGGCCGGCTATACCAACGACCCCGCGACGTGGACGACCGGCAACACGGGCGGCACGCCCGGCAAGATGAATCGGCCTCAAGACCTCTCGCCGCCGACCGCTCCGACCAACCTGATCGGTCGCCTCGGTGCCGGCAACGTCGGAGAATTGGCATGGGCCGCGTCGACCGACGCCGAGTCCGGTATCGGCCACTATCGCGTCTATCGCAACGATCAATTTGTTGGCACGACGCCCATTCCAAGATTCACCGACACGACTCCAATTGCGACGGGCCAGCCGGCATCGTTTGAAGTGTCGGCTGTCAACTCCGACGAAGTCGAAGGCGGTCGAAACAGCACACCGCTCGTAATTAACGCGGAGTCCACGACGTTGTTGAGTTTTCAGCAGGGCGTCAACGGCTACAGCGGTGCGTTCGACTCCGAGATTCGCCAATCCGCCGCGGATATTGCGCTGGGTAACGCCAACCTGATCCAGATCGATGGCGTCGGTGGACCAGATCGCTCGGCCGTATTGAAGTGGACCGCCCTGGCGATTCCCGCCGGTGCCGGCGTCGTGTCGGCGTCTATCTCGCTCACCGTCACCAACGGCGGACACGTGTTCGACATCCATCGCCTCGCACGCGATTGGGATGAGAGTACCGTCACTTGGAACAGCGCCCAAAGCGGTCAGCCCTGGCAAGTAGCCGGCGCGCTGGGAGCGAGCGATCGCGGCGTCGCGGTCGGCGCACTCAATGGCTCGTTCGGTAGCAACACGACCGATCTCAATCAAGACGGCGTCGCGATGGTGCAGGCGTGGCTCGACGACCCGTCGAACACCAATTTCGGCGTCGTCATCTCCGGTCCCGCGGCAAGCACCGACGCGGTCTTTTTCCACACCAGCGAAAGCACCAACGCTGCGGACCATCCACAATTGAACATCCACTACTCGGTTGGAGGCACGAATGCCGTGCCCGGCGATCTCGACCTCAACGGTGTTGTGGACGCCGCCGACGTCGACCTAATGGAAGCCGCGTTGGCGGCCGCCGTGCAGGATTCGGCGTTCGATCTGAATTCCGATAGCCAAGTGAATTTTGGCGATCTCTCGTATCTGGTTGTCGAGCATTTGGGATCGTCCGTCGGGGACGCCAATCTGGATCATCGTGTCGACCGCGCCGATGTCGCAATCGTCGCCGCCAACTTCGGCGCAATCGGCTCGGGCCGGTGGTCGCTCGGCGACTTCGACGGCGATGCGGCCGTCGGTTTGGCGGACTTAGCGTTGGTGCAACTGTCCTTGGGCTTCGATTCCCAAGGAAATGCCGGTGCGCCGCCGAGTGCTTCGTCGCCGGTAGCTCAAGCGGCCGATGTGGTGCTCCAGTCCGCCAGTTTTTCGCCCACACGACGTGGCACCGGCGACTATGTCGAGCAGGGCCGTCGTGGTACGGTCGTAGCGACGCCGAGGCGAACGCCCCACCTGCGAGCCGCGAGGGAATTGGCCCATACCGACCACAAAGCGCCGCGGGCGTCGCGCTCGCCGCGGGTTACAACTGACGCAAACACGCGCGATTCACGCGTCCGCCTCCTCGATAGCATTTAACTCGTCAAGGGTCTCGTGATCGTCGCCCAACCTTATTCGCGGTCAGTTCCCCTGCGGCCCGCCGGCTTCAGTGCAAATCGCTGCAAACTCGCCGGCACCAATACGGGCACCCCACCGATTTCGTCGCGTCGCAACTCCAAACCCATCCGCCAGTTACGCCATTCGCGCTCCTGACTCGAAATCAGATGCCGGGCAACCGGTTGAGGGTTCGAATCCCTTGCCCTCCGCTCGCGGTTTTATTCGAGAAAAACCGCGGTTTCTAGCGGTTTGATAAGCCTCGAAAAACGGCGATTGAAAAAGCCCTGGTGCTACCGTGGTGCTACCTGCGGGATCAA
>JAJDEG010000693.1 GCA_029259895.1 Planctomycetota bacterium
TGCCGAACGACGGCAAATCGGCGGTTTCGGACGGATCGGGCATCGGCATCGTGTCGGGCATGCCTTCCATCGGCGTCGGCGTCGGCGTCATCGACATGTCGCCGCTCGGCACCGAATGCTCGCACGACGGGCAAGACTGACAGCCGCCGCAGGCCGATTTCTGCCGGAACAACGGCCGCCATCCGACCTGTTGAACGGGCGAGTACCCGTCGGCCGCAACGGCCAAAACGGGCGAGAAAGTCAGCATCGCAGTCATTGCCCAGGTCATCCGTGCCATCGCCTAATCCTCCCGAAGCACACCAAGCGCGCAGGACTTCCCTGTCCCGCATAAATTATGTGGTCGACAAGATTGAGAACATTCTTCACTGTGTTTGCGCAAGCGAGACTGGTATGCGACTTTGGGCAAACTGAAGCAAGTAGCCTTGGTGCAGAGAAACTTCAACGCCCTGGCGTTGCGTAGAAAGGCCATCGCCATTCCGCCCTAAACTACGCGCTCCGCGTCGATTGTTTTTTTGCCGCCATTGGAAATCGGCTCGCTTCGCTGGGCCGCCACTTCGGTGATCTCTTGCGACGTGAAATGCCGGTCCTTCGCAAACATGCAAACGCTAGCAACGGCATCGGCAAAGAATTACTTGTCCGCACCGCCGACGTGTTTGCATTAAGGCCATCGTGTGTGCGGACTGCCGCAATGCAGCCCGGGCGTGTTGGCGAGTGCCGGACCCATTAACCACACGCCGAGGCTTGTGCTCCCCGCCAAGTCTTTGGCGGTCCACTGCTTGCTGCTGAGGCTCGCGATGATTTGATTCGTCGAGTACCACGTTCGCTTCATGATGAGAATCCTTTCCGGGCTTCGCCCGGTCACGATTCTCTCAAAAAGACTGGACCGGTTTGAGGGGGGAAGGCCAGTAAACCTCACGACACAGACTTTCTCGCCGTCCGTTTGACAGCCATCGTCGTCGATACAAGAATCGAGAGTGGGTGGGACAATGCGTTTTAGCAGCACGGACCTTAGCAGCGCGGGCCCTAGCGGCGCTTGGCACTAGCATTGAGCTGGTTCAATGCTCTTCTTGCCGTCGAATGCGGCAGAGATGGATGAATTCAAAGTTCGTTTCTGGATTATCGTTAGGAGTTTGAATCATGGCGCGACGCGGGCAGATTTCGTATCCGGAAACCGCACAGATTGTCGGCCGAATTCGTGGGATCGTCTACATGCTCGCCGGCGGCGGCGCTAGCATCGTCGCGGCCGCCCTGTGGGCAAGTGAGCAGCCGACGCCTTCGGACGCGAACTCGCCCGCGACCTCGTCGCCTCGGCCGGCGACATCGGATGCGCTTGCGGAAGAGCGTCGAAAACTGGACGACACGGTATGGGCCAAGGAACGCTTGTCCCACGAGTATGAAGCGGCGATCGTCCGCTTTTGGGATGCGCTGTTGGAAAAGGCCCGCGACGGCGGCGACCAGTGGTTGGTTTTCAAGGCGATTGGGCCGGCCGAGATCACCTTGGGCGAGGTGAAGTCGACGACGAATTACGATCACGGTATTTCCTCGCTGCAACTGGCCGCGCCCGGCCAAACGCTCGACGCGGCCGGTTGGGGAAAGCAGGTCGAGGCATGGAGCAGCGCCGGCTATCGCGTCGTGCAGTCCGACTGGCATCACGCCGAGTTCGACGCGGAAACGAACGATGCGCCGGCCCGATCGGCGGTGACATTTACGATCCACGCGTTGAACGACCGAGCAGGCGATCGCATTGCCGTGCAGGGGCGGTTACGAATCGTTTGGTCTCGCCAGCGCGACGGCGAGAAGCGCCCGGTGTTCGACACAATCGACGCCACGGACGTTATGGTTTTCCAACGCACCGGCCCAGCGGCATTCGAGGAGATTCTCACCGTCGATCCTTCGTCGTCGGGAACGCCCGCCGGCGTTCAGCCGATTCTCGTCTACGACCTCAACGGCGACGGCCGCAGCGAGATCGTCGCGGCCGGCTGCAATCGCAAGTACGTCAATCTGGGCGGCGGCAAGTTTGAGCAGCGGACCTTTCTATGGTCGCCGACAACGTTCTTTGAGCTTGGTGTTCTGGCCGACTTCACCGGCGACGGCGCGGCGGACTTTCTTTCCGTTGACGCGAAGCGCGACCTGCTGCTCTTTCGCGGCGACAAGGATGGCGATTTTCTGCGCGGTCCGATCGGCCGCGGCAATGCCGATAGTCCGCTGGTGACGCCCCAGGTGATAACGACCGGCGACGTGGACGGAGACGGCGATCTCGACGTGTGGCTTGCCCAGTACAAGATTTCCTACCTCGGCGGCCAGATGCCGTCACCCTATTACGACGCCAACGACGGCTTCCCCGCATTTCTGTTGCGCAACGACGGCGACGGCAAGTTCACCGACGTCACCGAAGCCGCCGGGCTGGGGAAAAAGCGGTTTCGCCGTTCGTACGGAAGCTGCTTCATCGACGTCGACGCGGACGACGATCTCGATCTGCTCGTTGTAAGCGACTTTTCCGGGATCGACCTATACGCCAACGACGGCAAGGGTAACTTTGCTGACGCCACGGCGAAGTTGATTCTTGGCGAGCGGCACATTTTCGGAATGTCGGCTACGTTTGGCGATTACAATCTGGACGGTCGGATGGATTTTTACATTTCCGGAATGTCGTCGACGACCGCGCGGCGGCTCGAACACATGGGACTCGGCCGCAGCGACGCCGCCGACGTGCATCGAATGCGGCCGATCATGGGGTACGGCAGCCGCATGTATCTCGCCACGGCCGACGGCACGTTCGTCGAGCCGCCGTTTAAGGATCAGGTCAATCGCACCGGCTGGACCTGGGGCGCATCGAGCCTGGACTTCGACAACGACGGCGACCGCGACATTTACGTCGCCAATGGGCATTCCAGCGGCAAGTCGACCAAGGACCATTGCACGCACTTCTGGTGTCACGACATTTACACCAACGACTCGAAGGAAGATCGCGCCCGGAACGAATTGTTCAATCAGATTCTCAAGCCGTATTTCGACCGCAAAGAATCGTGGGACGGATACCAGAAGAATGCCCTGTTGATGAACCTCGGCGGCGAGGGCTTTGTGAATATCGCGTGGCTGCTTGGCGTTGGATTCGAGTACGACGGCCGGGCCGTGGTCGGCGACGATCTCGATGGCGACGGGCGCGTCGACTTAATGGTTGTCGAAGATCGTTGGCGCGACGGACAGATTCTTCACGTCTATCGCAACCAGCTTGAAACCGACAATCACTGGATTGGCGTGCGGCTGTCCGAGGAAGGCCCGGGCCGATCGCCGCAAGGAGCGCTGGTGACCGTGCGGACGGATGCCGGCAAACAGTTGGCCCGCGTCGTCACCGGCGATTCGATTCATGCACAGCACGCCACGACGTTGCACTTCGGCCTGGGCAAGTCGGCGACCGTCGAGTCCATCGAGGTCCGTTGGCCCGGCGGCCATACGAGGCGCATCGAACGGCCGGCCGCGGACCAATATCACGCAGTGCCGTTCGAGGCGAAATAGCGTCGCTGGGCGCGGTGAACGCGGGACGACGCGATTCGCGGACGGATCGGGTCACGACTTGGGCCGGGCCGCGACATGGGCCGGGGCAGCGCTTTCGCTGCGGTCGATAACTACGCCCGTGATTTTGCCCTGGACGCGTGCGAGCGAGACCTTGTTGCGGCCGTGAGCGCCGATTCGATCGATACTTCGTCGACGGCGCGATCGATGGCGCGATTGAACGGCGACGCCGCGGAAGCCGCCGTTCGTCGGCTTGCCGCACGCGTCGTTCCGAGCGCAGTGCGGCGCGCCGTGTCGCCGTCGTGGCGTTCGGCGGCGATCGCTCGAATTGCCGCTGGCGCCGCGGGCGAAGGCGCTATGGGCGGCGAGTAGGACCGCGCGAAATTTCTCGCCAAAATCGCCACGTCGGCACGATCGACGTCGCCGTCGCCGTCGAGATCGCCGTTGGCTCGGGTCGCGCCGCTGGCCAGGCCGAAGTGGCCTTGCAACATGGCAAGATCGGTCAAGTCGACGCGGTTGTTTTCGTCGATATCGCCGCGGATGAGATCCTTCGCGCCCGGCGAACCGCTGCGTTCGTGGCTCGGCCGCCACGCGATGCCGTTATTCCAACTGTCCAGCGGGCCGCCGATATCGACGATTGCCAGCGAGAAGCCTTCGCCGTCGGTCGACGGATGCCAGGTCTCTCCGTTGTCGTCGTACGTGAATTCCTGGATCAACGTGTTGCCGATGTCCTCGATCTTGATTCGCTCGCCGCCGTTCGCGAGGGCCGTGCCATTCTCGAACACGCCGGCGACCTGCAGACCCGTTCCGTAGCGGGCCTCGAACCCGGCTTGATTGCGAACGAGCAACAGATATTCACCAGGCGCGATCGCGTTGATCGCCGCGCCGGTGAAGCTGAACGTCACGCCGTCGACGATGCGGACTTGCGAGAGGTTGAGAATCTGATCGCCGGTGTTCGTGAACTCCAGGAACTCGAAATCCTGATCGGAGAAGCCGAGGGCTTGTTCTTCCGGCGTGGCCGCCGGCGGGTTGTACATGATCTCCGACACGCGGAGATGGTCGAGCAACTCCTGCGTGTTCGCCGGGCCGGTGGCCGTGAACGTGAGCGGCGTGGACCAGTGGCTCCATACGCCGCTGGTGTCCATCATCCGCACGCGCGCGCGATAGGTGTGGCCGGTGTCGACGAAACCGGCGGGAACGCTGATCTGGTTGTTGAACGTGGTGAGTGTGCCCGACTCCCAAGCGGCGTCCCACTCGAGCTTGAAGCGGTCGTTGGGGTCATAGTCGGGGGCGGACGGATCGGTAATCTCGCCGATTCGCCACTCAATGGCGGCGAACGTGCCGTTGCCCTGCGGATCCGAAAAGGTGGACGTTTGCAGCGCCAAGCCGTCGACGGGGAAGTTTGGCTGACCGGTGTAGGAAATGGTCGGCGTGTTTGGAATCAGCGGCCCATCGCCGCCAGAGGCCTGAAGCTGATCGAGCCACGCGGCCTGTCCGCCCGCGCCCACGGCGCCGCCGGGCCAGTTGCCGCCCGTGAACGCGAAGTTGAGCATGTCCTGCACGTAGGTCGCCAGATCGAAGTTGTTGCCGATGCCCGAGTAACTGCCGACAACATTGGGAACCGTTGGATTCTGTAAATTGCCCGGCACGGTGTTCCAGCGAATGCGATCGGCCGGCACGAAGGAGGCGATGTCCGAGGCGAAACTGTTGACGATGCCGGAGATTTGGTCCGGCTGCCAAAGCAAGTCGCGCAGCTCGCGAACGACATTGCGATACTCGCGGGCGAGTTCGGCGTTGCCGCCGGGATCGCCGCGACCGTCGCAGGACGAGAAGACCGCGTCGTAGGGCCGATCCTCGCCGCAGTTGTACGTCGGTCCCCACGTGGCGTCGGTATCCCAGGGGAGCGTCCACATCTGACCCAAGCCAGAGTTCTCGGCGTTGTAGGGCGGGGCAAAGTACCAGGCTGCGTTCTTGTTCGCGCTGGGCCAGTAGTCGTAGTGCCGGATCGCCTGCGATAGCGCGTGATAGTGAATCCACTCGTCGTAGTTGACGTGCGCCCGCAGCCAGGCCGTCGATTGCGACGAGCGGAGGTTGTTCTCGATATTGTTAAGATCGCTGCCGTCGCGAACGGCGTCGGCGGCTTGATAGCGCTGCTGCTCGGCCGGGTTGGTCGTCGAGTTGATGAGTTTGTAGAGATTGCCTTTTTCCAGGTTGTGCGCCTCGAGGAAGCGGACGTCGTAAGTTTCCTGCGCCCATTGCAGACCCCAAAAATCGCCCTGCCAGGCATCGGGCGATTCGTTGGCACCGTCGACGACGCGCATGTGGAAGAAGTGCGTCTCGGGCGCGGGGACGCCGAGCGAGTTCCAAAGGTGATAATTGACGGCTTCGTTGAGGCCGTAGGTCAGCGTGAGCCGATTCGACATGCCCTTGCCGACGGTGAGCGTGCGCCACCGCTCCGGATACAAGTCGCCATCCTGATCGCGGGCCTCTAGGAAGTTGCCGCGGTTGAAGCGGATGCGCCAGTTGCGTTTGGTGTTGAGTTGATAGCGGCCGTTCGCGCCGCCGAGTCGATAGTGAATGTGGTCGTAGACCTTGCCGTCGTAGACGAACGCCGCTTCCCAGTTTTCATAGAATCGCGCGGGATTCGCCGTCGAACCGATAAACTGCGGCAACTGGACCGACGGGTCGTGCCCGATGGCGTCGTAGATGTCTTGCGTGCGGGAGATGACCGTGTAGACGGGCAGCGACGCGAGCGTCGCACCGGAAACGCCCTGATAGTCGGGCACGCCGTTATAGACGTAGTAGGCGAAGTTCAGCGACGGATCGTCGGCATACGGCACACGGAGCGAAGCGCCGAGCGTATCGGCGACCGTGATGCGGTAGCGGACGAGCGCTCGGTTCGATTGGCCGGGCACGGTGGCGGAGTAGATGTTGTCGCCGGCCACGGCGTCGCCGCCGGTGCCGTCGTCGACCATGACGACATTCGTCCAATTGGCCGGGTCTTCGTAGGCCGGGTTGGGTGTGCGCGAGGACGGAACGTTGCCGGCGATCATTTGCGAAATCGGCGTCGGCAGCGTTGCCGGAATGTATGCGCCCGGGGCGACGATTTGATAGTGCAGCGTCACGCTGGCCACGCCGTTCGGGTCGGTGACTTTGGCGGTGACGACGTTCGTCTGTCCGCCGGCGGGCGTGGCGACGGCATGCCGCACCTGGCGAATCTGCGGCGCGGCGTTGTTGGCGAAGACGGAATTTTCCGCGCCCGGCGTCGGCGTTCCGACGAGGCCTTCCGTGCCGGGGTCGATGATTTCCACGTCGATCGAGAAGTCGCTGCTGGTAAGCTGCGTGTTGAAGCCGTGGATGGCGATCGTGTTGACGCCGACGTTCAAGAACGACGCTGGATTGTCGATCACGAACTCCTCCCAAGCCGCATCGTGACTTTGGGCTAGCGCGTTGTACGCGATCTCTCCCGCCGACAGCCGCAAACGCATTACCTCTACGCCGTTGATCCAAATGATCGCGCCGTCGTCGTTGTAGACGCGCAGCCGAAGCTGCTGCGGCACGCTCGCGGCCGAATCGACCATAAATGTATTGCGAAGGTAGACCGACGAATACGAATTCTGCATGTCCAACAATTCAGTGAGGTCGTCGCTATCCCCATAGCCGATCGACGTTTGCCCGGTAAGCCATGTGCCGTCGAGGACATAACCCGGCTGACGCCAAGCGGTCGTCGGATTCGAGGCTTCGCTGGTTCCCTTGCGGTAGCGCCAATTGGAATTGTTCGCCCCCAACAGCGTCACGGCCGGGCGCGGCTCCGCGCTGAGCGACGATGCACGCCAGCTTCCGCCGAGATCGTTGTCGAGATTCGGATTGATCAATTCCATCGACGGCCCGTCGCCGGCGACCGACGTCGGCCAGGGAAAACCGAGGTTGTAGTCGACGCGATCGATGCGATTGCCCAGTGCGTTGCGGAGCGTGATCTCTTCGCCCTCGTTGTTGAGCGATCCGGTCCACGGGCCGAAGGCCGCGACGCCGTACAAGATCTGAATCGTTGCCGGGTCTTCGGCCACGACGAGGTATTCGCCGGGCAGAATCGCCGCGCCGGCAGGGAAGGTGTAGCCGACGCCGTCGGAGAAATACCAGCCGGTCAGATCGACCGCGGTGGGGCCGTTGTTGTACAACTCGATGAATTCTTCGGGGATGTTGTTGAACACCGGCTCGTAGTGGATCTCGTTGATGACGATCTGCGCGTCGGGCGAATTGACGATCAGCGTCACCGTGACCGGGTCGGATTCGAGCAGCGAATCGCTGAGCTTGTACGTAAAGCTGTCCGTGCCGATGAATCCGGCGGCGGGCGTGTAGGTGAACGAGCCGTTGGAAGCGAGCGCGAGCGTGCCCTGGGCGACGCCGCTTACGAGAATCGCGGAAAGCGCGGGGCCGTCGACGTCGGTGTCGTTGATCAGCAGGCCGTTTTGCGTCGTGGCCACGATCGGCGCGTCTTGGAAGCCGAAGTAGATGTCGTCGTTGGCCGTCGGGGCGTCGTTGATTGGGTTGACCGTCAGTGAGACGGTGGCGAGGTTGGACTGCTGGTCGCCATCACTGGCGCGATACGTGAAGGAGTCTGGACCAAAGTAGTTGGCCATCGGCGTGTACGTGAACGAGCCGTCGGCCGCAAGCACGAGCGAGCCGTGTAATGGCGGAATTTCGACGACGGCGGTGAGCGGATCGTTCTCGGCGTCGGCATCGCCGACGAGCACGCCGGACGCCGCGGACACGACGAGCGGCATGTCTTCGTCGAGCGAATAGGAATCGTCGTCGGCCGTCGGCGGCGTGTCGACGGTGATGGTCACAGTGGCGACGTTCGAGGTGCCGACCGTGTCGAACACGCGATACTGGAACGAATCGACGCCGGTGAAGCCCGCCGCGGGCGTGTAGGAGAACACGCCGATCGACGTGAACGAAAGCGTGCCGTGGTCGACGTTGTCGACGAGTTGCGCCGATAGCGCGAGGCCGTCTGGATTGAGGTCGTTCGCCAGCAGACCGTTGCCCGGTGACACGAGCAGCGTCTGGCCCGTGGCGGTGAGATAGTTGTCGTCGACGGCGACTGCCGGATCGTACTGCGCGTTGACCGTGATCGTCACCGTAGCCGGCGTGGACTGAATTCCGCCGCTTACCGCGCGATACGTAAAGGAATCGGCGCCGCTGTAGTTCGGGTTCGGCTCGTAGGTGAACGAGCCGTCGGTGGCCAGCGAAATGCTGCCGTTGGTCGGGCTGGCGTCGAGGACGGCGACGAGCGCGAGGCCGCTGGGGTTCTGGTCGTTGGCGAGTACGCCCGGCGCGGCGACGACAAGCGAATCGTCTTCGTCGACGGAATATGCGTCGGCGTTGCTTACGGGCGGCGTGCTGGCGGTGAGTACTCCGAGTTGATAGTTCGTAGAGATGTCGGCCGGCGAGAGAACGCCGGTGTGGATGCGAACGTTGGCCAGGGCGAGCGAGCCGGGCTGACCTTCGGTGAGGGATAGCAAGCCGGCGCCGCCGTTCTGCGCGCCGAGGTTGATGGTCGTGCCGCTGTGGGTGCCAAGAGCGCCGACGACTTCGGAGTAGGTTTCAATGCCGTCGGAGTACAGCCGCGTCGTGGTGCCGTCATACGTGTACACCATGTGATGCCACTGGCCGAGCGTGGGCGAGCCGCCGGCGGCGAACCACGGCATGTCGGGTCCGCCCCAATGGCCGACCGCGCCCCACGTGCCGCTGTTGCCGTAGCCGAAGGTGAGATTCGACCCGGCCGGACCCCCGCGGCGGCCCCAGGCGACCGCCGTTTCTTCGAGCGTCTGTAGCCCGTCGTTGGGATTGTACGCCCAGACTTCGATCGACCGCGTGCCGTTGGCGGTAACCGCCGCTGGGGCGGTGGGGCCTCGGTATGCGTCGTCCCAACCGCCGGCCGGGTGATCGAAGTTGAGGGCCACGCCCGTGACGCCAGCGATGGTTTGCACGTCGGGATTGCCGATGCGCGTGAAATCGCCGAGCGTGCCGAGGTTGCTCCACGTACCCGTGGCGGCGGTCGGATCGGACGCCCGCAGATCGACGAGCAATTCACCGGCAACGGCCAGCGGCAGCATCGGCGCTTCGATGCCGTAGGTTTGCATCAGCGACTCGGCCACCGACGTGCCGTCGGTTCCCGACAGGGCCGTGTTGTAAACGCGGACTTCGGCCAGGTCGCCGGCGAAGTAGTTGTTGTTGGTCGCTAAGCTGCCGAAGACCATGTCGAACGCACCGCGGAGGGCGGCGCTGGCGTCGGTGCGTGTGATGGGAGACTGGCCATCGACGGCGATCGACAGCGTCGCGCCGTCGCGCGTCATGACGGCCACGTGCGGCTGGCCGTTGCCGGCATTGAGGAGGTTCGAGGAATAAACCGTGCGGTCTGGATTGCCGACGCCGCCGGCGACTTGACCCGTGCTGGCGAGCGCGAGGCCCCAGTCGTTTGCTACGCCTGGCTGCTCGGCGTCGACGATCCCCGTGTTGGCGAACCAATTCGTCGCACCGCCGATGCCTGGCTCGTCGGCGCGAAACACAACGGCAACCGTATAAGTGGCCGCATTGGCGAGCGGACTGTTGACGGCCAGCACGCGCAACTGATCGTTGCCATCGCTAGGCGTGAAGCGAATCACCGAGTGGCCGTTGATTTCGTTCTTTTCGAGCGTCGGGAAGCCGGTCGGCGCGGCCGGTCTTCCGCTTACGTTGTCGTTCCAGGCCGAGGGAAGATCGCCGTCGTCCAGCGTGGCGTTGAGGTCGTCGGCGACCCAATGTGCGACGAGACCCTGTCCCGAGGCGGGCAGGTTCAGCGGCGACGTCCCACTAACGAGCGCGGCGATTTGATTCGCCGCGAGGCTCGTGTTCCAAACGGCGATGTCGTCGAGCAGGCCATTGAAGTCCTCGCCCGATGCCGCGGTGCGACCGATGCGGAAGTTCGTAGACTGGGCGTTATTCACGCCAGGGGAGTCCGACGCGACTTGCTGGCCGTTGACCCAAATCGACCGCGTGGAGCCGTCGTACATGGCGACGACGTGATGCCAGTTGCCGTCGTCGAGGTCGGCGCCGGCCGCGGAGACTTGTTCGTTCGATGCGTCGAGAAACGGATTGAACCAGGCGTGCCGCAGACCGTTCTCGTCGCGCAAACGCAGCGTCGTCGTCTGCGCGGCCGTGTTGTACGTACCCCAGCCGACGATGCCGCCGCGCGTGAACAGCGTGCTGCCTGCGGCCGGCTTGATCCACGCCGAAATCGTGTAGGCGCTATTGCCCGTCGGTACGCCGGCTGGAAAGGCGACCGATTCGAGATAGTCGCCGCTGCCGTCGAGGGTAATCGCGCCGCCCGTGTGGCCGGACGCAGTGTACGCCGCGTTGCCGACCGCGGCGAGGGCCGAGTTGTTGGGCCCGGAGTCTTGGCCAACGTTAGCGGCGTTGTCGAACGCCCAATAGCCGACGGGCGTGTTGGCGAGCATCTGCCGCGGTTCGAGTGATTCGAGCGACAAGCGAGCGCGGTGGCGGCGTTTCTGCGACCTCCGCTCATTGGCCGGCGAGGCCGCTCGAGCTCGATCGCTTGGCTGGGCCGCCGGAAAGAATCTAGAGGGCATCCGCCGTACTCCTATCGCCAGTACACGAGTCACGAAAACAAAATGCGACCTCAGCCCGCTGCCGCTGGTCAGCCAAAGTATACAAACAAAGGCCGTCGTGCTTTCGCCGACGGCCTTCGTTCATTCTATGGGCAAATGCAATTGATCACGGCAACACGATCACTTCGACCGCCGCCGCCGAACACCGATTGCGAGTCCAGCCGCGCCGAATCCGGCCAGCAAGATCGCCGACGGCTCGGGAATGGCGTTGACGTTGTCCGCCCCGGCCTGAAAGTTGCCGAGTACCTGGTTCGCCGATAATGCGTAGTCGTAGATGCGGAATTCGTTGTACGAAGCGTCCAACAGCGGATCGCCCCACTGCGCTCGCCCCAGCCAGTTGTTGATGTCGTCGAGACCGGCGAGCGTTAGCGTCGACCGAATCGGACCGGTACCGACGTCGAGAACCTGACCGTCGAGATAAACGGTCTGCATGCCTGCCACCTCATCCCACACGACCGCCAGGTGATGCTCTGTGCCGGTGGAGAGTCGGCCAAAGGCGTCGACGATGTTTTCGCCGAACCCCGTCGCGGGCGGATCGTTCTCGCTGCGGTGGGCGACGCGGAGCGTCCCGCTGCCACCGTTTTGCGTCGTCGCGAATATGTACTGGCTATTGGGGGCGCCCGTCGACATGTCCTCGCCGGCATCCGACCGGCCGAAGTCGAAGACGCGGTCCCAGTTGCGATTCGTCTCGATGTTGACCCAGGTCTCGAACGTGGCCTGGTTGCCCAGCGACGAGATGATACCGTTGGGTAGATCGACGTAAGCACCCTCGGCGAACACGGCTTGGTTGGAACTCGCACCGTTGTTGGCCTGCGTCAGATCGACCACGCCGTCGTGATACGTCGCCAGGCTCTGCGGGTTGACGAGCGTGCCGTGCGCGCCGCCGACCGAGTCGTTCGCGTCGCCGTTGAATTGGTAGCGGTGCTTCGGTCCCAGGGGAAGCATCTCGGGCACGGCCACGATAATGTCCGGCGCGGGCGGAGCGCCGAAGACCGCCCGTTCTTCGTTGTAGTTGTTCAGAATGTCGGCCGAGGACAGCACGCCGTCGTGGACGCGGACGGAGGCGATACCGCCGCTGTAACGAAGATTCGCTTCAAGGGCCCCGATCGGATCGACATTCTGCGCACCGACGTTAATCGCATAGCCGGCGTGCGTATTCAGCGCATCCTGACGGCCATTGCGGAGTTCGCCGTCCGAGTAAACGCGGGTAACCGCGCCGTCGTAGGTGTATACCAAATGATGCCATTGGCCAGCGGCGGGTGACACGATCGGTCCCCAACCCAAGTCAGGTGCACCCCAGTGACCCACCGCGCCGAACACCGGGTGGTTTCCATAGTTGAACGACAAGTTCGTGCCGTTGGGTCCGCCGCGGCGTCCCCAAGCGACGAGCGTTTCTTCGCCCACGATGCCCGGATTGTACGCCCAAACTTCGATCGACCGCGTGCCCGCGCCCGTAATGCCAACTGGCGCGGTTGGACCGGCATAAGCGTCGCCGCCGGAAAGGCCATCGAATTCAACGCCGATGTTGTCGAGCGGGCCAAAGATGTTGAGCTTCACGCCGGCCGGATTGGTTGGCGCGAACGTGCCGCCGAGGCTGCCGTTGTTCGCCCAGGATGGGTCGCCGACACCCGTTGTGCCCGCATTTAGATCGACCAAGAGATTCTCGGCCGTGACGAGAGCGGCCCGCGTGGGCGTTGCGGCTAACAATACCGCCGAAGCGCAAGCGAGCGACGAAAACCAAAGACGCGCGTTCATGAGACTTCTCGCTGTTTCGTGGAGATGATGAATTCTGGGCACTAGCAACTCGATCGAAAAATCGGCCGCAGCCGAATCGCGTAACTCGACGCAGTATCAGGCTAGATGCCGAAACTTGCGGCGTCAATGAGTTTTTTTGGCAAAAACAAGAATGGATACATTCAGAAACGATTGGACCGCATACGCTTCGGTTAAACTACCGGACGGAACATTCGTTTTGAATGCATTCGTTTTGAATTTGAACGGAAACCAAACATTTTGCCTGGATTCCGCTTCGTTTGCTTCACGAGCACAAATCGCGCAGCGGCTGCACTTCGCCGCGTTTCGCCGGTGATCAAGGCTTTCGCCCGGGTTTCTCGCGCGGCAAGCCACCCCACCCGTGCCCAACAACTTCCTCTTGGCCGAACCAATGATGTCGATGCAAACCAGATCCTCGGAACGGTTCCGCCGCCGAATTTCGCCCGGTGGGAAGCGAAGCCCGTCTCGGCGCCCGCTTCGGCCGTCGCTCGAAGCTCTCGAACGCCGCGAAATGCTCACCGGCGACCCCATCATCACCGAGTTCATGGCGAGCAACGAAGACACGCTGCTCGACGGCAACGGTCGGGCGAGCGACTGGATCGAGATTCATAATCCCGGCCGCGAAGCCGTCGACTTGGCAGGCTGGCATTTGACCGACGCACGGCTAAACCGCACCAAATGGACATTCCCCGCCGCGTCCGTCGAGCCGGGCGGCTTTTTGCTCGTGTTCGCCTCGGGCGACAACGCGCCGGACCTTGCCGGCAATCTGCACACCAACTTTCAACTCGACGCCGATGGCGACTACCTCGCGCTGGTCAGGCCGGACGGCGTCACGTTGACGTCCGAATACAACACGGGCGGCGTCGATTTTCCATCCATGCGCGAAGACGTTTCCTATGGCCTGCGGCAAACGTCCACGTCGACCGAGTTCGTCGGTGCGGGCGCGGCGGCGCGAACGCTGATTCCCACAACGCAGAACGGCGGCAATGCCTTGGATACGACGTGGACCGGCGCGGCCGCGAACGAACCGTTCGACGATAGCGATTGGACCGCCGGTAACACCGGCGTCGGCTACGGCGACTTCACGCCGCCAATTCAAATCGCCGGCGAGTTGTTCGTCGATCTCGATGCATCCGACCCTTCGGCCGGCTCGGCATCGTGGTCGAACGGCGGCACGCTCGGCGACTTTGTCGAGGTCGGAAATCCTAACGTCGTGACGATCGAAGGCCGCGCAGGCGTGCAGTTCAACGCCACGGCCGCGCTCGATGCCTACCAAAGCCCTGTCGCCGCGCCGACCGGACTGGTCGGCTCCAATCCGACGCGCACCATCGAGGCATGGGTTCACAACCCGTCCATTGCCGACGAAGAAACGATCGTCGCTTGGGCTCGCCGCGGCGGGCCGGCCGGCACGAACATGTCGTTCAACTACGGCACGAACGTCAACTTCGGCGCGATCGGCCATTGGGATTCGCCGGACATCGGCTGGGGTTCCGTGCCGCCGGCAAATCAATGGAATCACGTCGTTTATACCTACGACGGCACGACGACGCGCGTGTATGTCAACGGCATTCAAACGAACGAGGAGATTCTCGGTTCCGGCGTAATCAACACGCACGCGGGAACGTTGATTACGCTCGCCGCTCAACTGGAGGCCAACGGCACGACGCTCAACGCGCCGCTGCGCGGCACGATGACCATCGGCAAGATGCGCATCCACGACGGCGTGCTCGATGCCGCCCAGGTACTCAACAATTACGACCAGGAGCGGCCGCTGTTCCCACTGCCGCAGCCGCCGATGCCCGAGCCGCTCTCCTCGCCGCCGGTGCATCGCTATTCCTTCGATACCGACGCCAGCGATTCGCTGGGCACGCTCGACGGCACGCTCGTCGGCGCGACCATCGCCAGCGGCAGCGTGAACTTCAACGGCGGTGGGCAATACGTCAACTTTCCCAGCAACGATATCGCCGCGCTTGCCGCCGCCAACGGGGCCGTCACCATCGAAGCCTGGGGAACTTACAACTCCGCGACGGGCACGTGGTCACGCGTGTTCGACTTCGGCGCGGTCAGCGGTACCGCAGGCCGCAACTACGTGTTTCTTGCGCCGCGCAGCGGTGGCGGCGGTACGCGGGCGGCCATTTCCGATGCCGATCCAGGCTTTAACAACGAGAATCTCGCCGAAGGCCCAACCACGGCGACGGGCACTGCGTCGCACATCGTCGCCGTGTTCGACGACGCCAACAACCAACTCACACTCTACGTCGACGGCAATCCCGTTTCCGGGGCGACGATGGACATTGCGCTCTCCGCCGTCGATAGCGCCACGGCCTATTTGGGCCGCTCGCTCTATGCCGGCGACGCATTTCTCAACGGTTCGATCGACGAATTCCGCCTTTACAACTACGCGCTCGGCCACAACGAAGTGCTCGGCAACTTCGACGGCGGACCGAACACCGTCAACACCAGCCCCTCGCCTGCCGGCGCACTCGAAGCGCCTCCGATTGACACCGATGTGCAAGCGGCCATGCAGGGCCTCAATGCGTCGGCCTTTATTCGCACGACTTTCGACGTCGCCGATCCACTCGCGCTAAGCACGTTAACACTAAACGTACGTTACGACGACGGTTTCGTGACGTATCTCAACGGCGTGGAAGTCGCTCGTCGCAACGCGCCGGCAAGCGTCGCGTGGAACTCCGCGGCGACGGCGTCCCGCGAGGTCGGCGACGCGATTACGCCGGAAGCGATCAGCCTTTCGGACCATTTAGAAGTCCTCCAGCCCGGTACAAACGTGCTGGCAATTCACGGGCTGAACGCCTCGGCCGCCGACGACGATTTCTTGATCCTGCCAGAACTCGTCGCCACCACGATCGCTACGCAAGATATTCGCTACTTCACCCAACCGACGCCGGGCACGGTCAACAACGATGGCTTCGTCGATTTCGTCGGCGACACGATGTTCGACATCGACCGCGGCTTCTACGACGCGCCGTTCGACGTGACGATCACCAGCAATACGCCGGGCGCGACGATCGTCTACACGACCGACGGCAGCGAGCCGACGCTTACCAACGGCACGCAGCTTCCGCCCGCCTCGGCCGAAGCCGCAACCGTCGGCGTCGTCCACGTTGCTCGCACCACGCCGCTGCGGGCCAGAGCCTACAAGCCCGACTGGGCGCCCACGAACGTCGATACGCAAACGTACATATTCCTCGCGAACGTCCTATCGCAGAACACGGCCACGGCGCTCGCCCAGGGCTTTCCCGCCTCGTGGGGGCCGAACGTCGTCGATTACGAGGTCGATCCCGACGTCACGACCAACCCGGCATATTCGGCAACGTTTCTCGACGACCTTAAGAGCATTCCCACCGTGTCGGTCGTGGTCGACAACGACGACTTCTTCGATCCCGCCAACGGCGTTTACGCCAACGCGACCCAACGCGGCGACCTCTGGGAACGTCCCGTGTCGTTCGAGTGGATCGATCCGAGCAACCCGCTCGTATCGTATCAAGAAAATGGCGGCGTTCGCGCGTTCGGCGGCGTGGGACGCACGCCGACGCGGGCTAAGCACAGCTTGCGGATCGCCTTCCGCGAACAGTACGGCGCGCCGAAGATTCACGCGCCGATCTTCGCCGACACGCCCGTCGAGGATCACAACCAATTGCTCCTCAAGATGAACTGGAATTACAGTTGGTACGGTGACAGCACGGCGGCCGGCGGACGCGGCACGCAAGCGGCGGACTATCTACGCGACACCTACGGCCGCGACACCGCCCGCGACATGGGCTTGCCCGTCGCCAAGGGGCGGTCGGTCCATCTTTACATCAACGGCCTGTACTGGGGCCTGTACCACGTCATCGAGCGAACCGACGAGCAATGGGCGGCGGAGACGTTCGGCGGCGACGAGACCGATTACGACATCCTCAAACCGCAAGCGGAATTCTTCGGCAACGTGCCGATGGAGATCGTCGCCGGCGAGCGAACGGCCTGGGATCAGTTGATGACTGCGGCGGCACAGAATCTTGCCGACCCGGCGAATTACGATGCGCTGGCCCAACTCGTCGACGTCGATGCCTTGATCGACTACATGCTCGTAGTGTTCCACACCGGCTCGCGCGATGCTCCGACGCTGCTCGGTACGACGAATGAGCCGCGGAACTTCTTTGCCATCCGCAACCACGGCCCCGGCGGCGACGGCAAGTTCCGCTTTCTGGCCTGGGACGTCGAATGGTCGTTGGAAGATCCGGAGGTCGACCGCATCAACGTCAACTACGCCGCCGGCCACGACAACCCAGCGATGCTGTTCTCGCGGCTGAGGGTCAATCCGGAGTTTCGGCTCCGCGTGGCCGATCGCGTGCGGCTACATTTCTTCGACGGCGGGGCGCTGACCACCGAAGCAGCGCAAATGCGATACCTGGCCCGCGCGACGGAGATCGACCGCGCGATCGTCGGCGAGTCGGCCCGCTGGGGCGATTTTCTCCGCGGCACGCCCTACACGCGCGACATTGAATGGGTCGCCGAACGCGATCGGATCGTCAATCAATTTCTCGGGCCGCGCAACGCGACGGTCCTCAATCAACTTCGCTCGGCCGGTTTCTATCCAGCGGTCAATGCACCCGACTTCACCATCGACGGCGCGCCGCAATACGGCGGCGTGGTTACGGCGGGGTCGCAGTTCGCCATTAGCGACCCTAACGCGGCCGGCGGTCAGGTTTACCTCACGCTCGATGGTTCGGACCCGCGGATTGCCGGTGCGTCGACGGCCACGACCGTGCTGATCGACGAGAGCATCGACAATCCGCTGGCTCGCGTGCTCGTGCCCAAGGTCGTCAACGGCGGAGACCAACTTGACGATACGTGGCGCGGTGCGACGCCGAACGAACCGTTCGACGATGATCCGCAGACCAGCCCCTGGCAAGCGATCGTCGGCGGGCTTGGCATCGGCTACGACACGACGGCGTCGCCCGTCGACTACAACTCGCTCATTAGTTTCGACGTGCAAGCCGACATGACGAGCGATCCGGTGAACGCGTCG
>JAJDEG010000694.1 GCA_029259895.1 Planctomycetota bacterium
AAAACCCCATTCGGGCAGCAGTTGTTGAAACTCGCGATACCCGGTAGCCTCGCTCGATTTTTCAGACACGATGCGATCGAACGTGTCGGGCGGGCAAAGCTCCAAAAACACGCGAGGATCCTCCCATCGCCTCGCATAGTCGTCTAGCACCGCCAGCGACTTGATTAGCACAGTTTCGGTCGTTTCCTCGCACTCCTCCTTGGAATCACCGTAACTCCACCACGCACAATGCTTTGGATCAAAGCCATTTAACCTCGCGTTAAGCCAATGGTCGCAGGTGCTGAACCGCGAAAACGGTTTGCGTTCTAGCGAGAAAACAGCCGGTATAAAGTCGTAATGAAATCCTAAATTTATCGTGTATTCGCCACCGTATTTTGACGCCTGAAACTCGATACCGTGGATCTGTCCGCCCCGATGTGCGGAATACATTGTCCCATTGGCGACAAAGCCGAGCGGTTCTAGCAATCGCGCGGAAACGCGCTTGCGAATCGTGCGGTTCTGATTGGCGCTAATCATGCATCGGTACTGTCGCCGTGGCATCCGATTTGCAAAGTTGACACCGCACTACCACTTCAGGCCGAACTTGGCGCCCTCGGACATAGACGAGAGCCCGCCCTTGAGCGGCGCGTTCGATTTCTTGATCGGCGCAGCAGACGCGGCGTCGTCGGCATCGTCTTGTTCGCGGGCCTTCGCTTCCGCTTCCGATTCCGGCCGCGATTGCAGCGCGCGGATCGACAACGAAATCCGCTGCGCCTCTGCATCGATCGACATCACTTTGACTTCGACCTGCTCGCCTTCGGCGACGACATCGCCGGTGCGAAACACGCGTTTATGCGACAACTCGGAGATGTGAACGAGGCCTTCGATGCCCGGCTCTAGCTTGACGAATGCGCCGAATTCCATGATCCGCGACACGACGCCCTTGACGATGGAGCTGGAGGGATATTTCTCCTCGGCCTTGTCCCAAGGGTTCTCGAAGGTGTCGCGATAGGAAAGGCCGATCTTGCCGGTCTCTTGGTCGACCTTTTCGACGCGAACCTTGATCTTTTGCCCGTCGTGCAAGACCTCGCTGGGATGCTTGACCCGATCCCAACTCATCTGGCTGATGTGAACGAGCCCATCGACGCCGCCGATGTCGACGAACGCACCAAAGTCCGTAATGCGGCGGACGATGCCGTCGAGGAACTGCCCCGTGGCAAGCTCCGCCATCAACTTGACCTTTGCCTCGGCCTGTTCGCGCTCGAGCACGGCGCGGCGGCTGAGAACGAGATTCCGCTTGTCCTCGTTGGCTTCGGTGACGACGCACGCAAATTTCTGACCGACGAGTTCCGACAAATCCTCGACGCGGTAATTCGATACCTGACCGGCCGGAATGAAACCGCGAATGCGATTTACCTCGCATTCCAATCCGCCCTTGTTGTGACCGGTAACGACCGCGTCGACGACCAACCCTTCGGACAATTCCGACCAGTCTTGCACGGCGACCGAAGCGCCGGGCACCATGATTTCGTACAGCCCTTCGTCGGGCAAGAACCGGCGAACGACGACCTCGAGTACCTGCCCGACCTCTGGTTCGGTCGCAAACGCGTGAAATGCCGCGACGCCCTGATTGCGTCCGCCGAGATCGAAGAACACGTCGTCGCGATGAATCTTCTCCACGCGGCCACGAAGGCGCGAGTCCGGCTCAAGTTCCGCTGCGCTCATCGGGCCGGCCGTTTGGCCGATCATCTCGTCGAGCGAAACGCCAGCGAGCATCTCCTCGACTTCGTCCTGCAAGTCGGTCGGCAGCGGCGTTCGCTCGCGAGTCGCAAAGTCGTCGACGACCGACTCGGCGACCTTACGGGCCAGCGTCGGCGCGGAGTCCTTCGAATCGCGCTGCCCCGATGAACCGCGGCGTGAAGAGTCATCGCCCGTTGTCGTTCGATCGGACGAGTCGTCGCGGGGCGCGTCGACATTTGTCTTTCCCGCGCCGGACTGCTGACCTGCGCCTTCTTCTTGTCCCGCGGGCAGTGCGTCTCGTTTCGGCGGCGCGGCCTTGGCCGCCAAGTCTCGCATCGGCCCCGGCGGGACGGCTGCCGGCCGAAAATTGCGCTGCGGCGGCTTGACCTCGGCGCGAAACCGCGCACCAGATTGGCGCTGAGAGCCGATCTTGATGCGCTGGCCAGAGACCGACGGCGCGCCCGGCGGACGTACGCTCTGCGGCGGAACGGCAGCGGCATCCGACGCCGATTCGCCCGAACCGGCGGCTGGCGCATCCGCAGCCGGTGGCGAAGCCTCGGCCGGCCGGTCGCCGCTAGCGGAGGTCGCATCCTGGGCCGATTTCGAGGTCGATTCCGAGGACGGTGCGGCAACCGGCGTGTCGTCGGCTGGGGCGTCCATTGGGCGCTCGTCGGTCATGATCGAATCGCAAGGTTAAGGCAGGGATACGGCGACGGATTTTGCCGCCGGGCGGCAATCGCAGCGTGTCGCCGTCCGTCTTGGGTCAAATGCTCGAATTGTTCAGTCTACCAGCGTCCAAAGCGGTGCGGTAGGGACTTTTTCAGCGCCGATGAGCGGCGCCACCGCACATGGGCACGGCGATGCGGACGCGACCGGGATACCCGCAGTTTGCCGGGGCGTCCGGCTATACCTTGCGTGGGCGAAGCAACTTCCGCCAATCTTCGCGCCAACGCAGCGACGGGAACGAACGATTCCGACACGGTCACACGAATCAGCGAACGACTTCGAGGCTCACGATTGTGCGTTCGTCGCCCGAGCGCGAGTCTAAGGCAGCTTGCCGGCCAACCGCCCCGCGACTTCGATCGCCTCGACCATGCTCCGGCAATCCGCTGTCCCCTGCCAAGCCAGGTCGAACGCCGTTCCATGTGCCACGCTCGTCCGCACGATCGGCAGGCCGAGTGTGATGTTCACCGCGTAGTGCATTCCCAACAGCTTCAGCGCGATGTGTCCCTGGTCGTGATACAT
>JAJDEG010000695.1 GCA_029259895.1 Planctomycetota bacterium
AATGTCCTTTAGCCGGGTGTACGACCATACCCGGCGGCTTGTTCACGACCGCCAGATGTTCGTCCTCGTAAATCACGTCGAGCGGGATATTTTCCGGCGTGGGCCCCGTGCGCGCGGCCTCGGGAAAACGGATTGTCACGCCTGCCCCGGCCTTCAATCGCTCGGAGGGGCGCGTCGCGGCGCGGCCGTCGATCGACGCACCGCCCGTCGAGATCGCCTCCTGCATGCGAACGCGGCTATGCTGGGAAAACAGCGCGGCGAGAAACGCATCGAGCCGCATCGCGGCATGTTCGTCGCCAACGACGACGCTAGCGACGGGCGAGTCAGCGTCAAAGACTTCGGTGCCAACGACCTCGGCATCCTCCGTGCCGCCACCGTCGACACCGTCATCGTCGACGTGTGGTCCGCCCGTGCCAAGTTCGCTCGCATCGTCGTTCGTGGATTGGACGGTCATGGATCGGACAGTCATGGATCGGACAGTCATGGATCGATCGGCGAGTCGTGGCGGACTCGTCGCTAAAATGCAAAAACCACGGAGACGGACAACGCCGACTCCGTGGTTGGAAAAACAACTCGCTGCCGTCGGTTCTTACCGCGACGGCGGTCGATAGTTCGCTATTTTTTTGCTTCCGGCTTTGCTTCGGGCTTAGCTTCCGGCTTAGCCTTGTCGTCCTTCTTTTCGTCCTTCTTGTCGTCGCCGTCGACGCCCTTTTGCAGGTCTTCCTCGATGCTCTTGCTCTTGTAGATCGGCATGAAGCGATAGTACACCTCGAGCGTCATGGCGCTGAGAGCCGTGAGGTACAACCGCCCGCCCGACTTCGAGCCGTGATCGCCGTTGAAGTACCAACTTCCGAAAGCGTGATCCTTCTCGTCTTTCACTTGCGAACCGACGAGGTGATCGCGCATCTTCTTGTTCCAGTCTTTCCACGAATCGCCGCCGTAGTGGAACATCACTTGCGTAGCGTAGTAGTTGTAGTACATGTTCGTGCCGCCAGCGATATCGGGGCCCCACTTCGTGCCCATCAGATTCACGCCCTCGGCGATGCCCGGATGGTTCTTATCCCAGCCGAGATACATCCGGCACAACAGGCCAATCGACGTCGTCGCGTGCGTTGCGTCGGCGGGGCGATTCTTTTCGGGCAGGTAGTGATAAATGTGCCCGTAGTCGCCGTCCTGAACGGAATCGAGGAACTTGCTGGCCCCGATGACGGTTCCCTTATTGACGCGGAGCTTCGACATGTAGCCGCTCTTAAGCGCCATCAACATCCAGCCGACCACCGATGTGTCGCCCGCCTGTTTCTTCTGATACCGCCATCCGCCGCCGCTGTGTTGGGTTGCGGAGATGAAATCGAGAGCACCCTGCGCCGAAACACGCAATTTGTCGATCGGGATCGCGTTTTTGGCAAATTCCCGATCCTTCTTGGCCCTTTCCTGTGCTTCGCGCCACTTCTTCCGCTCTTCCTCCGTCATTTCCGACGGCGACTTACCCGGCTTCGGCACGACGGGCTTGAAGTCGAGCGCCATGCCGTACGCTTCGCACATCGCGAGCGTCGCCAGACCGTGAGAGTAGTAGGTCGAGTTGCCGACGTTTTCCCACCAACTGGCGCCGCCGGCCCCTTCGGGCTTTTGCGTGGCCATCAGGAACATGAGTCCCTTAGAGACGGTTTCCTTATACTCTCCCTGCAAGTGCGTCTTGCCCGCACCGAGGAACGCCAGCAAAGCGATGCCCGTCGCGCCTCCCTTGGCGTCTTTGAACGAGCCTTGATCTTTGCAGCGACCGTTGCATACGCCGGCTCGATGATCGAAGCTCCAGCTTCCGTCTGGCAACTGGTGTGCTGCCAGCCACTTCAAAGCGTTGTCGACGGCGATTTCGCTTTCCTTCGTCGCTCCGCGGCCCAGCGCCCCGCTGCGCCGTTCACCGCGACCGCCCAAGCCGGCGCCAAAGCCCTTGTCGCCCTTGCCCGATCCGGTCCCGTCCTGGTCGCCACCGCCAAAGCCTTCCGAAATCAAGTCGCTCTTAAGTGCCTTGTCGGTGCTGAATTCTTCCTGCGTAAGCATCGATGCCGAGTTGGCCCCTTCCTCCATATTGTCGATGCGGTCGAGTTCCGACATCGGAGCTTCCGGCTCTTCGAGCAACATCTCGTTGACCGGCGCATCTTCGATCTTGCTGTCGTCGAACTCGATCTTCGGCGGCTCTTCCTCGACCTCCGGCTCGTCCTGAACGTCCAGCGGCGCGGCTACGATGACCTTCTTGTTGTCCTGGGGGCCGTCTAATGTAATGAACGCCAGCACGAGCAGCGCAAGCGTGTGAACGACCATGCTGGTGAGCCAACCCGCTTGATCTCCCAGCCACGCCATCGCGGCGTTGGGCTCGTCGTACATTTCCTCTTCCGCGTCGTCGGCCGCTTCGGCCTCGACGGCTGAAGACGCCATGCTCCGCTGAGCGTTGGTCGTCGCGGCGTCGCCGCCAGCACGTGCCGGAAGTGCCTGCGCCATACGCGGCGCGCGGGCCGGAGCGGGGCGAATCGAGGAATCCGATGCCGATGATTGAACCATGTCGCCGTCTCCAACGTCGCGGGAATAACCGGGCGTGCGCACCGCCAAGACTTAGGCGTTGCGAGCAAACAACCGTATCAAATATCGTTTATCCAAGTCACGACCGGCGCACCAACACGTGGCCGCTGCCAATCGCGAGTCCTGACAGTGAAAGAAGCTAAGAACAAGTCGAAGATTATCAGCTTTTTGTTTTAACGCGCCGAAATCGCCGCAGCAAGTCTCGACGTGGCGATTCCGCCGAAACGACGCTGCTACCACCCGTTGTGGTGGTGCCGTGCAACGTTGCTGTCGTCCGTGGCTCGCTTCTGGAATTAAGTTCGGCCGCCGCGCCGCCGCTTATTCCCCATTTGCCGACCTACTAGCGAACGATCTGGCGAATTGTACTTCGCCCGTCCCATACCTTTCCTATTCTACCCACACTTCCGCGGTTCGGCGAATTTCCGACATCGACCGCGTATGCGATGCTCGATCTTGCCTGCTCGGATCCCACCAACGTCGTCGCCGCCTTCACGCCTAGCCCACTTACGCCACGCGACCCGAGCGCTGACGCCACCGGTTGACGACGCTAGGATGTGGCCCAAGCGAGCGCTGCCGACCGGCGTTTTCCGCGATGGCCGCGCGCCTCGCTGCCCACCTGCCCGCCACATGCCATGTTCGCCCTGCTCGGATCGTTTTGCGCTCGCCGTTGGCCGTTAGTGATCGCGCTGTGGCTCGGAGGCACCGGGCTGTTGGTCTATTTCGCCCCGGCCTGGAACGACGTCGCTCGCGACGGCGACCTCGACTATCTC
>JAJDEG010000696.1 GCA_029259895.1 Planctomycetota bacterium
CGACTTCCACGCCACGATCTTGCACCAACTCGGACTCGACCACGAACGCCTCACGTTCCGCCACAATGGCCGTGACTACCGATTGACCGACGTAGAAGGGCAGGTCGTCGATAGCCTGCTCGCTTAACGAAAGTGGTGGGATACCGTTTCGATGGCCGCCGAGAACGAGGATTTCGCATGCCGACCAGTCTTCCCGACGCCGCGCTGAATTTGTGGAGGATGCGGATCGGATTGCATGCGAAGTTCGTCGCAGTCGTCTTTGTGTTCGCCGCTATCGCCGGGAGCCGTTCCACTCATGCTGCGGATGGCTTCGCATTGGCGCAAGATGGCGACCTCGACGCGTTCGGCGACATGCGCGAGCAACTCGAGCGCCTGGGCGCAACGGTCGTCATCGCCCAATTCGGCCGGATCGAGTCGTTGGCCGGCCCGGAAGACTCTCCCCAATTCGCGAAAGCCTATCGGGAACTCGTCGACCAATTCCAGGGCCAGGCGAGACTGGTCGTGCTCGTTACACCCACGCCGTTTGAGAAACCGCCGAGTCCGCTGATTCCCGATTTATCGAAGCGCAACCTCGATCTTGCACTGCGCGTGAAAAAGACTGCGAGCATCTCGGCAGAACGCGAAGCGGGGTTCGTATCGATGTTCGACGGCGAGACGTTGGACGGTTGGTCGGTGTCGAACGCCAAAGCCGCCAAGGCATGGACGGTTCGCGACGGCGCGATCGTCGGCGATGGCGACGCCAAGGGCGACGAGGTACGCAGCTACCTCGTGTACGACAAGAATCGGGAAATCGCCGATTTCGAGTTGAAGTTCAGTTACCGTCTGCCGGGCAAGGGGAACACCGGCGTTAGTATTCGCGCCCGAAAGGACGATACCGGCAAACGCGACTTTCAGGGTTACCACGCCGACCTCGGCCACGTCGGCATCGGCAAGCAAGTACTCGGTGCGTGGGACTTTCACACGCCTGGCCGACGCGAGCACGCCTGCTTTCGCGGCGATCGGCTCGTGATCGACGAGAACGACAACCCCACGGTCACAAAGATCGATGGTGCTGTAACCGTCGGCGACATCCGCAAGGACGATTGGAACGAGGTCCACGTGGTCGCCAAGGGCAACAGTTTCAGATTCTTCATCAACGGCAAGCCGGCGTCCGAGTTTACCGAACATCTCCCGCCCGACCGCCGGCTGGCCAAGGGCATGATTCAGTTGCAGTTGCACGACCCGGGAATGGTCGTGTATTTCAAGGACCTTCGGATCAAGATACTGGAGGAAACGCAGTAATCGAGTAATTGCTTTGCGTGGAAACTGTCGCCAAGTCCGATTCAAAAGTCTGGACAGCCGGCCGCCCCTCGCTATTAAAAACGAATCGGCGTCGAACGGCCCAGTGGCGGCAGCGCGATCGTCGATTTCGTCCGCGGACCGTCCAACGGAGGCACCGACGATCATTTCGCGCTGCCGCGTTTCATGCTGGAACTGTTGCCGCAGCCCGCCGTTGGAGAATTGGTCGCCCCGGACGCGGAAACACTCGTTCGTTCATTGGGCTGGCGATGACGTTGGCGCAGGAAGACACTTGTTCAGTCCGGCGTCGCCCTCTTTTTTTGACGTTGGGGCGAACGAGTCACTCGGCCTAGAATGCGCCTCGCCCGGGCAGCTAGTCATCCAGGCCGAAGGCGAGCGCATCGCCGGGATTTCGCTCGTACGCCTCTGAAAAGGAGAGGGAAATATGTCGACCGGCATCATCCGCTTGCGCCGAACGTGCGGCCGCTTGGCAATTTTGTCCGTGGCCGCGGGGTTCGCGACGTTGCTGATGTGCGTTCCGTTCTCGGCCGTCGCGGAGAAACCATTGGTTGCGGACGAGTCGAGCGCAGCCAATAGAAGCGAATTGGGCGTGTCCGTCCCGCGCATCGAACGACAACCGTTGGCCGCGATCGACATCAGCGATATCAGCGACATCAGCGGCGGCGACGCAGACGTGGAAGCCGTCGCTGCGATATGGCACAAGCTGCGCGAGGGCGAAGGCGATTCTCTCGACGTCGATCAATTGCAAGATGCGCTGCGGCGGATGAAGGCCGAGGATTTCGACGCCAGCGAGAAGGGAACTCCCCTCGCGAAGAACGAATCGCCGCGGCGTTATGTCGAGCGCGACGATGAAGTGCCCACATCAGTCGACACGTCGACGTTCTACTCGCAGGAGGATGCGCGGTCCGCCCAATACGTGCGGTCTTCTCAAACACGTTTCAAAGACTGGCAAGTGAACGTGCTGGATCGCGTCTCGGCATTACGCCAAGCCGCGCGAAAGATCGACGCGACGGCCGCGGACCTAGACGACGCAGGCCTTTTCAGTCAGGCCGACCGCTTGTTCGAGCAAGCTCGCTCGATGCGTTCCTTGGCACGATCGATGCTCGCACCGCGCGACGCCGCGCATAGCGAAGGCTACGACGCGGCGATCGCGGCAGCGACTTACAATTTGCACGCGATGCGTTCTCAGTTGCAGCTTTACCGTACGGAACACGCGGGAAGATACCCAACGGTGCAGCCGGATGCCGACGGTAAACCGTCACTGCCGCAGTTGACGAGCAATACCAATGAAAAGGGTGAGATTGGGACGGGAGCTGAGTTTCCACTCGGTCCCTATATGATCACCGTACCAAACAATCCGCTCAGCGGAGTTGACGATGCGAATGCGATCATCGAAATCGATCACTGGCCACCGAAGCGAGCTGTTCGCTACGTCGACGGTTGGCTTTATTCTCCGATAACCGGTCAAATTGCACCGAACACGCCGGGGCACCTAAACGACTGACGCGGGCAAGCGTGTCGATTCTCGTCATTGTCCGGCCGGCCAGCATCCGCGGATTGGCTCGAACTCGTCGATCATGGCGACTACGGCGCGAACGAAGTCGTCGGGCTGAAACTTTGTCGCCCGCTCGCGGCCGCGGCGGATAAGCGTGTCGCGCAGCTCTGCATCGGCATGAACGCGGTGGATCGCTGCGGCGATGGCGGCGGGATCGCGTGGATCAATTCGCAATGCCGCGTCGCCAAGTTGTTGCTCGGAGCCGGACACGTCCGACGCAACCACCGGACAGCCGGCCGCGAACGCTTCGAGCGGCGGAAGATTCTCCGGACCGAAGTAGGTCACGTAGGTCGTCGCCAGCGCGTTGCGATAGAACACAACTAGCTCGTGCTGCGAAACGAAGCCGGGAAAGCGCACGCGCTCGGCGATGCCCAGCCGCTGGGCCGTCTGTTCGATGAATTGCCGATTGCCCTTGTCCGACCCCACGAGAACGACGTCGACTGCCAGGGAGTGACGTTCGCTCAGCAGTCGCACCGCATCGAGCAAGCCCACGTGATTTTTATGCGGCCAGAACTGGGCGGGATAGAAGACGTACGGCTTGCGGATGGAGTATCGCGCCAACACTTCGTCGTCGTCGCCCGTTGTTGGCTCGAAGGCGAACCCCGGCGTCGGGTGTGGCAGAATGCGAATCCGCTCGCCGGCGACGCCGTAGAAGTGCTCGATTTCGGCCTTGCCCGCCTCCGTGCCGGCAACGACATACGCCGCCCGACGGAGCATTTGCGCGTAGTGTCGCTCGCGCATGTCCCACTCGGCATCGGCGCTCACCTCGGGAAAGTACGGCTGCAAGCGGTGCTGCAAGTCCCACACGACCGTGATGTATGGAATCTCCATGGTCGCCGCGCTGGGCGTGGGGTACCACATCATGTCCATGCCGCAGCCGAGCAAGAACCGCTCCCGCCAACTCACCTTGCGAGTCCGTCGCAATTCGCGGCGACCGGATTTGGTCAGCACGCGATACGTTTTCCTGGCCGCGTGCTTTGCCCTCTCGACGAAACGCCTTTGACGCGGCATTTCAATGAGCCGAAGGTGCGCTGCCTGCGGTGGCAGCTCGATCGCGTGCGGCGTAATGATGTGGAAGGTATGCCGCTGCTCGCCGTCGAGTCTGGCAAGCGCCGCCAGCAGTTCCCGCTCGAACGTGTACCCTCCGCCGGCCTGCGGCGTCATCTCTGAGAGTAGAACGCCAATATTCATTGAAAAGGAGCCAAAGTAACGGAACGCGGATAGCGAGATCGAAACGTCGCAGCAAGGGCCCAGTATCGCCGACGCTTCGCAGCCGTTCCAGAGCAGCCGCGCGCTGCCGCGGAAATGTATCTCGCAAATCCCGAATGACTCCAGCCCCGCCCGCTGACACTTGCTCGCTAAATCTGATAATTCTCCTGCGGCTTGAGCTCCTCGGCTCCTTCGCCCCGCATGCGGAGATTCGGCTTTTCGAGCAACACGGTCGTTCGCGGCGGCACGCTGCGGGTGAGCCACACGCTCGACCCGATCACCGAATCGTGCCCCACGACCGTTCCGCCGCCGAGCACCGTGGCATTGGCGTAGATCACGGTGCGGTCTTCGATCGTCGGATGCCGCTTCTCGCCGCGCACCAGTTGCCCATCGGCATCGGTCTGGAACGAAAGCGCGCCGAGCGTCACGCCTTGGTAGAGCTTCACGTGGTCGCCAATTTCACACGTCTCGCCGATCACGACGCCGGTGCCGTGGTCGATGAAGAAGTATTTTCCGATCGTCGCGCCGGGGTGAATATCGATGCCGGTTTTCGAGTGTGCCCATTCGGTCATGATCCGCGGGATGAACGGAATGTCGAGCTGGTGCAGCTCGTGGGCGATGCGGTAGACCGTCACTGCTTCCAGCCCGGGATAGCAAAAAATGATCTCGTCGATCGTGCGAACGGCCGGGTCGCCGTCGTAAGCCGCCTGCACATCAAGGGCGAGCATTTCGCGTAGCGCCGGAATGCGATCGAGGAACAACAGCGTCTTCGCCTGACCGAGCGCCTCGTAATCGTCGTCGCAATCGTCCGCCGCCGCGGCGCGGGCCTCGTGCCGCAGCGCGCGACCGATTTGCATCGTCAGCCGGTCGTGCAGCCGATCGACAAGATCGCCGACGTAGAACTGAACGTTGCCTAAGTGTAAGCCTTCGCGGCGACGATAACCGGGGAAGATCACTTCCTTGAGGTCTTCGACGATCGATACCACCGCGTCGTAGTTCGGCAAAGGGCAGTGGCCGAGGTGATGGATCGAACCCTCGGCGTCGTACGTCGCCACGATGCGGCGCGTCAACTCAGGCAGTTGCTCTTTGAGACGAAAATCAGAGGCCATGACGAACAAACTCCCAGCGGCGACGCAAGCCCGCGCCGTGCTTTCTCGCGACGCTCACCTCGCACGCGCCGCGCGAAGGTCAAAGCAGAATAGAACCCTGTACGCTATCCTCAGATGCCCGGCATCGCCGGGCCGGTACAGCGGCACAACACCGATCGAGTTCTCGTGGCGAGCGTGGTCATGCCGAGAGGAGTCCGTTGCAGTCAGGAATTCGCAAAACGGGCCGAACGCCGCAGCCGTGCTGTCATCTTAGACGTCGCCGCCGGGAAATCAAGTTTGCCGGTTGGGAAAGCTACGGCAACGAGGGACGCCCTCCGGCGCGGTGATCCGGCACAGTGAAACGTGCCTTAGCGGGCCGGTCGCCGCGACTGCTAAATCCGGTTTCTTAGGTTTCTTCGGCAGACTTGCCGGCAAACGTTAACGTGCGGCGCGACACTGAGCGGTCGCGAACCTCTACGGCCGCAATTCTTTCGTGAGACGTTGCGCTAGGTTACCAACGTTCGACCGCCGTCACGGCCAATCGACGACGCGAAAAAACCCGCGAACTACACTTCGGCGTTCAAGCGTGTATTCGTGCGCGACGAGCGGCTTCACGCCTCGCGAACCACCACGCGCGTGCCGGCGATCTCCGCGACTTCGACTCGTTGGCCGCGATCGATGAACGTACTGTCGGCGACGACGTCCACCAGCCGCCCGTCGATCTTCGCCTTTCCGCCGGGCCGCAGCGCCGTATGCGCTTCGCCGGTCGCGCCGACGACGAGCGGCACGTCGTAGCTCGTCGCTGCTGTTAGTGCGGCCGTCGCCGAACTTGCCGACGGCGGTTCGAGCTTCAGTCCGCGCAGTACCGGAATCATGCCGAAGTAGCGGCTCATGACCATCGCCGCGCCGAGAAACCCAACGCCCGACAGCGCGACGACCATCAGATTCGTCTTGAGCGCACCCATCTGCGATTCGGACTCCGGCAGCACGAAATTCTGCGACGCCAGCACGACGCTGGCCACCATCAGTAGCAGTCCCGTTAGCCCGGCAATGCCGAAGCCCGGCAGCACGAACAACTCGACGCCCAGGAACACGACCCCGGCCAGAAACAGAATCACCTCCAGCCATTCCGCCGTGCCGCCCATGAAGCGGCTCCAAAAGAACAGCACGAAGCACAGCCCGGCGACCAGGCCGCCAATGCCGATGCCCGGCGCGCTGAACTCGATATAAAGCGCGATGAGGCCAACGACGATCAGCAGGCCGGTGACCCACGGTTGGTTCAGCACCAACACGGTCGTGTCGACGCCGGTCCACAGCATGACGGTCGGCGGATCGTCGATGCCGAAACGCTCCATCGTCGCCGCGCGGCTATCGACGAGACCGTCGGCGAGCTTTAGCTCGACGGCCCGCTTGCCGGCGACCGTCAGAAAGCGGTCCTTTGCCGTTTCGGCCACGAACGCGCCTTGCGTCCATTCGGCTCCGGCCGCTTTGGCGTCGGCGTCGGTCATGTACCGCTCCTCGCCGGTCCGCGTGTTGCGATAACTATGAATCTCCTTCTTGCGATCCATCATCGCTTCGGCCAACGCCGGCGAGCGCCCCTTGGATTCGGCCAGATCGCGAATCTTGCTCGTCCACGCACTAAGCGTCTTTTCCTCGACGTATCGCATCACCATCGATTCTTCGTCTAAGAAAATCACACCGACGTCGCCGAGTTGCCCGGTCGGGGACATCAGAATTTCGTCGCACCCCACCGCCACGACCGCCGCGCCGCTGTACGCGGTCTTGGGGATGTAAGCCACCGTACGAGCCCACTTGATGTCGCGGAGCGTCTCGGCAATGCGAAAGCTCGCGCCGGCTTCACCGCCGGGGCTTTCAATCTCGATTACCAGTAGGTCCGGCTTCAATTCTTCGGCGGCCGCCAACTTGCGGTACAGATACTGCTCCAGTATCGCGTCGATTACGCCCTCGAAGCGAATCACCACCGCCTTGGTCAGCTTCGGCGGCTCGGCGTCGTTCTGCTCGCCGGCGGCGGGAGGATTGCCGACATTGGGCGGCGCTTCGTCCGCCAGCAACGTCGTGCCGCCGAGTAGCGCAGTCGCGGTAGATAGCAAGACGATCGCGATCGCCGGCCAGCTCGCCGCTAATCGTCGCCACGGAGCCGGAGCATCCGAGTCGCATTCGCTAGGTTGAATTTGCCGCGCCGATTCGTGCATTGCGTACCGCTTTCGCAGGGTTGCCATACTTGATCCTACGAACGCAGACCGACCTGAGTCAATCGGTTCGTCGAAATCGCCCGCGTTAACCGCCAAACGCCCCGCGCAGCCAACCGGCAATGCACTCGGCCAACGCGGACGTCGTGCCGACATAAAAATGATTGGCCCCGGCGATCGTCGCCACGTCCCGGTCGAACGGGCCGGCAGGCGCACGCTCCACGGCCTCGGCCAGACCGAAGAACGCCGCGTTGTTCTCCATCTCCACTTCGCCGAACGTAAACAGCGCAGGGCACGGCGTGCGGTCGAGCAATTCGACGAAATTGTACCGCTCCGCTGGGCCGTACTTGTCGACGTAACCGGCCGCGGTAATCAGGTACGGCAGCGGAAACGTCACCTCCATCAGCGCCGCACCGCGGCCCGCGGCGACGTGTTCCTGGGCGGTCGTGATGGCCGCAAAGAACTCGGCGTCGCGCGGCGACTGGCGAAAGTGTCGATACGACAACCGCGGCGGCGAGATCGCCACGACGCCACGCGCGGCTTCGTGCGGAGCGTGCGACAATGCGTAGATCGCCTTGACCGCGCCGAGACTGTGCCCCACGACGGCCACGCGCGGCAGCCCGCGTTCCACGAGAAAGTCGAGCCAGCCGGCTACGTCGTGCCGACAATCGTCGACGATCTCGAACGCGCCACCCAAACGCTTCGGTCCGCGCTCGCTCGCCGCGGTGCTGACGATGTCGTGCCCGCGGGTGTTCACGCGCAGCACGGCCAGACCCAGTTCGGCGAACGTATCGAGTAATCCAGGAAAGATCGACGAGCCGTAAAAGTGGCTGCCTGCCCCGTGCAAGCAAAGAACGGCATCGAGGCCCAAGTCATTCCCCGCGCCGGCCGCCCCACGTTCGCGACGCGGCAATAGCGCCCCGTCCAACCGCAAGCCATCCGCCGTCGTCGCCTGCACCAGTTCAACCAACATAGCGCTGCCAACCCTCCTGCGTCGAACATCGGCCGGAATCGATCGTAGGGTGGGTGGGGGGGGGGGGGGGGCCC
>JAJDEG010000697.1 GCA_029259895.1 Planctomycetota bacterium
TCGAGCACGGCCAGCAGAATCGCCTCGGCCCCGCGGTTGCGAATCGCCGCCAGATCCGGCCCGACGTTGTGACCGAAATCGTCCAGCCGATGGCAAGCGGCACACACCTTGCGAAACGCCAAGCGCCCCCGATCGGCGTCACCCACTGCGTCGCCCGTTGCATCGAGGGCGTCTCGATACGCGGCGATCGCTCTATCGCGTTCTTCGCGCGTCGGCGAAGCGCGATTCGCCAGCGTCGCCCGTGCCAGTTCCCGTATCTTCGCGTCGCGATGCTCCGTGAGCGATTTCACGCGGGCCGGATCGAGGTAAACGTCGGCCAGCCGTCCGTCCCCCACGGCGGCAAGGAACTGCCCAACGCGGTCGTCGCGCGAAAGCAGCGTCTCAACGGCCTCGCCCCGCGCGGCCGGCGCGAGCGCCTCCCACGCTTCGATGATCGTCGCCGCCGCTGCTGCGTCCTTCGTCCGTCCCAGCACGGCAATCGCCGCCCGCTGCAACTCCCCCGGCGACTGCGGCGCGAGCAACTCCGCCAACACGGGCCGAGCCTCCGCGAAACGAGCCAGCGAAAGCGTCTCGACCGCCGCCAGCCGAGCGTCGAGCGCCGCTTCGATATCAACGGCCGTTTCAAGTGCTTTCGTCACCTGCACGCCGATGAGTCGGGCGAGCTTGCCGCCGTCCGCCGTGAGGTTTTTCGCCGCCGCGTTACTCGCCCGCGACAGCCCCACGGCCAACGCGACCGTCAACTTCTGCGCGACGACGGCGTCTTCGTCCGGCAATCGTTCGATGCGGTCGATCAGGGCGGTGAGTTGATCGACTTGGCCTTCACGCCCGGCCAATGCCGCCGCGTCCGCCAAGAACTCGCCGAGCGATCCCACACCGCGACGATCTTCGCTATCCATGACTGCCGCCAGCAGCGCCGCCGCACGACCGGCGGACGAGCTAAGCACGGCAAACCGCGCCCATCGATCGCCACCGTCCGCCAATACAATCTTCCCCAGCGCCGCCGTCGTCGGCACCGTCGTCGCCGCCGAAGCAGGCACATCACCCAGAGAAAACGCCGCCTGATAGCGCACACGAGGATCGTCGTCTCCCGCCAGTCGACACAATCCGTCGACGACCGTCGCGTCCTCGAAACGCGCCGCAAGCCGCGCGGCATGTTCGCGAACGCGCGGATGCCCGTCCGACATCGCCGCCACGACATCACTCTCCGCCAACGAATCCAATCCCGTCAGCACGTACATCGCATGCAGCCGCTGTTTCGCATTAGCGCCGTTTGCGATTGCCTCTCGCAGCGCCGCCGCAACATCCGAATCGCGCCGCTCGACCAGCAACCGCGCCGCCGCATCGCGCCGCCAACCGTTCTCGCTTGCCAGCACACCGACCAACTGCTCGGCCGACATCCGATCCAGCCGCGGCGGCGCTTGGTACTCGTACCCCGCCGGCGCAATCCGCCAAATCCGCCCCCGATCCCGTCCGCTCGTCAAGTCGAGATGCTTCTTGATCTCCGGTGGCAAGCTCGCCGGGTGTTCGATCACCTCGCGATACATGTCCGCCACGTACAAACATCCATCCGGCCCATTGGCGTACTGCACCGGTCGAAACCAAATGTCCGTCGACGCCACGAATTCGCTCGTCTCATCCATCCGCCGCGCGATCATTCCCACGCCGGCCGGCTCCAGCCGCTTGCGATGAATCAGATTGCTCCCCACGTCGCCCACCACCGCCAAGCCACGATGCTCCGCCGGCCAGGCGTCGCCGCGATAAATCGTCACGCCGGTCGCCGACGTGAAATAGCCCGCGGCCCGCCCGCCCCCTTCGACCGGTCCCGGCACTTTACCGGCCACGCGCAAGTCCGTCCGCACGATCCGCCAAGGCTCCACCGGACTGCGGCGAAACACCTCGGCCGCCGGCCCTTCGGCCGCGATATCCAGCAGCGGCGCAGGCGCGGCCAACAGCGGATTCCGCGCCGCATACCGATCCTCGTACATGACGAGCTGAATGTGATTGCTGTTCGAGCAGACGAACTTCCGGCCCCAGTCGTCGAACGACATGCCATGTTGCCCGCCGCCGCTCTCCAAACGCAAATCGAAATTGCGCGGATCGAAACTGAAGTCCCGCCCCCGCGCGGCCAGCGGTTTCTGCGGTTTTACATCGCGGCCATTGAGCGTCGTTTCGGCCACCACGCGCAGCTCGCCCCCCGCGCTGCTCGTCGCGCCGTGAATCCGGTTATCGAGCGACCACCGCAAAGAATTGACCAACCCCTGCACGTTCCCCCGGCCGAACCCGGTGATGATCTCCCGCTTTACGTCGGCCCGCCCGTCGCCGTCGGTGTCCTTGAAATACCAAACACCCGGCGCGGCGGCCACGAACGCGCCGCCGTCGTAACAAGTAATCGCCGTCGGCCAGGAGAGACCTTCCGCGAACACGGTAGAAGCATCGAACCGCCCGTCGCCGTCCTCGTCGGTAAGCAGCCGCACCCGGCCCAACTTCTCGGTCGCCTGCTCGCTATAGTCCCGCATCTCGACGACGAACAACCGCCCTGCCGCGTCGAACTCCATCGCCACCGGATCGGTCACCAGCGGCTCGGCGGCCACAAGCTTCATGCGATAGCCGTCCTGCGTGGCAAACGTCAATTCGGCACCGCCCGGCTCCACGGCGGCGATCCGCGGTAGCCTCGCGGCGAAATCGGATTCGTCGGCGAGCGGCCGGGCAGCGATTTCTGAGACGAGCAGCCATGCCGAGAAAGACGACAGTACGCAGATCAGGCCGAGCCGTTTGGCGAGCATCATCAGAGCCTTCGGTTCGTCGGGGATCGAATATCTTGAGGATCGCTGTTCGTCGACTGCGCGGCGATTGGCGACACGCGCGGCGGACGTCGGCCGAGCGAAGCGCGACGCGGGGACGGTGGCCTGATTTTAGATGGAAATGGAGCCAGCGGTCTGGTATGTTCGGTGGGAGATTGAAAAACTGTGGTTCGGCGAGTTGCGGCCTGACCAGGCGCTTCGGGTCGCGCGATGGTGCGATCGTAAGACGGTTTGCGCCGGGAACGGCTGGCGATGGTTTATCGCACCGCTCGGACGAGGGAATTTGTGAGCATTACCTCGTTTTATTTTGATGCGGGTGGATTTGTTCGGCGATTTTTATTGGCTGGAATTTATGGAACGCGGCGTCGACGGTCCCTTTTCTCGGCGCGGTAGCTTGGCTTGAGTGCCGTTTACAGTTTGCGAATCTCGAACGGATGCTCGGCGATGAAGCTTTCCGCCTCGGCATGCGTGAACACGCCGTCGGTCGCGCTGACCGACCGCACGCAGCTCGCTCCGATTGCGCTGCCCCACCGCAAGCACTCCCGCTCGTCGCCGCCGGAGAGCAGGCCCATGATAAACCCCGCGTCGAAAGCATCGCCCGAGCCGGTCCCGCCGACGTAGTCCGTCGGGTACACGCCGGCGCGAATTCGCACGCGATCGTTCACCAAGATCGAACCCGCCCCGCCGCAAGTCACCACAACCGTTCCGGCACCCGCCGCGCGAAACTGCTCGGCCTGAGCCACCGGATCGTCCTTACCGGTGATCAGCCGCGCTTCGTCGTCGTTTGGCAAAAAGAAGTCCGTCTCGGCCAGTAGCGGCGCAAGCCGTTCCCAGGGCGTGCCCTTGCCGATCCCTTCGCCCACCACGACCACGTCGAGCACGGTCTTCACACCGGCCTTGCGGGCCGCGCGAAACAGACCCACCATCCGCTCGTTCTCCAGGCCCGGCGCGAACAGGTATCCGCCCACATTCAGCACCTTCGCCTGCCGCACGGCGTCGAGCGGAATCTGCTCCGGCGCAAAGACACCGTTCGCCCCCAGCGTGGTGATAAAGCGTCGATCCTCGCCAACGACGTTGAGGATCAGCGAGCAACTCGTGCCGCGATTCTCCGCCGTGGTAATTCCGCCAACGTCGACGCCGGCCTTGGCCAACGACTCGACGACGAATCCGCCCAAGGGATCGCCGCCCACCGCCCCGAACACGCCGACCCGTTTGCCGAGCCGCGCAAGATCGACCGCCACATTCGCCGCGCAACCGCCGATCGAAAACGGCATCTCGTCGCACAGCACAAGCTCGCCGGCCCGCGGCAGCCGCGCGATCGGCGTCGTCAAATGGTCGGCAACGAGGATCCCGGCGCTAACGACGTCGAAGGGCATGGAGTTCGCTAAGAATGCAAAGACGACCGGTGGACAGCAGTGCGGCTACGAGCCAGCGCGGCCTGTTACTTCTTCTCTTTCTCGTCCCGCTTCTTCTCCAGCGCCTCGACGTGCGTCTTGATATGCGGCTCAAGCTCGGCGATCGAGTTGCTCCGCATCAGAATCTTCCCTTCGGCGTCGATCAGAAACAGCGTCGGCACCCCGCGGACGCCGTATTTCGTCGCCACTTCCTGCGGCTCCTTCCCGAACAGCGTGATCCAGGGGATTTCGTGCTCGCGAAGATGGCGGGTCAGGTCTTCCTTATTCGTATCGATGCTCACGCCGACGAACTCCAGGCCGCGGCCGGCATACTTGGCGTGAATATCCTTCAGCCGCGGCTCTTGATCGATGCAGAACGTACACCATGTCGCCCAAAAGTCGACGAGCACGATCTTGTCGCGATAATTCTCCCACTTCAACTCCTGGCCGCTGCTAATCGTGCCGGTCAGCTCGAACGGCTTGCCCAGCAGCGCGCTCGGCGGCACCGGCGGCTTGCCGAACCGCTGGCCGACGTAGGCCAGGTCGAGATCGACGCTCCGCTCGAACTGCTCGCCGAGCGCCTTGTACCATGCGTCGCGATCGCCCTCCGGCAGTCGCTCGACCGCGTCGACGGCCAGCTGCGCCATCCGCAAGTGCCGATTGCTCAATTCCTCTTCGGCCAAATACGCTTTCGTCTCTTCGAGCAGCTTTGGCAGCGTCGCCGCGTCGGCCGTCTTTACGTCGAGCAGCTTGTTCTCGGCGTCGACGAACCGCACGAACTCGGAAGCACGGCGGCCCATGTTCTCGCGCTGCTCGTCGGCCAATTTGACCAGCATCAACTGCGCGGCGTCGTTGCCGTCGACCGCCGCTTCGTGCAGCACTTTGAACTTGGCCAGCAGCGCCGTGCTCTTGTAGCCGGCCGCGGCGTCCGACGAATTGATCACGCCGTCGGCCAAGGCGACGAAATGCGCAATGAAACCGTCCGTCTTGCGGATATCGCGCCGACGATTGACCATGTCCACGATGAGACGCATTTGGCCTTCGATGTCGAGGTCCGGCCGGACGGGCTGCGGAGGTTCCTCGGCGGGAGCATCCGGTTTGTCGGCACCATCACCGGACGGCGCGTCACCAGCAGGTTCGTCGGCATCGCCATCCGCCGGTTTGTCGCCATCCGCCGCCTCGTCACTATCAGCCGCTTTGTCGCCGTCCGCCGGCTTTTCGTCGCCGGGTTCGTCCCCCTTCGGCTTATCGCCAGCGGGCTTGGCATCGTCCGACTTCACACCGTCCGCCCCCTTCGCGTCCCCCTTCTCCTTGGCAAAACCCGACTTTCCATCGCGGCCCTTCTCCCCGGCCGCTTGCTCGTCGTCGTTCGCACATCCGCCAAGAAGCAGCAACGCGCAGCACGCCCCGACGAATGCAATTCGATTGATCGATACAAGAAAACGCATAACGTGAACTCCCTTTGCGGTAGACCTATACATGATCGCCGAACCGCCAATTCAAAGCCACCAAATCGTAGGGTGGGTCGAACGAAGTGAGGCCCACCACAAACGCGGCCGTCGCGCAAATCTCGGTGGGCTTCGTTCAACCCACCCAGAAAAAACTCAACCGGTTCGGTCCTTAACCTAAGTGCGCCGGCATCAACCGTTAGTTTATCACATCGCCGAAACGGCCGGCAAATCGCAGAATTCGGACGAGTAGTTTCAATCAATCACGAGGTTTGCGAACGGTAAACTGTTCATCGATCCTATGTAGCGGACCGCATTCGTCGAGCGCAACCCAACCATCGACGAGAATGTCGTTCCGCTCCGCATCGTGCCACCTAACGACGATTTGTAGGGCGTACTTTTCAGAATCATCGCCAGAAACGACTCTCGGTTGTGCCGTGCCGATGAATTGGCATAGCTCATCGTAGCTAAGGGCACGGTATGACGCCATTTCGGCAGCGAGCAGTTGATACGCCTGGGGACCGTTCATGCCCGCATTCTAGCCCGGTGCGCGGACGGCTGGGAGAAGCCCATCGTCACGTCACGGCCGCGCATCACTTCCCCGGATCAGCCGGCGCGATTTCCCCGAATTCTTTGTTGAGAATCGGATACAACCGCCAGTCTCGATAGTCGAAATGCCACCACTCGAATTCGTAAACCGAAAAACCTTCAGCCTCCATCGTGCGGCGCAGCAGTTCGCGATACCACCGCTGCCGCAATGTGCCGCCGGGATATTGCGGAAACGACCGCGGCGAAAATTCGTCGTAGCCGGCCACCATCTGGATCGGCTCGCCCGTCTTCAAATCGCAAAGCGTCAAGTCGACGGCGCAGCCCCGATTGTGCCGCGAGCCGTTGGCCGGATTGGCCACGAAATCCTTCATCTCCGCCGGCGTGGCGTCCCAGAACATCTTCGTCACGTGCCACGGCCGATAGGCATCGTGGATCAGCAGGCCCAAACCTTGCTCCGCAAGCCGCTTCTGTGCCCGCACGACCGCCTCGGCCGCCGGCCGCTGCATGAACGCTCGGCCTTCCTTGTAAAACACCGCTCCGGTGAAATTGTTCGTCGTCGCATACCGCACGTCGAGGCGGATCGTCGAATCGAGCTTCACCAGTTCCACCAAGTCCGGGTCGCGAAACGGGCCTTTTTCGTCCGGTGGCTCCGCGGCCAGGGCTTCCTTGCGCAATTCGTCGATCGGCCGCAGCGGCTCGATACGAAATGTCTCACCGTCGCGCGTGCCGACCGCGCGGCGCTCGAACCTCACGTCGGCGGCCACAACCTGCGTCGCACGGCCATCCGCGTCGCGCGTGAAACGCAGCTTCTCGTCGGGATACAGCCCATCGCCGGGAAACGCGAACTCGTTCTCGCCGATTTCCGCGAGCGGATAATAGTAGAACCACTCGATGAGCGCGAACAACTGCCCGCGGTCTTCCAGAATGTACAGCGTGTTGTGGTCCCAACCATACTCGCCGATCAGCCCCTTCCACCGTTCGGGCACATCGGCTGGAACTCCGTCCTTCAAACGCTCGTAGCGCACGCCATCGATCGCGACCGCGCCGTCTCCGGCCGGCTTCACTTCCGGCCCATAGGCCAGAGGGTCGTCAACCACGAACCCATCGGCCAGCCCCCGCAACTCAAAGCGAAACGCATCGCGCCGTAAGTACAGCCGCTCGCCGCTGTGCCCGATCTCAATCACTTTTTCGCCGTTGCGATAGCGTCCGGCGACCGCCTTCGCACGCCCCGCATCGACCGGCGCGGACGCGGCGAACTTCGGCGGCTCTTTCCCCGCGCGGCGAGCAAGCATCAGCCGCAACGCGTGGTCGGAGATCCGCCGCACCAGTCCGTTGCAGCCATCCAGCGAAGCCACCGCGATCACCCCCAGCTTCTCGTCGGGCAGCGCCTCGACCTGTGTCGAAAACCCATACACGGCCCCGCCGTGCCCCACGCGGCGATGTCCGTCGAAGTCGGAAAGCGCAAAGCCAATTCCAAACCGCCGCGATTCGCCCGCTTGTTTTTCGTCGGCCTGCATCATGGCCGCGAGCGTTTCGCTCTTCAGAAATCGGCCGTTCTCGCCCCGTCCATCGTCGAACAGCGCGCGGACGAACTTCGTCAAATCGAGCACGCTCGAATAAAGATTGCCCGCCGGCGCGGTCCCCAGCGCGAACTTCGGTGCCTCGAACCGCCGGCCGTCGTAGGTCCACATCCAAGCGGTCGCCAAGTCGCGCTCCAACTCCGGCGAAAGCACGAATCCGCTCTGTCGCATCGCCAGCGGAGCGAGAATCTTCGCGTCAATCCACTTCGAAAACGCGACGCCCTGCGTCTTTTCGACGACCTGCCCCACGACCGCAATCCCGGCGTTGGAGTATTTCGTGCGCGTGCCCGGCTTGTAGACGAGACCGGTGTCGTTGAGGCTCGCCACGGTGTCGGCCAGCGTCGGCTCGGTGGGATCGAAATAGTTGCCCACCGGCGACTCGCGCACCAGCCCCGCGCGATGCGACATCAACCGCCGCAGAGTGATCGGCTCCTCGAACGAGCTACGTGGTTTGAAATCTTCGAGATACTTGCTCACCGGCGCGTCGAGGTCGAGCTTGCTCTGCTCGACGAGCTGCATCACCGCGATGTCCGTGAACAGCTTCGACACAGAACCGACGCGATACACGGTCGCCGCGGTGGCCGGCTTCGTTCGCTCGGCATCTTGAAACCCAAAACCCGCCGCCCAAACGGTTCGCTCGCCGTCGACCAAGGCGATCGACAGCGCCGGCACGTTCTTGGCCTCGATCTCGCTGGCAATGATCCGGCTCAACTCCGACGCGATGGCCTCGTACCCGTCCAACGGCGCGACGGCCGTAGTCCGCTGCTCGTCGTCGGCCGAGTGTACGGCGTTTCCCGTCGACGCGAACATCAGCAGCATAAAAACATGAATCGCAATTCGCATGGCATTTCGTTCAAAGCGAGAAACCTAGTTGATAATAACTGCCCGCGTGCCGATCCAAGCCACGCCGCAATGCTCTCATCCGCCCGTCGCCCGCGAATCGCGTCGCGCGGAACCGACGACGATCTCGTTGGGCTCGACGCCGGCGCGTCGCAGAAGCACCGCGGCCAGCGACCGGCTCGCCTCGCGGGCGGGAGTCGCCACGGCGCGGCGAAGATACTCTTGGGCCTCGGCTCGCAGCCCGTTCGCTTCCAGCACTTGGCCGACGAGATAGCACAACAAGGCCCGATCCTCGCCCGTCGCGCTGGCGATCAATTCGTCCGCCGCCGCGCGTTCGAACGAAGTCGCTGATTTCGTCGCGTCGGCGTCAGTGGCAAACGACTTTTGCAGCAGCACGGCGAACGCCACCAATTCGCGGCGCGGCTGGCCGCTGGCGACGAACTTCTCGCCCGAGCGGACGACGCGATCGAGTGCGGTGTCGCGCTGCTCGTGCTTACCGAGTTGATGCGCGACCAAGACAAGTTGCAGCGCATGACGTGGATCGGCGACGTCGTCGGCGTTCCGTTCGCGACCGGCCTCGACCGCCCGCGCAAGCCATTTCGCGGCCGTCGCACCTTCGTTTTCCAAGAGATAAAAGTACCCGATGCCGGCCAGCGCGTCGGGCTCCGTCACCGCGCCATCGTCTTCTTCGTCGAGCGACTCGACGTAACCGAGCACGACGTTGCGGGCGGTCGTCATGCTGCCGTAGCCGGATTGCGCGCAATAGCGATGCCAAAGCAACACCTGCGGACTGTACGGATCGTCCTCGGCCACCGAGCGGTACGCCTGCTCCGCCGCCAGCCAGCGATGCTGGTATTCGCGACATTCGGCCACAACGACTTGCGCTTCCGTTTCGTCATAGCTGTCGACCGACTCGGCGTAATGCAGCGCTTGTGCATAGTCGCCTTGGGCGAGATAGTGCCGCGCGATCAACACCTGCACGTCGCCCCGTTGATCGGCAGCGCCTTCCTCGCGCAGAAACTCTTCGAGCGTCGCGAGCCACTGCCGCGTGTCCCCTTCGATGCGATAGGTTTCGGCCAAATGTCGGTACGCCCACAGGCTGACCCACGCCCGCGAGGTCGTCAGCTTGAGGTACGCCTGAAAGCAGCGGCGCGCGTCGGCCGTTCGCTTTTCGGCCAGATATCGGCTTCCGAGCATCGCCATCACGCCCGGTTCGCCGGCGTAGCGGCGTTCCCACTCCTCGGCTTTTTCGGCGACGCGCGGCCAATGATAGCGGACCATTCCGGCCACGGCCTGCGGCGCGTGCGGACTGACGTCGTACAGTTTCTCGGCGTAACGCGCCTTATCGTCCACGTCGTAGCGACTCGCCAGCAGCGCGATATCGGCGAACGTCTCATCGGCATGCGCAACGATCGCCTTGTGAAGCTTGCCGGCGACGCCGTAGCCCGGCTCGCGATAGCCGAGATCCAACAGATCGAACGTGGCCGTCGTGGTCACCGAGTCGTCGATCGCCCGCAGCATCCGGTCCACGTCGAAATCGATGCTCGACCCGGTCGCCATTTTCAGCCATTCGTCGAGCATCGGGTGCAGTGGATGCCGCTCGACGATGGGCACGACGTTGTTGCGAAACTCGGCGACCGCCTGTTTGGTTTCGTCGCGGTCGTAGCCGCCAACCATCACCTGTGCATACTCGAAGGCGTCGACGAACGATGCTTCCTCGACGAGCGTCGCAAGAACGGACAGCGAAGGCTCGTGTTCGTCCTCGCGCGCGGCGGCGCGCAGCGACTTGACCAACTCCGCCCGCGATTTCTGCTCGATGGCGACGTCGACGTCGACGTCGGCCGCCGCTTGTCGCTCGGCGATTTCGCCCACCGCCAGAGCAATCCGCGGCGTCCCCGCGACGTCGCGATACCATTGGGCATCGAACGTTGCTCGGCCTCCGACGTCGAAAACCCTGCGGCCGGCGGCGGCGCGAACGCGCCAGCAGTGCGGCAACTCCAATGCGGCCGCTGTTAGCAGCTTCTCCGATGCGGAGTACGCCTCGTAATCCATGTCCTCCGGCATCACGGAACTGTGTTCGGCCATCAATACCTTGCACACGCGGGCGATTTCACCGGTATCGGAATCGATTGGAATCGCCGCCAGCCGCGCGCCGTCGAATTCGCACAATGCCTCGGCGACGACGGTCCACGAAGGAGTCGCAGCCGTCGCCGGCGGTCGCACCGTCGCGAGCGTCGTGGCGGCGGCCCGATGCAACCCGCATAACGCCAGCGAATAGCCGAAGCTCCGACGATTGCGGTAACCGGCGAGCGAGTCGCCACTTTCCGCCGCCACGGCGCGCTGGGCATACAACAGCGAGCGAGCCTTGAAAGCTGCGCCGGCCGAGTGCCAGTACATATCGCTAAGTACGCCCAGATTCGCATACCCGCGCGCTAAGGCCGCCGAAGCCGAAGAATCCGGCCCGTCGCGAAGGGCCAATTCGTGCAGACGACGAACCGCCGCGTATTGCGAAGCAAACGTCATCCGCCGCATGCGTCGCGCGACGTCCTCCGGCAGATCATCGTCGCCACCGGCCGAAGTCGATTTCGCACCCGTCGCCGACTCGTCCGCCAATCCCATCGCCGTGCGCAGCGCCGCGGCGATTTCGCCGCGCGACAGGTCCTCGCACCAAGCGGCAAGCGCCGCGTAGTCTACCGTTCCGGTGTTCACCGTTCCGCGATCGACCGTCTTGCCGTCGCCGAAGCGTTTGGTCGAACGCACGAGCGACTGCCGCTTCTCACCGTCGACGCGAGCAACCTCAATCGCAACTTCGCCGCGATCCTTGAAGCAGATCGTCACGTCGAGCAACAGGCGGCCAGGCGTCGACTCGTCGCCCCCGCTTTCGCGAAGCATTCGATCGCGCGTGCGCAAACCGAACTGCTCGCGCGCCGAGAGAAGTACGGCCTGTCGCGCGATTTCGCGAGCCAACAGCCCGTGATGCCGCGAATCCGAAACGTCGCCACCGGCGACCAACTCAACGACTTCGATCGGCCGATCGACATGGTCGGTGTCGACGACTCGTCGTACGGCCGCATCGTCAGGCTCCGGCGCGGTCGGTGCTTCTTGCGCGGCCGCCATCGGTCGAACGACGACAAATAGCATCGCCGCCAACAATACGGCGACAGAGACGATCGCGCGCGCGAACGTCGAGGGAAAACGCGGCGCCAACGGCATAACAGCTTCCGTCGGAAAAGGTTCGGTGGACCGCACAGGCGTGCGCGGACCGTAAACCTCTAGTGTAAGGAGTTCGACCACCGGCTTGCAAACGGTTCAATCGCCAACCTTGGCAAATTGACGGGTCGTCCTCGATTTCTCACCCCGACGACCTCTCGCCTAACTCCTACAACCCATCCAACCGCAACTCACTGCGTCTGGGTCTTCGCGGTGCTGGAAATCAGCGTCCCCACGCGCTCGCCCTTCACGGCCTTCTCGATATTCCCATCCTTCTTGAAGTTGAACACCAAGATCGGCATGTCGTGCTCCATACACTGTGCGATCGCCGTTTGGTCCATCACACGAAGGTTTTGCTCCTGCACCGTCGTATAGGACAGCTCGCGATAGAGAATGGCGTGCGGATTCTTTTCCGGATCCTCGCTATAAACGCCGTCCACGCGCGTCGCCTTGAGAATCACGTTGGCTTCGAGTTCCAACGCCCGTTGGGCCGCCGCGGTGTCCGTCGTAACGAACGGACTGCCCGTGCCCGCCGCAAGAATCACGATGCGACCCTTTTCCAAATGGCGACGCGCCCGGCGGCGGATGTACGGCTCGGCCACGCCGTCCATGCGAATCGCCGTGAGCAGCCGCGTTTGTCCGCCGAGCGATTCGATCGCGTCTTGCAGCGCCAGTCCGTTGATCACCGTAGCCAACATGCCCATGTAGTGAGCGGTGGCTTCTTGAATGCAATCGTTGCCGGCTTTGAACTGTCCGCCGCGAAGAATGTTGCCGCCGCCGATGACGATCGCAATCTCCACGCCCCGCGCGGCCGCTTGCAGCGTTTGCCGCGCGATATGAACCACTTCGTCCATGCTGATGCCGCGCTCGGAAGCCGAGCAAAAGCTCTCGCCAGATAGCTTGAGCACAACCCGTTTGAAACGCGGCGTAGCATCGGAAGTGGCGGTCATCGATAGGGTCCCGAAAATTGAGCGAGGATCGGGGAAAGTGAACTCCCGACCATACATCCATGCCGCCTACAGCCTTCAGCCTCAACCAAGTTGCCAGCGCTCAAATTGAACCACGGTCGCCTTGGCTGCGTCGAGAATCTTGCCCACGGTCATCTTGTCGTCCTTGATGAACGGCTGATCGAGCAACACGTTCTCGGCGTAGAATTTTCCCATCCGGCCTTCAATCATCTTCTCGATGACGTTGTCCGGCTTGCCTTCCTTGCGGGCGGCTTCGGTAAGAATTTCGCGCTCTTTCTGTACGGCAGCCGGATCGAGCTGTTCGCGCGTCGCGACCTGCGGTTTCTGGGCCGTGACATGCATCGCCACGTCGCGTCCGAGGTCGGCATCGCCGCCGCGCAGCTCGACGAGCGCTCCGCTCTTGCCGTCGTGATGCACGTAACCGACGCACGGTCCGTCGTAGCGCAAGATGCGATTCAGCCGAAACACCTCGCGAATCTGATTGAACAATTCGTCCCGCTGCTCGGCCAGCGTCATGCCTGAGCGGCTCGGCGACGCCTGCTTGAGCAAGTCGTCCGACGTTTGCGCCCCCGGACCCGTCGCCAGTTGTTTGGCACAGTCGTTCGCCAGGGCAACGAACTTATCGTTGCTCGTCACCGGCGCGCTTTCGCACAGCAACTCGATCATCGTCCCGACGCTGGCGGAGGGGAAGATCGCAATTCGGCCCTCCGTCGTGGCGCGATCGCCGCGGATGGCTTGCGTCTTGATGCCTTGCTTGCGCAGAAAATCCTTCGCGGCGTCCTTGTCGCCGCCATTCTCCTGCAACGCCTTCTTACACTCCATCATCGGCAGCCCCGTCTCGTCGCGGAGTTCCTTCACCATCGCGGCGGTTATCTGAACCATCGTAAACTCTCCCGTCTATCGAGAAATATCGTTATGTGAATTTGTCGACGCCGCAGCCAGGTCGATCGCGCGTCGACCGCCGCACGTCGACCGCCGACGCAGAGTCGACCAGCGGCCGCCGCAAGCAATGGTGCCGCGGCAATGCCCCGTCGGCTCCACCCATGCCAAAGGACGCCGGGCCGCTGCGGTTGGTTCGCCTCGGCAAGCGCGGTCGCGTTCGGCGCGGTTTGCGGCGAATCCCTTCGCCGATCGCGCGTACTAATCTTCCTTGCCGGCCGCCTGGCCAACGCGCTGCGCCGCCAAGGCACTGTTGCCCGCCACCACAGCGTCGCACAACTGCGTGACGATCAACTCGACCGCCCGAATGCCGTCGTCGTTGCCGGGAATCGGCAAGTCGACCACATCCGGATCGCAATCCGTGTCGATCAACGCCACCGTCGTGATGCCCAGCTTGCGGGCTTCGCTGATCGCGTTCTTCTCCTTCTTCGGATCGATAATCACAAGGCATTCCGGCAGCCGGCTCATCGACCGCATGCCGTTGAGGTTGCGATACATCTTCCGGTATTCGCGGGCCAGCGACGACTGCATCTTCTTCGAGTATTCCGCCAGCTTGTCGCCGCCGCGGATGGTCTCCAATTCTTCCAGACGAGTGAGCCGGCTGCGAATCGTGCGGAAGTTGGTCAGCGTTCCGCCGAGCCAACGTTCGGCGACGAATGGCATCGCACATCGGCTGGCTTCCCGCTCGACGGCGTCGGCCGCCTGCCGCTTCGTCCCCACGAACAGAATCAGGCTTCCCGCCGCGGCGACTTGGGAGAGATACTTTTTCGCCCGCAATAGACCGCGAATCGTCTCGCGGACGTCGATCACGTGAATCAGCTTGTGGCGGCCATAAATGTAGGGCCGCATCTTCGGGTTCCAGCGGCTCGCGCGGTGGCCAAAATGGGCACCCGACTCAATGAGTTGTTTGACGAGTTCAGCGGACACAGAGTCTCCTCAGAGGTAATAAGGCACACCGGCTCCGTCGCACCGCGGCAAGAAACGCCGCCGCGGGGCATGTCCGGCGTTGACGAAAACCCAAGCGGTCAAGGAAGTTAGGGCAATTCCGGCTGGACCGAGCAGCCGACAAGCCCCTGAGTGTACCGACGCCCACCGGGGGTGTCAATTCGCCCTCGATCGAAGAACGCCCGCAGTGTGAGCGTCTCGATCGTGGGTGGAAAATTGGGCCTATTGAAGGCGTGTTGGCAATTGGGGGGTGAATTTGCTTTCAATGAGGCCGACGACGAACGCGCGCCAGTCGGAAAGAGATTGAGTTGAGCGACGACGAGCGGCA
>JAJDEG010000698.1 GCA_029259895.1 Planctomycetota bacterium
GATGCGTCTGCGGGACGTTGCAGCGAATGCCGACGAGGGGCGACGCGCAGCGATGGCATCCGGTCGTCGCTGTGCGGAAGCGACGACCGCCGCAGGAGCCGCCGGCGCGACCGCCGCCGAGCGACCGAAGTTGCGCGCGACGATCGCGGCGTCGATACGGTTGATCGCTCCGTCTCCGTTAAGGTCGCCCTCCGCGCGCGTCGCACCGGCAACAACGCCAAACGAACGTTGCAAGATCGCCACGTCGACCAGGTCGACGCGCAGGTTGCCATCAACGTCGCCAGCCATTAAGTCCGGGCCGCCCGGCGAACCGGTCGGCTCGAAACTTGGGCGCCACGCGGCGCCATCGTCGTAGCTCGTCGTCGGTGCCGTAGGATCAATCTTAACGAGCGAATACCCGTCGCCATCGGTCGACGGATGCCACGGCGGATTGGTGTCGTCGTAGGTAAACTCGATAATGGCTTGCCCGGCCGTCGTTTCCAGCCGAACCGATTCGCCGGCATTGTTGAAATTGCCCGTGTACTCGCCGGCTACCGCGAGATCGCTTCCGTATCGCAGCGCAAACGCCGCCGGGTTAGAGACGACCAGCACGTACTCGCCGGGCGCCAGCGTGGCGACCGCGCCGGCGGCGAAGTCGAATCGCACGCCGTCGACGAACCGCACCGACGACAGCGGCAACGGCGCGTCGGCTAGATTCGTCAGTTCGACGAACTCGAATTCGTCGGCGTCGGTGAATCCGGCCGCGAATTCCGCCGCCGACGGATCGGCCGGATGATACATCAACTCGGTGATCCGCAGATGCTCGCTCGGCGTCGGCGCGACGAAGCTCGTGGTCACGGTGATCGTGTCGCTGCCGACCGTTTGCCCTTGGTGGTCGAACGCCTCTAGCGCGAGCGCATTCGCTCCGGTCGCCAGCGGCAGCGTGACACGCCAACTGTCTTGATCGAGCCACGCGACCTCCAGCGGCGACGTGCTGCCATTGAGCCGGATTTCTCGCACGTTGATCCAGCCGTTGCCTTCGAGCGTCACGCTCGGCGTGGAAACGGAGAAGTCCGCTCCTCCGTTCGTCGTGACGGCGAACGGCACATTCGGCAGGAGTTGACTCAGCACGTAGCTCCGCCGGGCGTTGACGTATTGCAGGATCGACACCGTATCGTCCACCGCCGCCAACGTTCCGTATTGATTCACCCATGGCGTGAGGTACGCGGCGTTGTACGTGGTGTTGATGATGTCGAGCAGATGACCTTGGAAAACCCGCTGGTTCGTCGGAATGTTGATGATCTTTCTGAGGTTCGATCCGGTGCCGTAAATGTTCGTGCTCGTCGAATGATGCAGGGCAAAGTCGTTGTCCCATGGGAACGCCAGCACGCGGCCATCCTCGGGCCGCACGTAAAGCTGCAAGTTGTGCGGCAAACCCTGGTTGTACGTATCGTTCACGCCGGAGAGCGACGTCCACGCGAAAACGCGCATCCACTCGTCCACGTCCATCACCGCTTGCGACGCCAGGTCGAGCGCGCCGCCGACTGTGCTGCCCGACATGCTCAGCGTCCGACCCAGCTCGATGATCTGCGAAAAATCGTCCTGGCCGCGATTGTTGCGGATTAAGAAGTTCCAGCGATACGCGTTCTCGTCCTCGCCCATGAATTGGATGTCGACGGCGTTGACGGTGTTCGGCCGCGGATGAATTTGCGCGGGGCTGCCGGTCGTCGTGTTGTAATAGATCAATTCCAGCTTGTACCGCGTGCCGTCGCTGCCGTTCTCGAATTGTCCATCGAGAAACTCGTCTTCGTACCGCGCGCCGAGCAGTTGGGCGCTGCTGTTGTACGCCGGCGTCGGGCCCATGAAGTTGAGAATATCGTCGTAAGAGATCGGCACGCCGCCGGCCCGGTTGGCGATGTGCTTGATCGTCAACTCCCGGTGGCTCGCGCCGAGGCCAAAAGGCCCGCCGTTGCGGTCGATGGCCGTAATCTCATGCACGCCGAACAGCGGCCGATCGGGCGCAAAGCGGAAGTTGTAACCGGTCGCATTCCCGCCGCGGCTGTATCCGGAGCCTTTGACGCGAATGCCGACGTCGTAGTACACCTGCTGCTCGCCGTATACGATCGTCGCGCCCAGCCGGTGGTTCGACTGCGCGTTCACTTCCTGATGCATGAACGCCGCGTCGGCCGGCAGCATCACGACGCGGAAATTGTGCCGCTGGCCGGTCGTCGCGGCGTTGTCGTTCACCTTGTAGAGCGCCCTCGAAGCCGATCCAGCCGCCGGATAGGTCGACGTAGCCCCGAGCGCGTCGGTCCCCTCGACGTAAAACTGCACGATCGCACTGGCCGCCTGCCCGGGAATCTGCGCTCGCCACACACCGTCCGTATCGGCGGCCATTGCGACCGATGCGAACGCAGCGCCATTGACCGAATATCGGACGACCAGCGAAGCGATGCCGTCGCCGTCGTCAGCCACGACCGATACCGCGACCGGCTGCCCTGCCTGAGGAACGGCGGGCGAATGCTGTAGACCGGAATAGGTCGGCCCGATGTTGGCCGCAAACTGAGAATTCGCCTGCCCCGGCGTCCCCGCAATCGCCGGCGTCGGCAAGATCGTCGTCCGCGCCAGCCGATTGAAGTACAGCCGCGTGTGCAGTTGCGGCGAACCGCTCACCCATTTCGCCCTCAGCGAGATCTCATACTCGCGGCCGTTCACGATCGGAGCGGAACCGGCGAACGTCGTCACGACATGATTGCCCATGTGCTCGGTCGTGCCCGTGGCGACGACCTTCAGCACGTTGTTGCCGGGATTGCCGGGCTCAGAAATGACGCCGGACAGCCCGTGTTGGCCGTGGTTGCCCAACAGCCGCCAATTGGCGGCGCCACTGTCGAACCCGCCGTTGAGGATCCGCTCGATTCGCGTGCCGTTGGGGTCTTCAAGGACGGAGACGTCGTCGATCAGAATCTCGCCGCCATCGAGCATTCCCAGCACGAACTCGTACCAGTGGGTCGGGTCGTTGCTGCCCGGCGGATTTTGGGCCACGCCGCGGTAGGTAATGGTTTGCCACTGGGCGTTTGCGAGCGTGCTCGCCGCCCACGCTCCGGCGTGTGCATTGTCCGCGTTCGGATCGCGCAATTCGAGCGTCGCGCCGCCGCCGTCGGCCAGCGAGGGCCACTCGCCTCCTTCGTAGTAATGCACTTCGTCGGCCGGATTGTCGTCGGGCGCTTCGAGTCGAATCACATCGTCGTGGTTCGACAGGTTGCGGTCGAAGTCGCCGACGATCGCGATGCCGGGATACTTGGCGGCCAGTGCCGTATTATCGCCGGCCACGACGAGATACTGCCCGGCCGCAATCGTCGTGCCGGTCGCGAAGTCGTAGTCGATCCCGCCGCGCAGCTTCCAACCGGTGAGGTCGACATCTGCGCCGCTGCGGTTGTACAACTCGATCCATTCCTCTGGGTCTTCCACAAACGGCTGACCCGGCACCGCCGGAGCGGTCAACGTCCTCGCGGCCAATTCCGCGCCGAACACGATGTCGCTGCTCGTGAGCGACGCCTGATGCACCTCGACCGACAGTCGATTCGTCCCGACCTGCAATTGGTCCTTCGGCAGCACAACGTTGCCCACGTCGGATGCGTTGACCGTCGTCGTGCTCGACAGCGTCGATGCCGTAATCGTCCCGCCGGGCAGATTGAAACGGCTCACCTCCGCGCCGTTCAAGTAGAACACGGCCGCATCGTCGATGATGTGCCGCAGCACCAACTCCAAATCCGGATCGTTCGGGTCGCCGGTAAACGTGAAATCGGTCTCGAAATAATACGTGACAATGAACGGGCTATTGGTCACCGGATCGGCGAGTGCTGTGCGGATCGGTTCCGGCGGAGCGTCCAGGTCGTAGCCGATCAGCGCCTGGCCCGAACGCCAGTTGACGCCGTCGACCGGGTGCGCCGTCTGTTGCCACGAAGTTCCGAGGTTGTTTCCGCGATCGTTGTACCGCCACGTGGCCGCGATCGGCACCAGCGTCGTCGTGCTGTACGTCGCCGGCGTGGAGGGCGTCTCGTACTTCGGGAAGTGGTGGTACATGATCTCGTTGATCACGACTTCGTCGCGAAAGGCAAAACTATTGTTCCCGCCGGGCGTCGCGGCGCTCGGCCACAGCCAGCGTCCGTCGTGTTCCGCGGATCGGCCACGAACGCGGTTCGTCAGCGCGTGCCCATCGACGACGGTTTGCCCGCCGGCGCGGATCAAGAAAATGCGGTCGCCTTGCGCCGCGCCGAATCCGAGCGTCGCTTCATCGAGCAGCAACAACGCGCCGGGATCGAGCGTCTGGGGCGGAAGAACGTACTCGGCCGGTATCATCGACTGCCGCCTGACGATCCAGCCACTCAGATCGCGCGCCACGTCGTCTTCGTTTCTCAACTCGACGAAGAACGTCCCGTCGAGCGCGCCGGAAAGTTCATTGATGACAACCCGCGGCAGCGTATCCGGCGGCAGCGGCGTCTCAGTGACGAAAAGTTCCGCGCCGAAGCGAACGTCGTTGGCCGCCGCCGAGAATTGATGCACCTCGACGGCCAGCGCGTTGCGTCCGATGCGCAGCGCGCCGGCCGGAACGGGAATTCGTCCGGTTTGCTGCGCTCCGGAAACGTCGCTTGCCGCCGGCGTCGCATAGCCGATCTGCCCCGCGGGCATATTGTGCCGATGTATCTCCTGTCCGTTGAGGTAAATCACGGCGCCGTCGTCGACGAGAAGGTTCAGTTCGAGTTCGTGCTCGTCCTCCGCATCGCCGGCAAAGTCGAATTCCTGCCGAAAGTAATGCGTGTTGGGGCCGAGCGCGACTTCGGAATGATCGAACATCGGCACTGCCGTGACGTCGAACTGCACGCGCAACCCCGACGGGTTCGGTGCCGCACCGCCGTTGGTGAAATTGAACGTCAGCGTGTTGACGCCCGGCAAGAACGACGCCGCCGCAATCGTAAACGGCCCATTGAGCGCGGCGAATCCGCTCGTGGTGATGCCGGTCGTGCTGCCGTTGAGCACGACGCTGTCCAGGCCGTCGTCGACGCCGATCGACATCGAAAAGCTCAGCGTCGAGGCGTCGTAGCCAGTTAAGTCGAACTGCGTGCTGAACGAATACGGTCCCGCCGGCACGTTGTTGCCGCCGCTGTTCGTGATGCCGATCCATTGCGATTGGGCCGTGTTGCCGACCCATGCCGGATGTCCGACCATCGCCAGGACCGGCTCGCCGCTGCTGGTGTGATACCAGTGCGGTTCGCTCGCGCCGGCGGAGAGCGGCTGGCCTTCGTCGTCCAATCCCGTGCTGAACAGTGTGGCGACCGGCTGAGCCGCGACGGTCGAGCCGCCGACGATTTCGTTCGTCAGCCCGTACAGGATCCACGGCGTATTGCTCGCCGACTGGACCAGCCGAATTCGCATCGACGCGCTCGTGGCCACGAAATCGTAAGAAATTGCATACGCCTGATCGGCCGCGGCAAGTCCCGGCGGATTGGCCGCGGCGTTGTTTTGGTCGATCGAACTCGTCGACTCCGCCGTGCCGTCGGCGTTCGTGTCGAACTGCACGCTCACCATCCGCGTTCCGGTCGCGGCCGGTTGGCGCGAATAGAGCCGCGTGTCGTAATGCGCGCCGACCGTCAGCCCGGAGAGCGTGATCGTCACCGCGCCGCCTGCCGCGTTGATCACGTTGCAGACGGAGTCTTGCAAGAGCTGCAATACGTTGCCGCTGACGTTCGCTGCCGCCGTGTTCGGGCAACTCGTCGTCTGCGCACCGCTCGTGTTGGCGATCGAAAAGTTGGGGATCGAACCGAGCGTTGCCGTAGTCGCCTGCGTGAACTGCACGCCATTGACCATCGCTCCGGCATCCGCGACGCCAAAATCGATCTTATGCGCATAAGTCTTTTGCGCGCTGATGCCCGAGTCGGCGTCGCCGGTGATCGGCAAAAACCGCAGCCCAACGGCCGGCGTCGGCGGTTCGCCGCCGGCGTGAAACACGGCTTGCCCCTGCGGCCAGGCGGTGTCGTCGAAATCTGCCCCGCGCCAAGCCGTGCCCAATTCGACGCCCGTATCGTCGTAGCGCCAGTCGGAGGTGAGCGCGATCGCCCTGGTCGTCTGCGGCGTAAGGTCGAGCTGCGGGAAATTCTCCCCGCCCGGCGTACCGCCGATTTGTAGACTCGTCCGCCAGTTCGACGCATCCGACGCGTCCCAGTATTCGTCGAACTTCGCCAATGTCGCACCGGACCCGTCGGGGCCCACCGGCCACGGCGCGTTGTCGCCGTAGTCGACCGCGTCCATCTGACGGTCGCTGTTGTTGAACAGCTCGACTTCCTCACCGCCGTTTGCCAGGTTGCCCGTATACGGCCCCAGCGCGCCGGCGAATCCCGTTGCGCTCTCAAGCGCCGCGGGATCGGCCGCAACGACCAGGTATCCGTCCGCCGCAATGACCGTACCTACGGGAAACCCGTACTGAACTCCGTCGCGCAGCGACCAGCCGGAAAGGTCGACGTCGACCGACAGCATGTTCTTAAGCTCGATCCACTCCAAAGCCTGATTGTCGTCGGTCGGGTTGTAGTTGATCTCGTTGAACGCGACGACGCTATCGAGCACGTGCCGCACTTCCAGCGGTTCGAACCGAGGGCGAAAGCCCTTCGCGGAACTACGCGTGCGGTTGGTTCGGCGAAGTCCGAACGACGGCAAGGCGGGACGCATCATGACGCTTCCTTGATCTTCAAAGACGTGAGACCGCGGAAATGCGCGGCTCCATGTAAAGCGAAACCGCCAAGGCGTTGGCCTCGGCGGTTCCTGTCGGCGATTGAACTATGTTTCCGCCAAGCGCGTTGCGGCGGTTTTTCCGCAACGCCGTGCTTCATTCGTTAGCGGCGTCGGCGTCGCACAGTCCATAGCGACGCCCCGATTCCGAACGCCGCCAACACAAACGACGACGGTTCGGGGATGACGTTCGCGTGGGCGACCATGCCTTCGACGCGCAGCCCGGCGGGATTGAACGTCGCCGGCGCGTTCTCGACCACAAACGTCAGCGTATTCAACCCCGGCAGGAACGCGTCGCCCATTGCGACCGAAATCTCGAACGGCGACAGCGCCACGAAACTACCCACTTGCGGATTACCGGTCGCAACGCCGTTGAGCAGGATCTCGTGCCCCGTATTGTCGGTCGACCACAATCCGGTGATGACGGCCGTATTCGGGTCCAAGCCCGTCATATCGAACGTCGTCTGAAAGTAGAAGTAACCTTCCTCGGCTTCGCCCGCGCCATTACGCTTTGGCGAAATCCAACGCGACGTCGCCGTGTTGACCGCCCACGGACCGATGGGGAACTCGCCATTCTGCACGGCCGTGTCGTCGACCGCGACGGGACCGACGGGAAAGCCACCGAGCGGTCCCGCCACCAGGTCGTAGTGCGGATCGTCGGAGAACCGCGCCAATGGCTGATCGCTGGCGTCGACGCCCGTGTTGTGTAGTCCGGGGATCGGCACGGATCCCGCCGGGGCCGCGCGGCCATACATGCCATCGACGCGCAAACCCGACGGATTCGCCGCCGTGCCGCCATTGTTGACTTGGAACACGAGCGAATTCACGCCCGAAACGGCACCCACGGTATTGCCCGATACGCCGAAGTGCGTCAAGCCGCCAAACCCGGTTGCTCCTGGATTGGCCGTCGCACTCCCGTTGAGCAGCATGGAGATACCCAAGTCATCCGTTGCCCATTGCCCTCCGACAAACCAGTTCGTCGGATGAAAGCTCGACGTGTCGAACGTCGTTTCGTAAAAGTAATCGCCGGCCGGGCCATTCGCGTCGTTGCCGTCGGCGGGCCCAATCCATTGCGAACTCGGCCCGTTGGCCAGCCACGGTCCAATCGGAAATCCATCCGCCGGCACGACCATGTCGCCCAGCCCGCTCGGATCAATGATGATCGCGTAATGCGGATCGTCGACGCCGCCGGGCAGATTGACGCCCGCTCCATCGACGCCAGTATTGAACAGTCCCGGAATCGGACTCGCGGCGCGCAGCGGAGCGCCGACCAAAAACATAACACCCACGGCAAAAGCCGCATGGACGAGCGAAGAATATCGTATCGTTTTCATTAGCGCAGATTCCCCAAAACGAAATGCCGAGCATCGCCGGCCGCATCGCGGACGGTTACGATAACTCCAGAAACCGGCTTGATTCTAATCTCGCCAGAATTGGTTGCCAAGTAATTAAAATCAAAATCGCCACGGATTGTCTACCGCGTGCGAACGCCGCGCAACCCCCCGCTATAGTGCAGGCCGACCGCGAAATGTGCCAAAAAACGGTGCCACCAAACTCGGCTCGCCGCCCCGCGGCACAGTTTGCACCAAGGAATCCCTCACGCCAAATAATAAAGCCCGCCGTAACTGGCGACCCCGTTCGACGTTAGGCTAACTTCCGCTAGACCTTTCCGAAGCGGCGGGCAGGGGATTCAATCCCGCGATCGGTTACTCGGCGAGCCGTATGCGCCACGACGGCAGAGGCGACCAGAAGCAATCGTCGCCGTAAATACTCCGAAGGCAAGTAACAAGACACCCGACGGTTCCGGGACGGCCGACGACGGGGAGAGTGCGATCGATTGGCCAAGATGCGCTTGCAATAGCGCCAAATCCAACCACGTCACGGCTCCGTCGAGGTCGAAATCGCCCGTGGTCCAGGTTCCGCCGCTCGACATTCCGTAGTACCGGCCGAACAAGGCTGCGTCGGTCCGATTGACAGTGCCGTCGAGGTTGATATCGCCGGGCAGGCCCGGCGGTTCTATATCGGGCATCGCACTGACGGCGATTTCGCGGAGGATGGCGTATTCAAAATTCTGGCCGAAAATATAGGGGTAAGCGGAGTCGACTTCCAAGCGCAGGTACCGCGCGAGGTGACTTCCGGCCAAGTCGAGGACTTCCGGTTCGATAATCGGATAGACGAGCGGGTTCTGGTTCTGCAGCGTAAATGCGCCAACCGATTGCCACGGGCCCTCGGGCGCGAGCGCGACCAGGACTTCGACGTCTTCTAAAGTTCCGTTCCACACCGCCAGGCGATCGACGAGGTATTCCTCCCCCAAGTCGAAATCGAGCGCGCCGGCGAACTGGCCGTTGAGCGAGAGCCCGCTTTGCCAGTAATTGTGAAAGTCGTTATCGGAACGCGGAGAAGCGCCCTCGAATACATATTCGTCGAATGAGATTTCGCCGCTGACGAATGCCTTGGCGAGGCCCGAGTGGTCGATCGTGTTCTCCAGCACGACATCATCATTGAATGTTCCCAAGCCGTTCTCCGTGACGGCCACTGGGCTGATTATGACCTTGCTACTGGGCGGAGGCGGAGGCGGCGCCACGATCGGCGCGGATAAGAGAGGATAGTTCACTCCTTCGGACGAGGTCACGTCGACGTCGGTGCGAATCGCGCCGGTTTCATCGCGAATCAAGATGCCCAGGATGTCGAGGGAATTGCTGACGTCCAGGCGTATGTCGCCATGGAGAAAATAGTTCACGCCCGGCCCGTCGTTAGCAAACTTGTAGGTCGAATCGACGATCAGAGACACGTCCAGATTGGCGAGGTAGCCGACGATGTTGCCGAACTCCAGGACTCGTTCGTATTCGACTTGTACACGGTAAATCTGCTGGTGCGCCGGAATGAGCGTGCGACTGTAATTTACGTCCTCCGCCAGCACGCTGTACGGGAAGGTCGGCGTATCCGTGTGAGGGTCGTAAAATGTCTCGTCGAACTCCACGGATGAGTTTCCTGATCCGCTCGCGCTGGCGCTGAATCGGATTCGATCTTCCAGTCGATAGAGCGGTTGTTCGTCCGGACGAATGTCGATCACTGGATTACTAGTCGCGGACAGACGAAAGAAATACTCGGCGGTAAGCAAATTCGGAAGACCTGGATTCAATGTCACGAAAGCGGATGAGTCGCTAAAAACCGATGAGCTGTTCATCTCCGTTTGCGAAAGAAACCAAACGTCGTCGGCGGTTCCGTCATCAAAACCGCTCATATCAACTATGTGGGAGTGTTGCGTAAAAAATTTCACCGCATTTGCCGGGGCGTAGTTCGTTGTCGCGCAGACACTGACGTCGACTGTATGAACCTGCCACGGAGATTGTACCCTGTCAATCACGTTGGCGCAGTCGCTGCCAGATACCTGATCGCTGTCGCTGTTGAACGTCGGTACGGGCACACGGTTAACGAAGTCTTGCGAGTCTTGGCTAAAATAAGCGAGCGACGAAATCTCCGCCAATGCGGGACGGGCGGACCAGCAGAGGGCGCCGATCACGAGAGCGCCGGCGACTGCACGCCAGGCACAATGAGCACCCACGGAGGCGAGCCGGCGAAGACAGATCGAAAGACACGCCGCGATCTTGGATTGGTCGATTCTCATATACAGGGGTTATCCCAAGCTGAGGGTGGCAGAGAATCAATGGAAGTTTCTGAACACGCGGGCACGGACGCTGGTTCTTCGCGGACACGCAGCGTCGAGTGCCAAACGGCGTGCGACAACTGCTGAACTCCAGACGAAAAGGTGGTCGTCAGGCGGCGACGTCAAGACGGCGTGGACGGAGGTCACTCGACAAAACGCTAGCCGGCGCTCGTTATTCAGCGAAGAACTAGTGGGCGCTGTCGATTCTACTTACGGCGATGCAGCCCAGTCAACAAACTACCTTGCTAGAACGGCCACGGAAGCTTTGGAAAGCCAGCCCTGAACTTTCAGCCGTCGTCGCCGCTGCCGCGCGTTCACCTGTTGTAATTCCGATCGCGCGCGATCATGCTCAGGCGATGAATTTACGACCGTCACCGCCGAGGAAGTTTCGTATGAAGTATTTCGCCGTTCGCCGCCCGGTTCTCTGCATGTTCGTGATCGGGGCCTTTGTTGCGGCCTTACCGCCGCCAGCGATCGCCGCCGACGCCTTGCCGGCTGACGACGCCGTGCCGGCTGACGACGCCGTGCCGGCCGATCCCGGTTACTCATGGTGGAAGGGCAACTTGCACACCCATTCGCTATGGAGCGACGGCAACGACTTCCCGGAAATGATCGCCGAGTGGTATCGCACGCACGGATATCACTTCCTCGCCCTATCCGACCACAACATCCTCAGCGATGGCCAAAAATGGCTCGCGGTTGCGGAAGTCGAACGACGCGGCGGGCCCGATGCTTTGCCAAAGTACCGCAAGCGCTTCGGTGGCGACTGGGTCGAGACGCGACGCGACCCGAAAGGCGACGCCCTGACGGTGCGCCTCAAGCCGCTCGACGAGTTCCGCCACCTCGTCGAGCAGCGCGGCCAGTTCATGCTGATCCCCGGCGAAGAAATCAGCGACCAAGTCGGCAATCTCCCCCTGCACCTCAACGTCACGAACCTCCGCGATTTGATCCTGCCGCTCGGAGGACGCACGATCCGCGAGGCGATGGCGGCCGACCTTCGCGCCGTCGAGGAGCAGTCCAAGAAATCCGGACGAGATACGCTCGTGCATTTGAATCATCCCAACTTCGGCTGGGCGGTGACGGCCGAAGATCTCGCCGCCGTGATCGAGGAGCGGTTCTTTGAGGTCTACAACGGCCACACAGGCGTCAGCAACGGCGGCGACAAACACCGCGCCGGCACCGAAGAAATCTGGGATGTGGCCAATACGCTTCGGTTGGCTCGACTCAACGCTCCGCCGCTATTCGGTCTGGCGACCGACGATAGCCACGATTATCACGGCCGTGGACAACAGCATCCCGGCCGCGGTTGGATCATGGTCCGCGCCCGACGGCTTACGCCCGAGTCGCTCATTCGCGCCATGAAAGCTGGCGACTTTTACTCGTCGAGCGGCGTAACGCTCCGCGATGTGCGATACGACGAGACGGCCCGCAAGCTGACGCTCGACATCGAGGGTGAGCCAGACGTGACGTACACGACCCGATTCGTCGGCACGCCGCGCGGCGTGTCGCTCGAGGCCGAGGAGCGTGTCGGCGCCGATGGCCGGCCGCTTGTCACGACCAAGAAATACGCCGCCGATGTTGGTCGCACATTCGCCGAAGTTACCGGCACTTCGCCCAGCTACGAACTAAAAGGGGACGAACTCTACGTCCGGGCAATCGTCACTTCGAGTAAGCCGCACGCCGACCCCACGTTCAAAGGTCAGCTCCTCCAAGCTTGGACCCAGCCAGTCGGTTGGTCCATCCAGAAGAAACCGTCGCAAGAGACGCCCTAGAAACGTGGCAAGTCGCCGTAGCCGCGCCCTTCATCAGCGCTGCCCCGAGGCTCGACATCCAGATGTTTAAGGCGACGTTCAAGGAGTGGAACTCTACGACAACGCGGCCATCACGCCGCCATCACGCCTTAGTTCCATCTCACGAACGATTCTTGCGAAAAAGCAGAGTTGCACCCAAGAGCGCCGCCAGATTCAACCGCCGTCAACACGTCCAATCATTCCGCTCGTCGCAGGCGCTAACCGACAGTGCGCTAGCGCTGGATCCGTTCGCGCGGAACGCTCATCGATTTCGGCCGGCCTCTTCAACGGCTTGTACATCAGGGGACTGCGGTTTCCCCATGTGTGTGGCCAGATTATGATGGCATTGGTTCATACGTACTCGGCAAGGGCGACGGCCAGGTCGTTTCGCCGTTTGATCGGTCGATGGCAGGGTAACGATCGAAGAAAGAAGGCCAATGGTTCGACACAGTCGTCGTTTATCCACGACGCAGCGACGCTCTCTCCGTCGCCTGCGGTCGTTGCGTTTCGAACAATTTGAAGACCGCCGACTGCTGGCGGTGTTCGTCGTCAATTCGTCGAGCGACGCCGCCGATCCGCACAGCTCGGACGGAATCTGCGATACGACGCTAAACCCAACCACCGATCCGCCGACGCCAGCCAGCGGCTTATGCACGCTACGCGGCGCGTTGCAGTCGACATCGAGTACGGGTGAACCCGACGAGATTCGCTTTGCAATACCTGGCAGCGGCGCCCCGACGATCAGCACGCCATTCGGGTTTTCGGTTTTCGAGCCAACCGTGATTGACGGAACAACGCAATCCGGCGGAATGGTCGCCATCGTGGGAACGGGCGATGCGCTCACCCAACGCAACGGCATCCACTTGTTTGTCGGAAGTAGCGGCTCGACCGTGCGCGGACTGGCGATCAACGGCTTTCGCGACGCCATTCGCGTAAGCGGTGATGGAAACACGATCGCCGGAAACCGCATCGGCGTGAACGCGGCCGGCGACACGGCCATCGGCAACGCGACGGGAATTATCGTTACGGGCAAGAACAATTTGATCGGCGGCGCGTCGGTCGAAGACCGAAACGTCGTATCGGGAAATAACATCGGCGTCTTCGTCGGTCTCGCGCCCGACGCCGCGAACGTCGTTCAAGGAAACTACATTGGCACGAATCTAGCGGGGACCGTCGCCATCCCCAACGGCTACAGCGGCGTACACATTTTCTACTCGTCGGGCAACATCGTCGGCGGCCCCGGCGCGGCTGGAAACGTCATCGCCGCCAGCGGGCGCGGCGTGTTGATCGAAGGCGATACGGCCTCCGGAAACCTGATCGCCGGAAACCTGATCGGCACCAACGCATCGGGAACGGTTGCCTTTGGCAACATCGAGGGCGTACTAATCAGTGGCGCGCCGAACAATCTAATCGGCGGACCGATGCCCGGTGAAACGACCATTCTGGGTAACGTAATCTCCGGCAGTATCGGACAGCCCGCCGTCAACCTGTTCGGCGCGGGCGTGCATATCGCCAACAGCACGGCCACGGGAAACGTCGTGCAGGGGAATAAGATCGGCACGAATGCCGCCGGCACCGCGTCACTCGCCAATGCCGCCGACGGCGTCTATATCGCCGACGCCAGCGGCAACACCGTCGGTGGCGACGGAGCCTCGCGACGCAATCTGATTTCTGGCAACACGGGCGACGGCGTGTTGATCGGATCGCAGGCGGGAGTAGCCAACGACAACGTGGTCGTCGGCAATTTCATCGGCACGAACGCGGCGGGGAATGCCCCGCTACCCAACGCCGCCCGCGGAATTCATATCGACCAGAACGCCCGCGGGAACCGCATCGGTGGACCGGGCCCCGGTGACCGCAACGTCATCTCCGGCAACGGCTCCGACGGAATCATCATCGCATTTCCAACGGCCGCGGAGAATGTCGTTCAGGGCAATTTGATCGGTACCGACGTTACCGGAACCGGACCAATCGCCAACGCCGGTTCGGGTGTGTTCATTCTCGGCGGGCGAGAAAACGTCATCGGCGCGACCCCCGCGGCGCCCCTGGCCGGAAACGTCATCGCCAGCAACATCCTGCATGGCGTGCATATTGCCGATTTCGCCGCCATCGCAGGCGTCGACGGCGACCGCAACCAGGTAACGGGAAACCTGATCGGGTTAGCCCTCAACGGCGCGGACCCCATGGCAAATGGTCAGGATGGCGTGTTCATTGAGGACGCGGTCGACAACAAGATCGGCCTACCGGGCGACGCGCCGTTTCTGGGGAATACGATCGCCGCGAACTTGAATGGCATCCACATCGTCGGCGCTGCGGCGACGGACAACGTCGTCGTTCGTAACTTCATTGGCACCGACGTGACCGGTGCCATCGAAGGCAACGACCCGACGCGGCTCGGTAATCGCGCTCGCGGCGTCTGGATCGAAAACGCAGCCAACAACGTTATCGGCGGCCCGAAAGAAGCCGACATGCTGGCCCGCGGAAATCTCATCGCCGGCAGTCTGCTCGCCGCGGTGAGTGTGACCGGCGAGACGGCGACGGGAAATATCGTTCGCCAAAATTCGATCTTCGCCAACGAAGGCATTGGAATCGATCTCGGCGACGACGGCGTAACGCCGAACGACCCGCTCGATGTCGACGCCGGCGCGAACCAGCAGCAAAACTTTCCGATCGTTACGCTAACCTTGGCCGAGCCGGGGACGATTACTGTGGGCGGAACGGTCTCGGCAGCGGCAAACGCGGCGATTTCCGTCGACGTTTACGCCACGGACACCACGCTCGCGAGCATCATCGAGCACGCGCTGCAAGGACAACGGCTGCTTGGGTCGATCGACGTGACGACCGACGCGACGGGCTACGTTCACTTTCAGTTAGTGATGAACGACACGCTCGGGGCCGACGAAGTAATAACGGCGACGGCCACCGACGCGGACGGAAACACATCGGAGTTCAGTCCGTTTACGCCAGATCGTCCGCTCGGCACGCTCGACGTTCGCACGCCAGTGCTTTTCGTGCCGGGAATATTCGGTACGTTTGCAGCGCCAGGCGAGGCGAATTACGTCGAGTACTTGCTAAACCTGGGCATCGCGCCAGACAAATTGCGCATCGATCCTCTTGCCCACTACTACGACGACATCATCGCGTCGCTGCAGACGGCTGGATATGTGTTGGGCCGCGATTTGTTCCTCGCGCCCTACGACTGGCGGTTGCCCCTGGCGCCGGGCGACGAAAGCGCCGTTGTCGACGGACGCATATCGATCGACGCGTCGACAATTACGGACGGCACGCGCCAATATGGAATCGACTATCTCGCCCATTGGATGCGCGACGCCGCCGAAGCTTGGTACGCCGCCCAAGGCCAACCGCTGACCGCGATAAAAATTGTCGCGCACAGCATGGGCGGACTCCTTAGCCGCTCGTACATTCAGAGCGACGCATACGGCGGCAGCTTCTTTTCCGCGGCGGCCGGCCGTGAACTCGCCTTGCCGATGGTCAGTGACATCACGATGTTCGGCGTGCCCAATCAAGGCGCGTCGGCCACATGGAACGGCTGGCACAACAATTTCGTCGTCGACCTTTCGTACCGACTCGTGTTATCGAAGGTACTGAATCACGCGTGGAATAAGCTGCTCGCCGGCGAAACCATCAACACGCCAACCGGTTCGCTGACATTGGCCAGCCTACCCGGCGCGACCGACGAATCGCGGCAACTGAACTTCCTACGAATCTATACCCGCGGCCTGAAGGATTTGATTGCGACGTATGCCTTCGCCGCCAATTTTGTGCCGAGTGGGTTTGCAACGGAGAATCGATTGGTACGCGACCTGAATTTCGACGGGTTGAACCTTTGGGCGAATCGCGTCGCTCGCTCGATGTTGCTCTATGGGACGAGCGAGGAAACGGCAACGATGGCCGAGCGATTGGAAGGCGAACCCGCTGGCTTGAGTCTGGTCGATGAGATCGTGCCCTTCGTCAATGTTCTCGCTCGCGATCCAGCCGACGGCGAGGTTTGGTATCGCGACCATCATGTGAACGGCGGCGGCGACGGCACTGTGCCGCGCGCGTCGCTCGACGGACTTTTTCGTGGCGACGATCGGCTGGAATTGCTGCCGTTTTGCAAAATCGGCGAAGTCTGCCCGACTGCCGGCGAACGTCGAACCTCGGGCAAGGTGTCGCACACGATGTTGCCGGCGAATCCCGATGCTCAAGCGATCGTACTCGAAGCTCTAGGGCATCCACTGCCTACGGATCAGATCAGCACGGGCAGCGCCATCGGCACGTTCGGCGAAATTGGCCTGGCCGGTAGTTTTCTGATCTACAACCTAACGCTCGATCCGGTCGACGGCCTGTTGGTCGACGCCCTAGGCAACCGATTGGGTTACACGCAAGCAACCGGCGGCTTGGCCGAGATTCCAGGCAGCATTTGGTTCGGCGGGGCGGACGGCATGGGCTGGATCACCGAGCCACCGGCGGAACCGCTCGAGCTTCACCTGACCGGACTTGGTACCGATTATTACGTACAGGTGACCGGCTCGGTGGCGACGTCGAGGGTCGGCATCGAGGATCGCGGCTTTTTGGCGATTGGCGAAACGCGCGTGCTTACCGTGCCCAGCCTTCGTTTGCCAGGCGACTTCGACGGCGATCGTCGCGTTTCGCTCGCAGACTTGGCAATACTGCAAACGCACTACGGCACGGCCGCAGGGACCGACCACGGAGATATCAACGACGACGGCGTCGTGAACCGCCTCGATGCGGCCATCTTCGCGGGGCATTTCGGCAGCTCCATCGCCAGCAGCGGCGCGGCCGCGACACCGGCGGCGCCATCCGCCGCCCTATCGCCCGCGAAAACGGGTCCGATGGAACCGCAACGGCGCCCCCTATCGGCGCTGCGAACTCGACGTCCTGGGCTGCGACCGGCCGCAGTTGATCGAGCGATTGAGCGTACGCCAAGCGATTTCGTATCGGAAGACCAAACGACACCGCTCTTGGTCCGTTGGACGGCACGCCGTGATAAAGGCATTCGATAACGCATTGATGGCCCCGGGCGAGTAAGTGATGTCGAAAAAACCCATCGCTTTCTTCGCTGCCGGGAGTCCGGGAGTGAGGTGAATTGCGATCAACGGCGCGAGGATCGCGATGGCAGGCGTTTCCAACGACGCACGCCAAGGATCGCCCCGTTTCTTGCTCGATCTATTCGTTGCGCACGATGTAGCCAGACTCGGGCCGAGGAACTCGACCCGCTGCTGCCGGATGCATGGAAGCGCGACGATGCAGCCCAGCCAGTTCCGGATTGATGATCGCGC
>JAJDEG010000699.1 GCA_029259895.1 Planctomycetota bacterium
CGGCGTCCGCGAGGGCAGATTTTGTTCGCGATGCGCAGGAATTGAGAACGATCGTTCATGCGGACGGATCTGGAATTGGGCGGTGCGTGAGGCGGAGGATCCAACGACGATTCCCGTCGGGCGCGGGGAATGCATGATTGAACTTTGGATGCGCCCAGCGTCACCTATCGAAGGCGAGGTTTTTCGATCAACGGGTCGATACTCTTACGTGAGGAGCTTTGGCATGCGTGGATTCCTCCGTCGTGGCCCGTTCGATGCGGCGCTGCCCGCAGGCCGTCGAGCGCCTAGTCTTGCGATTCAACGTTTACGCCGGAAGCAGCACCGGAATATCGAACGCTTGGAAGACAGGCTCGTTCTTTCTGTACAGTTGTTCGATCAGGTCGCTCCGATCGGTAATTATTCCGATTCTCCCGTGGAGTTGACGGTCTCGGACGGGCATTTGTATTTTGCCGGCGACGACTCGACCTACGGACACAATCCCGAACTATGGCGAACGGATGGGACGCCCAGCGGCACGCGGGCGATTACCGGTGGTCCCGCCAATTTTCGGCCGCGCGGACTCACCGACGTCGATGGGCAGTTGTTCTTCGCCGCGAACGCATCGTCCTACGGCGTCGAACTGTGGACGAGCGACGGCACGCCTGGCGGTACGCGGTTCGTGGCGGACACGAATCCCAACAACAATGGCGGTCCCGGTCCCAATAGCCTGACGAATATTGCGGGAACGCTGTTCTTCACGGGAGGTTGGTGGAGCGACGTCGAGTTGTGGCGGAGCGACGGAACGGCGGAAGGAACGCGACAAGTTCGCGACATTCATCCGACCGGCAGTTCCGGCCCGTATAACTTCGTCGAGTTCTCCGACGGTCTAATGTTCACGGCCAACGACGGCGAGCACGGCTACGAGCTGTGGCGGAGCGACGGCACGGCGGAAGGAACGATATTGGTCAAGGATATCCGGCCCGGCCCCGAGGGCGCGGGGAGTGAGAATACGACCCGATTCAAGATGACGCGCGTCGGCGATGAAGTTTTCTTCGTCGCGGACGACGGCGTTCACGGGCGCGAACTGTGGCGCACCGACGGCACGACGGACGGTACGCATCTGGTCGTGGACTTGGTTGCGGGTCCGCAGGCGGCTGGGTACTCGGACATGATCGAGTTCGACGGCGCGCTGTATTTCGGCACCAGCACGGGCACGACGAGCGGATTATGGCGCAGCGACGGAACGGTCGTCGGCACGACGCTCGTGGCGGCATTGGATCAGGTGTCGCTGCTGACGGTCGTCGGCGACCGGCTGTTCTTCAGCGGCGACGACGGTCAACACGGCGCGGAGCTGTGGATCAGCGACGGCACGGCGTCGGGAACGGAAATGATCGCCGACGTGCGGCCGGGACCGGAAAGCAGCGCGGCCTGGATTCGCGGCTTAGCTCCCGTTCCGGGCGGCGGCGAATACGCCTATTTCACGGCCGACGACGGGCAACATGGAACCGAGTTGTGGCGCACCGACGGCACGGCAATCGGCACGGTGATGCTGCGCGACACGGTGCCCGGCAGCAGTGGATTGAGGTTCGGCGAGTTGGAGTATTACGACGGCTACGTGTACTTTACGCACAACAAAGGCCTGTGGCGGACGTCGGTCGTCAACGTCGGGCCGCCGACGGCCGACGCCGGCGGTCCGTATCTGCTCGCGGAAGGAAACTCGCTATCGTTCGACGCGTCCGCGACGACTGACCCCGACGTGGACCCCGGCGCCGAGGACGTGCTGGAATACGCGTGGGACGTCAACGGGGACGGCGTGTTTGCGGACGCCGTCGGCGTGGTGCCCACGCTGTCGTGGCGCAGCCTGGAGCTCTTGGGCATCAACGCCGGCCCGCAACAGTTCGATGTTCGCGTGCGCGTGCGCGACGGCAACGGAGGCGAGACGATTTCGCCGGCGACGACGCTCGACATGGTGTTCGCGCCGCCGACGGTGACAAGCGTGGCGTTTGGACGTAGCGACGGCGGAATCTTGCCGGCACCTGGCTTCTGGTCGCTGGGCGACTTGCCCGGCGGCGCGTTTCAGAGCATCGCCACGGATGTTTCTTCGGACGGTTCGGTGATCGTCGGGCGGGGGACGGACGGGGAAAGCGAGATCGCGTTTCGCTGGACCGTGGCCGGCGGCATGCAGCCGTTGGGCGTTGCTGGGGCCGATCGGTCGAGCAGCGCGCAGGCCGTCTCGGCCGATGGGACGATTGTGGCGGGCATCGGCCGTTCGGTAGCCAACGCATTTGGATTGGAAGATGGGAGCCCACCGTTATTTTTCGGTTCCGACGACCATCCATTTCGCTGGTCGGTCGAGACAGGCATTGAATCGCTGGCGATTCCCGAGGACGGTTTCGGCGCGAGTACGCCGAGCGGTTTGACGGCCGATGGCTCGATCATCGTGGGTAGCGCCTATTGGGACGACTGGACGACCGGCGTGCGTTGGACCAGCGGCGGCGTCGAGCATTTCGCCGCACTACCGGAACAGGGCCTTGGCGGGCCGGTCCTCGCCGTGTCTGCCGATGGCCAAGTCGTCGCCGGCACGGTCCATTCCGGCGGAGATTTTGGTGCGGTGTATCGCGCGGAGGAAGGCAGTTTGCCGGAATCGCTGGGATTCTCGGGCACGCCAACGGCGATGTCGGCCGACGGAAACGTGATCGTCGGCGTCGTCACGCCCTTCGATCCGGATGCGTTTCGCTGGACGAGCGAGGTCGGTTTCGACAGCTCGTTCAGTTTGCCCAGCGACAGCACGCCGCTCGACGTCTCGGGCGACGGGTCGGTCGTGGTCGGTGAGAGCCCGGAAGGCGCCTTCGTTTGGATGCAGGACGCGGGCGCGCGGTTTGTGGCGGACGTGCTCGCTTCGCTTGGCGTGGACTTGGGCGATTGGCGGCTCACCAGCGCGACCGGCGTTTCGGACGACGGACACGTCCTCGTCGGTTACGGCGTCAATCCGCAAGGCGACGTCGAAGCCTGGCGGGCGGACTTGTCGACGAGTTATCAACTCGCGGTCGGCGATGGATCGCAGCTCGCGCCGTTGCCGTACGACGGACTAGATGAAATCATCGTGTCGCTGAGCGAGCCGGTCGTCGTGACGGCCGACGCGCTCGAACTACGCGGCGCCGAGTCGTCGGCCCTTGTGATCGCGGGCTTCCACTTCGACGCGTCCACGCGCACGGCGACTTGGACGTTGTCGCAACCGCTGGCCGCCGATGCGTATTCGCTTGCGATACGCTCCGGCGATACGGGCATCCGCGACGTGGCAGGCAATGCGTTGGACGGCGAGTGGAACAATCCCACGTCGCCAAGTAGCGGCGCGAGTAGCCGCTTTCCGTCCGGCGACGGACAGAGTGGCGGCGATTTCGACTTCCGATTCCGCGTGCTGCCCGGCGATCTCGATCGCAATGCCGTCGTGAACTTGTACGACTTGGTGATTCTGCAACGCAGCTTGGGCGAAGAAGGCGTTGGCAGCGCGACGAACGACGTGAATGGCGACGGAGTGGTCGGAAGGTCGGACGTTGCCGCGATCGCGAGCAACTTCGGCCGTGCGATTCCGTCAAGCATGGCTGCGTCGGCATCGGCGACGATCGCCGTTGCCGCGCGGAGGGAAGTGCCGCACGACCGAGACGCGTTAAAAGCCCGGGTGCGGCGAGCGGCCGCGACATCGCACCAACCCGCAACGGCCGCCGAGGATGGCACGAGGTTGCTCGCGTCGCGACAGCGCCTCGCGGCGCACGTCGTCGATTCGGCCTTGAGAAGTCGCACTCGCGTCGCGTGAAGC
>JAJDEG010000700.1 GCA_029259895.1 Planctomycetota bacterium
AGAAGATGAATTCATCGAATTGACCAACCCGAACGCGACCGCGGTCGACCTTTCCCACTGGCGGCTCGATGGCGGCGTCGCGTTTACGTTCGCGCCAGGGACCGTGATTCCCGCCGGCGGATCGATCTTCGTTTCGCCCGACGTGCGAGCGTTTCGCGCTCGGGCGGAAGGCCCCAGCGGCGGTCAGGGACGGATTGTCGTCGGCCCTTACTCCGGGCACGTTTCCAACCGTGGCGAAACCATTGACTTGCTCGGCAGCGACGATTCGCTCGTCGCCAGCGTCACCACGCCGGAAATCGCCACGGACGTGCAGAAGTTTCTTCGCGTGACGGAGATCATGTATCATCCGGCCGATGCGACCGCCGCAGAGATCGCGGCCGGCTTCGCCGATCAAGACGACTTCGAGTTCATCGAACTAGCGAACGTATCGGGCGGAACTGCCGCCGTGACGCTCGAATTGACGGGCGTACACTTCGCCAACGGCGTCGAGTTTTCGTTCGCCGGTGCGGCAATAACGAGCCTGGCTCACGGCCAGTTCGTCCTCATCGTGCGCAACGCCGACGCAATGGCGCTGCGTTACGGCGACGGCCTACCGATCGCCGGGCAGTTCGCGGGCGGCACGGGTCTCTCAAACGCCGGCGAGGCGATCGAAATCGACGACGCCGAAGGAAACACCATCCAGCAATTCACCTTCGACGACAACGGTCCGCTGTGGCATCCAACGACCGACGGTGCGGGCTTTTCGCTGGTCATCGTCGATCCGGCTGGCCCAACGAGCAACTGGGACCGCGGCGACGCCTGGCGACCGAGCCGCCAGATCGGCGGATCGCCCGGCCGCGACGATGCCTCGACAACGCTCGCCGGAGACGTTAATGGCGATGGATCCGTCAACCTGATCGACCTGGCCATCCTCCAATCGTACTTTGGCACGCCGACCGCCGCGACACGAGCGATGGGTGATCTCGACGGCGACGGCGCGATAACCCGCAGCGACGCAGGAATTCTTGCCAGTCACTTCGGCGAAATGGCGCCACTGGCTGCCACTGCACAAGTGGCGGATTCGATTCTAGCTGCGCCGGCGGAACCAATGCGGGCGGTGCGCACGGTGCGTCGCGGTATTGTCGTCGCGGCATCGCCGCGCGTTCGCCCTCAGTCGGTGGACCAAGCGTTGGTTGCAAGCTTGTCCGTTCCGTTGTCGTTCAGCGGGGCTCGACGGAATCGCGGCCGAAGCGCGACGCATTAATGGAAGCCACGTGAGCCGCCATTTAGCCGCAAAGCCGCAAGGACGGTACGAATCATGCTCCCGCCGCAAAGTCGACCACTCCCGCCGCATACGGCATCGCGACCACATTCCCCGGATGCAAGTCCCGCAGCCCCGGAAACCGCCTCAGCAGCTGATTGCACGCTTCGTGCGTCGCCGGTTCGCCAACGATCCACCGGGCCACGGTCCCATGCAACCACGGCACGTACCGTATCGGATTGCAGACCGGGATTTCGCGGGAGGCGCGGCATCGCAGCCGGACTTCCGCCGGCGAAATGCGCGGGAACCAGAGTTTGATGTAGATGGGATCCAAACGCCAGATGTCGCGGCTTTCGCCGCCGTGGTATCAGCCCTGGTTGCACCACCCAAAGAACTTCTCGGCCTTTTCGTCCCGCACGGGCGGTAGGCCCCACGAGACGCGGCTCCGCGATGACGGCGTCATGCCGAACTCGGTGAGGGATCTGTGCATCCGATTGAACCGTAGTTCGCTACTGACCGCTGGGATTCTGATCGCTCGCACTGGTCGACTTCGGGTTGACCGTAACGTCGGGCACCGCGAGAGAGAGATTTGTTTTCGAGAACGCGGATATGTGTAGAATCTGGTCCGACGTCAACCCGCTGGCCGCGTTAATGCCGCGGCCAATCCAGCCGGAGACACACGCCATGACCGCGGAGAATCCGATGATTGGGATAGTGAATCGGCGTGCTTGTTCGGCAGCCACGATCGTCAAAGCACGCTTGTGCGAAAGGCGATTGTCGCAGTTGGCACTTTCCGTTGTGGCACTGCTGGGTGCCGTACAGGTGGCGGTTGCCGATGGCGCTGACGCGGAGCTCGCCAAAGCGCTGTCGAATCTATCGCCAACCGTCGTTTCGAACGAGAAGCGCGCGTCCGCGGGCGGCGATTTGCGGGCGCGGCTAAATGCCGCCAACGACGAGAGCCGCGCCGCTTGGCAGACGATTCATTCGCGGAAAGATTGGGACGAATTCCGCGCCGCGCGCGTGCGGAATCTGCGGCGAGGACTGGGACACTTGCCGAATGCTCCGAAAGGCGTGCGCACTTTGGTCACGGGCACGATCGAAGCAGATGGCTACGCGATCGAAACGCTTGTCTACGAGAGCCGGCCTGGCGGGTGGGTCACGGCCAATCTCTATCGGCCGGCGAAGCCCGCCGCCGCGTTGCCGGGCATTATTCTTTCTCACAGCCATCACGCGCCCAAGCACGAAGGCGAATTGCAAGACATGGGCGCGACGTGGGCTCGCGCCGGCTGTTACGTGCTCGTGCCCGATCACATCGGACACGGCGAACGCGCCCAACATGGTTTCCGGTCGTCAGCCGATTACCCGCGCGAGTTTCGCCTTAGCCGTCAGGACTACTATTTCCGATACGACAGCAGCATCCAGCTAAATCTCATCGGCGAGAGCCTGATGGGCTACATGGCGTGGGACTTGATGCGCGGAGTGGATGTGTTACTCGCTCAAAACGGGATCGACAAGGATCGAATCATACTGCTTGGTGGCGTCGCTGGCGGCGGCGATCCATGCGCGGTGTCAGCGGCGCTCGACGAACGCATCGCGTGCGCCGTGCCGTTCAATTTCGGCGGCCCGCAGCCGGAGACGCGCTATCCCTTGCCTGACGACGCGGATTCTTGGTTCAACTACGCAGGCGGAGGGAGTTGGGAATCGACCCGGAACTTGGCATTCTCCGCGCGGCCAGGCAAAACGTTTCTGCCGTGGGAGATCGTCGCCGCCATCGCGCCTCGACGGCTTGTGTACGGCCACGAGTTCGCTTGGGACCGCGAGCAAGACCCCGTGTGGCGGCGGCTCGAGCGCGTGTGGGAACTCCACGACGCGCGTTTGAATCTTGCGTTTACGCACGGCCGCGGCCAGCTCACCGGGGCCTCGCCCGAGGCAAGTCACTGCAACAACATCGGCGCGATTCACCGCGCGAGAATTCACGAATCATTTGCATCGTGGTTTGGCATTCGAGCGACCGAGTTTAGTCAGCGGCAGTCGGCCGGCGACCTCGCCGCGATGACACCTGCCGCGACAGAGCGATTGAAGCCGCGCGTGCTGCACGAGTTACTCGCCGCAAGAGCGGACGAATCACTCGCGGCTGCGCGCCTGGATCGCGACGGAATGTCTGCGGCGGAGGCGCGGCAGCGTCTGAGATCGCAAATCGCAGAGTTGCTCGGCGACTTTGCCGCAGCGCCCGTGCGTATTGTCGCCGTGGACAGCACGTCACTCGACATCGCCGGTACGACCATTTTCGTCGAGCGCGTGCGACTCAAGACCGAGCGCGACCTCATCATGCCGCTGATCGTGTTGCATAGGATGCTACGAGCCGGCGATCACAATGCCGCAGTCATTGGCCTATCTCAGTCCGGCAAGGCAGGGTTCTTCAAGCGTCGGCCGGAAGACGTGGCTCAACTCCTACGCGCCGGCTGCATCGTGTGCTTGCCGGATGTCCGTGATACAGGCGAGACGGCCGCCGACGAGTCGCACGGTCAATTCAGCGCGTCGACCGAACGCGCCGCTTCCAGCTTGATGGTCGGCGATCCACTTGTCGCCCAGCAACTTCGTGATGCACGCACCGTGCTGACATATCTCCGCGGCCGCGACGACGTCGATCGGTCGCGCATCGCGGTATGGGGTGCGTCGTTCGCGCGGGCTAACGCCCCAGAAACAAACCTTCGCGTTCCGCGACGCGTCGAAGGTCGGCCCGTCGACGCGGAGCCTTTGGGCGGAATGCTCGCATTGCTCCTGGCATTGTACGACGAGGACATTGCCGCCGTATGCGTCGATCGCGGCCTGGCGGAATTCAGCGGCGCACTTGATCGGCCGTTTGTCTATGTTCCCCTCGAATCCGTCGTGCCCGGCTTGCTCGTCCATGCCGACCTCACCGACTTCACTACTGCGCTGGCGCCCCGACCATTGATGATGTGCCGCCTCATTGACGCCCAGAATCGTGCGCTGGAACTGCCGGCGATGTCGCGCATCTACGAAAAAACGATGAGCGCGTATGGCCGCGCAAGAGCCTGCGAGAATCTGGTAATCACTGTGGATGCCTCAGCCGCCACATGGCTCGTGGATCAACTTAACTGAAATCGAATGGCTTCGCGTCATCGGCGACTAAGACGTCGCGCCATGTGAGCGGCGCGGCCAAGCACGCCTTCCGCAACAGTTGGCGTATCCTCGGCCGCTCGGCCGCGACGTCGACGCGTTTCGCGTCCAACGGGCGCATTGACCCGACGAACCAACGGCGCGAACTGGCCGCCGGATTCGCCGATGTGTGCCGAACGCTCGCCGCGAGCTAAGCGAATTTCGCCGGGTTTCGACCCAAGAACTTGCGAGGTTCGTCCGCGAATCTTGCGTACTACGCTTGCTCTTCTCCCGCCCGCATGGCTCCTTTGTCCTGTCGCGACGCCGCTGATCTGCCGAGCTTCGGCAGGCGGCGCTGCGAAACGCCAAGAACGGGAGATCAACCATGTCCACGAAGAAGACCACGAAGTCGACCGCTGCGAAGAAACCCGCCGCCAAGACGACGGCCAAGGCGCCGGCCAAGACCAAGAAGCCGAAACCCGGGGGCAAGATGAGCGCGCTCGACGCCGCCACGAAGGTGCTGGCCGAATCGGGCGAGCCGATGACGACCCGCGAGATGATCGCGTCGATGGCGGCGAAGGGATACTGGACCAGCCCGGCCGGAGCCACGCCGGACCGAACGCTGTACTCGGCAATACTTCGTGAGATCAATACGAAGGGCAAGGACGCGAGGTTTGCGAAGACGGAACGAGGAAAGTTCGCGGTGAAGAAGTAGCAGTTGCCGCCAACGTTCTCGGCCACGAACGCCCACGACGCCCAACGTCGGGGCGTTTTCTTCGGCTTCATTCCAATGCAGTGGAGGACTTTGGCGTTCCAACAAGCGCGCTGGCATCGTATAACTTAGACGTGGCGTCGGGAATCGATTGTTGCCGGAGAAAGCGTCATGCTGGTCCGTCATGCTGGTGTTCCTTTCATCGTCACCGTGGCACTTGGCGTGGCGTCTTGCGCCGTCTTTTTCGCGTCGTCGGCAACGGCGACCGATCCCGATACTCGGCAGAATGAATCTGACTACCTCGCGCATCTCCAAATGAAGGGTGCACTGGTCATTTACTATGACCAATGGGATGAAAACACGGATTCTTTTGCCGACACACCACGGCAACCATCGCCGGAGGCGGAACGCGTCGTTCGTACGGTGTCCTGCCTCAACCGTTTCTCGGCGCATGAGTTCGTGGACACTGATTTGGTTCGCATTCATCGTTTGAAGGAATTGAAGTCGCTTTGTGTCGCAGGTTCGAAA
>JAJDEG010000008.1 GCA_029259895.1 Planctomycetota bacterium
GTCGGCGTCGCGATCAGCAGAGCGGCAATGATCCGGATGAAATGTTTCATTTGAGGATGAATGGACATTCTACTTCACGTGATGAAATGGCGACCCCATCGGCGACGGGTCGTCCGCGATGATAAACAGGAGGTTCGGCCCGCGCAGCTACGCGGCGAATGACGGTGACAGGAGCTCGAGCGACGAAAGCATGATGGCCAACGGTTTCGTAGCCGTGTCTGTCACGTTACGAGTTATTCCTTCGTCAATGGTGATGGTGGAAGGCCGCGTCGTCGGGGTTGCCGCCGGCGAGCAAGAAGGCCAGCAGGTCGAGGATTTGCTCTTTGTCCAGCGTATTCAACACGCCGCTGGGCATGATGGAAACGGGAGACGCGACGCGGTCATCGATCGACTTCTTTGAAAGTTCCAGCTTCTTAGGCGGTGTCCCGGACATGAGCGTCAGCGTCGACGCATCCTCCGCGGCGATAATCCCGGTGAGCGTCTTGCCGTCTTCCAGCGCGACGACCACCTGCCGATACTTGTCGTCAATGTTGCGCGAGGGTTCGAGCATCTCACGCAGCACGGCGCCGGCGTCGCCCTTGTATTTTTTGATCGTTTCGTCGATGTTCGGGCCGACGGACTGGTGGTCGCCCCCCGCTGCGCTCAGCACGCCGGTCGTGTCGTCCTTGGTCAACTTGTGGCACTGGGCACAGCCGAGCGACGCGAAGAGCACCTTGCCTTCGGCAAAGTTGCGGTGTTCCGCGACGCGCTTGAGATCTTCGCTAAAGTCGCTGTGCTTCCATTCGGTGAGTTTGATCTCTTGCTGAGGATTCTTGACGAGGAATTCCTTGAGGTTGTCGGTGACGTAGAGCATGCCGCGCATCACGCGGTGGTGGCCGGGGAAGGAGCAGATGTAGGGATACGCTCCCTCCGCCGTCGGTGCGGTGAACTCGATCACTTCCTCCTGACCGTAGTCGACCAGCGGACTGTGCCAGAGGATCTCTTTGCTGTCGGGAACAAAGCCGACATCAAAGCCTCGGGCGCCAAGATTGATCGCCGCCAGTCCGACTTCGTCGGCTTTGCCCGGATTGACGAGCATGATGTTGTGCGGCATGAAATCGTAGTTGGCGAAGGTCAAATGAACCTTCTTGCCGGGCTTCACCGTGAGTTGCCGCACGTCGTAAATCATCTTCTCAGGCACGGTTGCGATACGAATCGTGGTCAGTTCCGGCGTGTCGCTGAGGATGCCGGACTTCTGCGACGAGGCAAGTTCCGCCTCGGCGATGATGCCGCCGCGGAAGGTCTTTTCGACGTTGGTCCAGAAATGCTGCACAGTCTTCGCCGCGATCCGCGCGTGCGGTTCGGGCGAGTTCAAGACGAGGTCGAGCAAGTCGAGATCCCGCACGTTGTGTTGCTGGTGCAGCCAGAGCGCTTCGAGCAGATGATGCGCATGTTCCTTCTTCTGGGGATCGAACTGCTCGATCCACTCCTTCGTCGCGGCGATGACTTCCTTGGAATCGCGCTCGCTGAGCTCGATCCGCGTGCGATGGCGGATGCCGTCGACGGGCGACGTGAGGTTTTCGAGCAGCGCGGGAATCGGCTGGCCGTCGATCGGGACCGGCTTCTGCAGCGGCCGGCCGACGGCGGTCATGCGGTAGATCCGTCCGTGAGCGTGGTCGCGGTTGGGATCGCGCACGTTGTGCTGCATATGGCCGATGATGACGTTGTGCCAGTCGCAGAAGTAGAGCGATCCGTCGGGCGCGAATATGGCGTCGGACGGACGAAAGTTCTTGTCGCCGCTCATTAGCAGGCCGCGCGATTTGTCTCTTGTTTCGCTGCCGTCGAAGTTGATTGTGGTCACCGTCAGTTCGTCGCCGGCCGGTTCGCCCCACACGGCTCCCGTCTCAGGGTTGCGATCCAGGTGATAGTGCTTGATGCCCAGAAAGCCGATCACGTTGCAGATCAGAAAATCTCCCTGCATTGATTCGGGGAAGTGCGTGCTACTGACGACTTCGCTGGCGGTCACGGGACGGACTTCTTTCTTCAGCAGCTCGTGCATCTTGAAGCTGTTGCCGTCGGGCCGCACCTGGTAGGCCCGCCCGCCCGTGCCGTCGGTGGCGTAGTGATATCCCCAGTAGTCGAACGCGATGCCGTGCGGATTCGGCGAGTTCGTGGCGTGCATCGAGATCGTGAACCGCCGTGGGTCGAAGCGGTACATGGCCGACGCGGACGACTGTAACGACGGTCCCCACGGGTGCTCGTGGTTGTGCACCATGAAGACGCCGCTTTGCCAGTAAATCCCGCCATCGGGGCCGTAAATGAGATTATTCGCGCCGTGATGCGTGTCGGATGTGTCGAGTCCCAACAGCAGGCGAGTGCGCACGTCGGCGACATCGTCCCCGTCGGTGTCTTTCAGAAACAGCAGTTCGGACTGGCACGTGACGATCACGCCCCCGTTGTAGAACTCGAAGCCGAGCGGGTTGTGCACTCTCGCAAATTCCGTGACGCGATCGGCATCGCCGTCGTTATCGTCGTCGTGGAGAATGATCAGCGCGTCCTTCATCTCCTTGAGGGGCTCCCACTTCGGATAGGTCGGCCACACGGCGGCCCACAACCGGCCTTTCGTGTCGAACTGCAACTGCACGGGATTGACGAGCTGTGGGAAGCGAGCTTCGTCCGCGAACAGGCTCACCTCGAAACCCTTGGCCACCGCCATGTGCTTTAGTCCCGCTTCGCCGCTGATGTAGTTCAGCAGACCTTCCTTGACCGCGTTGGAACTCTTGCTGCCGCCGCCTACGTTCGAGATCACCGGCACGGGCTTGGGGACGTTGCTGTCGTCCACGGCCTTGTCGTTGCCGGCCGCGCGTGCCCAGACGACCTCATCGCGGTTGGCCGCCATCACATCGAGCATCGCCAGTTCCGGTTGAAGTACGTCTGCGTTGGTCTGGCCGTCGACGAACTTCAACGTCGAACGTCCGCCCCATATGTCGTTGCCGTCGGAAGCGCGGTAGCGGTTCCACCAGTGCAGATTCTTGTCGAGCACGGCTTGGCGCAATGTGTCCAACGAAGTCGAACGACTGACCGGCTTGCCGAACAGTTCTCGCGCGATCACTTCGGCCAGTTGCCGGTTGCCCTCTTCAGACAGATGCACGCCGTTGATCGTGAGCGGCTGCTTGGACTTGGTGAACAGGTCCAGCGACGGATGAAACAGATCGACGAACGCGACCCCCGCTTCCTCGGCAGCGGCCGCCGTCGCCCTCGTCAAAGCGGCGAGCCGTACGTTGTGCGCCCGGCCGTCGGGCAAGTTGGGGCTGTGCATATCCTC
>JAJDEG010000071.1 GCA_029259895.1 Planctomycetota bacterium
CGCCACGCGGTCGCGCTCGTCGAGTTGATCGATCAGCCGCAGCAAACCCTGTCGCACGAGCGGCAACTTGTTGGCGGGCCGCATCGAGCCGGAAACGTCGACCAAGAACACGAGGTTGCTGGCCGGCCGCTCGCTGTTGGGGATTTCCTTGCCCTTGAGTCCGATGCGGACGAGGCGATGCTTGGTGGCCCAAGGACAAGCCGCCACGTCGACGTGCACGGCGAACGGCGCACCGTCGGTCGGCTGCGGATAGTCGTAAGCGAAGTAATTGACGAGTTCTTCCACCCGCACAGCCTCCGGCGGCGGCAGCATGCGGTTCTCGATGCGGCTGCGCACGACGCTGTAAGAAGCGGTATCGACGTCGATGGAAAAAGTCGAAAGCGGAGCGGCGGTCGCGGTTAGAAATCGATTGTCGTGCAACCGAGCAAACCGGTCGCGGCCTTCGCCGGTGTCGGGATGGCGGGCGAACCGTCCGGACTCGCTTTTCGCGATGCCGTCGCCGTCTTTGTCGATAGACCGCCGGCTCCCCAACGGATCGGAAAACTCATTCTCCGCAAAATCGCTGGCCGAATTAACACGCTCTTCGAGAACATCTAATGCGTAAGCGTCAGCGTTGGGCGTCCGACGATACTTTTCCACCGTGCTTTCAGACTTCGTACTTGCGCCGCGTCCAGCGCTGGCGTACCGCCCCCCACTTTCCCGGTCCCCACCGCCGAATCCCTCGGAGGGCTGCGTGCTAGGTGCCGTACTCGTGGCAGACTTGGGCAAGTCAATTGCCATTGCCATTGCTTTATCGTCGGACGAACTCTTGCGAGCTTTAGAAGCGTTATGCTCTGCAATCCAGTCCGCGTCGATCGTCTCTGCAAGCACGTCCGCGACATCCCTGTCGGATTCGTTCTCACCCCCTAGCAATACGTCGAAGCCTTCCGTGCCGGCATGCTGCCCCAGCACTTGCACCGGGGGCGTGCCGACCAATCGATTTGCAATTTCGTCGTCCGTCAGCCGCTCCGCTTTCTTGCCTTCTTCCTTGCGAGCGTCGGCCAGCGACGTCTTATTGAGCCTCGACGACGTAAAAGTTGGTACCGGATCCGAAAACGCAACGACGCCGACCACAATCGCCGCAGCCGACGCCGCGACTACCGACACGCGAAACCAGGTCCGCGAGACCAACCTCGTTCGCTGCAATGGCGAAACACCGCCAAACTTGTCCGCCACGTCGCATGGCCGCGCCGTGCCGAGCTTTTCTTCGAGCGTCTGGTGCATCAAGCGGTCAAGCATTTCTTCGCGTTGCTTATCGTCCATCGCATCACCTTTTCGATTGGGCCGCACGCGCCGCTGAGCTATTCGGCAGTTGGCGGGCAAGAACTATCACCACAGAGGACACGGAGGTCACAGAGACCATACAAGACGCAGATTGAAGAACGCAGATTGAACGAATGACGCGAACTCCGTCATTCCCAAGCCTTCTTACTGCATTCTTTCCTCTCAGTGTCCTCCGTGTCCTCTGTGGTTAAAAAAACGCATTCAACATCAAGACGAATCGCCAGATCCGCTTACTTTTCGCTCGACGCACTGCCGCAGCACGTCGCGGGTTCTTCGCAGTAGCGATTTCACGCCGTCCTCGCTCATTTCGAGCGTCGCGGCGATGTCGCTTCTCGACTTGGTATCTCGATACGCCAGATAGATCGCCTGCCGCGCTCGGCCTTCGAGTTGGTCCAGGCAATCGTCGAGCGCCGCGAGCCGCTGGTCGCCGCCGTCGCGAGGATGGGACTCGGCCCAAATCCGTTCGGCCGCGTCGAGGTCGAATTCCGCCTCGCGACTGGTTTTTCGCAGCAGCGCTAGAAACGTGTTTCGCGCCACCGATCGTAAATAGGCCCTCACGGCCGCCAAGTCGCGGCTCGTGGGCGGTTTTTTCAGCACGGCCAGAAACGTTTCCTGCGTCACGTCGTCGGCCTGCGCGTCCTGGCAGCCGAGGAACCGCAAGTACCGCCATATTTCGGACTGATGCCGCCGCACGAGCGATGCACCGATGTGCTGGACTTCCAGCGAAGTCGCCTGTGAACTTCCACGAGCCTCCGCCGCCAAATCGCCTAAATCTCTGGGCGCAGACTGAACGTCGGTTTCGTCGGACGAAACCGTTTCACAGTTGCGTTGATCGGTAGCGGGCAGCATGTCCATATTCACCGTCGCCATGCATCTATAGGTGCGCAGGCGTTGCCGAAAGGGTGCAGGAAAATCGAAAAGCGACAACGCGGCTCGTTGCGAGTCGGTTTTCAATTCCGACCCACTACGTTGTGAACAGTTCACTCGCGAACGTGCGTCTGCTAGCATTTCGTACGAACGACGCCAGGTTATTGCCTTTCCCGAAACGTGAAAGAGTCTTTTATGTTCCGCCCCGCGATTCTCTTCCTCGCCGCCGTCGCCATGCTAATGAGTCACGCCTTCGACGATGCATCCCCGCGTTGCCGCGGCGACGAGCCAGCTTCGCCCGCCAAACGGATCCGCGCCGGCATGATCGGGCTGGATACGTCGCACTGCACGGCGTTCACTCGGCTGTTCAACGACCCCAAGGCGACCGGCGACGTGGCCGCCGTCGAAGTCGTCGCCGCGTTTCCGGGCGGCAGCGAAGACATTTCCTCCAGCCGCGACCGCGTCGCCGGCTTTACCAAGGACATGCGCGAGGCCGGCGTGGAAATCGTCGACTCGATCGACGTGCTGCTTACGAAGGTCGATGTGGTGCTATTGGAAAGCGTCGACGGTCGGCCGCATCTCGCCCAGGCTCGGCCGGTCATCGCCGCGGGTAAGCCGCTGTTCATCGACAAGCCGCTGGCGGGCAGCCTCGCCGATGCCATCGCCATCTATCGCCTCGCCGAGCGGCACAAGGTGCCCGTGTTTTCCAGTTCGTCGCTCCGTTTCAGCCCCGGCATCGCCGGCATGAAGAGCGATCCGCAGGTGGGCGACGTGGTCGGTTGCGTCGTGCATTCGCCGTGCTCGATCGAGCCGCACCATCCCGATCTGTTCTGGTACGGCGTTCACGGCGTCGAGATGCTCTACACGATCATGGGCGAAGGTTGCCAAACCGTCACGCGCACGCACACCGAAGGAACGGACGTGGTGACCGGCACGTGGCGCGGCGGACGCGTGGCGACCTATCGCGGATTGCGGGAAGGCAAGGGCGACTACGGCGGAATCGTCTACGGCAGCAAAGGCATTGCGCCGATCGGCAAGTACGAGGGCTATGCGCCGCTATGCGCGGAAATCGCCAAGTTCTTCCGCACGCGCGAACCGCCGGTCAGCGCGAGCGAAACGCTCGAACTGTTCGCGTTCATGGAAGCCGCCGATGAAAGCAAACGGCAAGGCGGCAAGCCCGTTTCGATTGCCGAGGTAATGGCCCGGGCGGAGAAAGAAGCGGCCGAGCGTATCGATTCGCCGTGATCGCACCGTCCACCGCGCGTCACTTGCTCACGTCGAGGCACACCAAATCGCCTTCGGCGTTGCGGCAGTAAATCCGCCCATGCGAAAGCGCCGGCGTCGTCCAGCATTTGCCGGACAGCACTTCCGCCTTGGCCGTCGGATTGAATCCATCGGGCGTGGCCGGCGCGACGGCCAGCGTTCCCTTGTCGCCCAGACAGACGATCTTGCCGTCGACGACGATCAGCGAACCGCAACCGAGGCCCCGTTCCTTCCAACGAACTTCGCCGGTCTGATAGTCCATGCAGACGAGATTGCAATTGCGCGACTGGTTCGACTGCCCATCGAAGCCGTACAGATGGCCGTCGTGGAAAATCGAATTGTTCATGTGGTTGCGAAGCGATTTATTCTGATACACCAGTTCGAACTTGTCGTCGACGAGCCGGAACAGCCCACTACCTTTGCCGTAGCCGGTCGAAACGAAGATCGTGTCTCCGAGCACGAACGGCGTGCCAGCAGACGTATCGAACGAGGTGATCCACTCTTGCCGCGCGACTTCGCTACCATCCTTCGCTCGCAGCACGAGCAAGAATTCGTTGTTCAGCACGGCGAGCAGGGTTTCGTCGCCGCGTGCGAACGGCGTTACGCTGCCGTAGCCCGGCTTGAACGCTTCGGTCTTCCAGATCAACTCGCCGGTCGCCTTGTTAAGAGCCACGACGCGGCCGCCGTCGATGACGAGCATGTCGCCCACGATCGTCGGCGAACCGGAAAAACCCCACGTCGGCATCTTCACGTCGAGCAGCGTTTGCAGTTCGGCCTTCCACACGACGTCGCCCGAGGCAGCGTCGAGCGCGAATAGCTGCCCTTCCTTGCTGCACGTGTAAACGCGGTCTCCGTCGACGGTCGGCGTCGCGGCCGGACCACCTTCGTGCAGATTGTCTACCAGTTTGCATCCGTAGGTGTGCGTCCAAATCTCCTTGCCGCTGGCGGCATCGAACGCAAACACGGTGTCGTCGCCATCGGCGTGCCCCATTGTGAACGCTCGCCCGCCGGCAATCGCGATGCTGCAAAAGCCGGTACCGATCTTGGCGGACCAAAGCTCCTTCGGACCGTCCTCCGGCCACTCGGTGGCCCAGCCGGTCTCGTGCGAAACGCCCGTTCCCTGCGGCCCCAAATACCGCGGCCAATCGGCGGCAACGGGCTTGGCCTCCTTCACCAAGTTCGCGACGCGACCGTCCGGCAAAGGATTCTCCGCCGCCGCATCGCAGCCGATCAGCCCCAACGCAACAATCGCCGCGAACAACGCCACCGGATGCAACCGACGTCGCATCGCGGACACGGCACCAAATAGTTTTTCCAAGTTCATAGCTCTCTCCCCGAAACCTGAATCCTGAATCCTGAATCCCTTTCTCCCAATCCCCAGCCCCCAGCCCCTGTTCCTACGTCACCAAGTCCTTCACCACCCGCCCATGCACGTCGGTCAGCCGAAAATCCCGCCCGGCATAACGGTACGTCAGCCGTTCGTGATCGAAGCCTAGCAAGTGCATGATCGTGGCGTGCAGATCGTGAACGTGCATCTTGTTCTCGACGGCCTGAAACCCAAACGGATCCGTCGCGCCGTACACCTGTCCGCCCCGCACTCCGCCGCCGGCCATCCATGTGGTAAAGCCGTAATGATTGTGATCCCGTCCATTGATCTTGCCTGCGTTCGCGCCCGCTTGCGGCAATTCCACGGTCGGCGTGCGGCCAAACTCCCCGCCCCAGATGACGAGCGTCTCTTCCAGCAGGCCGCGCTGCTTCAAGTCCGCCAGCAATGCCGCGATCGGCTGGTCGCACTGCCCGGCCAACATGCGGTGGTTCACTTCGATGTCGTCGTGGTTATCCCACGGCTGTCCGCTGCCGTGCCAGATTTGCACGAATCGCACGCCGCGCTCGATCAACCGTCGCGCAATCAGCGTTTGCCGCCCGTGCAGCGCCGTCTGCGGATTACCGATGCCGTACAGCTTATGGATGTGCGCCGGCTCGCGGCTGAAGTCGAACGCCTCGGCCGCTTCACGCTGCATCCGATACGCCAGCTCGAACGAGTGAATCCGCGCCTCGAGGGCCGGGTCGTGCCCTCGCGCCGCGGCGTGCTGCTCGTTCAGCGCGCGGACCAGATCGAGTTGCGCTCGCTGATCATTCAGATCGATCCGCGCGTTGCGAATGTCGGCCAGCAGCTTATCGATCGACGTGTGCCGCGTATCGACGTGCGTCCCTTGATACACGCCCGGCAGGAACGCCGCCTGCCAGTTCTGCGTTTCCTTGATCGGATACCCGCCAGGGCACATCGCGATGAAGCCCGGCAAATTCTGATTGTCGGTCCCCAGGCCATACGTCACCCAACTCCCCATGCTCGGCCGCGTCAGCCGGCTCTCGCCGCAGTTCATCAGCATCAGCGACGGCTCATGATTCGGCACGTCGGCATGCATCGAACGGATCACGGCGATGTCGTCGATATGCTCGGCGACGTTCGCAAACAACTCGCTCACCTCGATGCCGCTCTCGCCATACTTGGCGAACTTGAACGGCGAAGGAAACGCCGCCCCGGTCTTCCGCTCGGTCGGCAAATTCGGCGTCGGCAACTCCTTGCCGGCATACTTCGCCAGCAGCGGCTTCGGGTCGAACGTGTCGATATGCGACGGCCCGCCATTGGCGAAGATATGAATCACCCGCTTCGCCCGCGCGGGAAAATGCGGCAGCTTCGGGGCCATCGGATTCTGATACCCCGTCTCGGCCGCGGCGGTACTCGATAGCTCATTGCCCAGCAGCCCGGCCAGTCCGATCATCCCCAAGCCCATGCCGCTACGCCGCAACATCTCGCGCCGCGTGAACGCGCCGCCGGCCAGATTCGTCGGATCGTAAGAAGCAGACATCGCTCAAGCATCCGCGGCAAACGGAGCAGCAAGGGAATTCGTCGGTCAACGATTCAGCGGCGAACGGGTCGCGCGGCAAGGCAGGAGATTCAGCCGCACCCCATCCACCAGGCAGGAACACTCTATTCTAAGCCCGCCAATCCCCAAAAGGCAACGCCGCCACGAATTCCCCGAATCCTATCTCCTGTCTCCTGTCTCCTGTCTCCTATCTCCTATCTCCTCACCCCCGCCCTTCCGCGTGCCCACACACCAAGATTCGACTAAACTAAATCCATCGCCCCGCCCTCTGCCCCCCAATCCCCGACCCCCAGCCTCCAGCCCCCGCTCCGCCATGCTTCCCAACCACATCGCCCGCCGCGCCTTCCTCCACAACACCGGCCTCAGCCTCGGCTCGATGGCCCTCGCGTCGATGTTGCCGCGTTCGCTCCTTGCCGCCGACGCCAAAGACCCCGCCTCCAAAGGAGACACCGACGCCAAAGTCCAGCACTGGACCGGCGTCCTCAACCCGCCGCACCACGAGCCAAAAATCAAGCGCGTCATCTGGCTCTACATGGCCGGCGGCATGAGCCATCTCGACACCTTCGATCACAAGCCAAAGCTCGCCGAGATGCACGGCCAGCCGATGCCCGAGTCGATCACCAAAGGCCAGCAGATCGCCCAACTCCAAGGCGCGAAGCTCAACTGCTTTGGCCCGCAGCACGAGTTCAAACAGTGGGGCAAGTCCGGCCAATCGATCAGCACCATCTGGCCAGAGCTAGCGTCGAAGTGCGCCGACGACATGTGCATCATCCGCTCCATGTTCACCGAAGCCATCAACCACGACCCGGCCCACACGTTCATGAACACCGGCTCGATGATCGCCGGCCGCCCCGCGATGGGCTCCTGGCTCCTCTACGGTCTCGGCGCGGAGTCGCAAAACCTGCCCGGCTTCGTCGTCATGGTTTCCACCGGCAAGTTCGGCCAGAAGCAACCCATCGCCGCCCGCCAATGGCACAGCGGATTCCTCCCCGGCCGCTTCCAAGGCGTCGAGTTCCGCGGCACAGGCGATCCGGTCCTCTACGTCACCAACCCCGCCGGCGTCACCACCGCCCAACAGCGCGACGTCGTCGACGCGGTCCAATCGCTCAACGAACTCTTCGACCAGTCGGGCGGTCCCCAATCAAGCAACGACCCCGAAGTCGCCACTCGCATCAGCCAATACGAGCTCGCCTTCCGCATGCAGACCAGCGTCCCCAAGCTGATGGACATCAGCGACGAGCCGCAGCACATCCTCGATCTGTATGGAACCAAAGGCGGCGACGGCACATTCGCGGCCAACTGCCTGCTCGCCCGCCGACTCGCCGAACGCGGCACCCGCTTCATTCAGCTCTACCACCGCGATTGGGACCACCACGGCTCCGTCAAGACCCACGTCGCCGGCAGCGCCAACGAAGTCGACCGCGGCGCGGCAGCCCTCATCGCCGACCTGAAACAGCGCGACATGCTCAAAGACACGCTCATCGTCTTCGGCTCCGAATTCGGCCGCACCCCCATGGCCCAGGGCAACGGCCGCGACCACCACCTCGCCGGCTTCACCATGTGGCTAGCCGGCGGCGGCATCAAACCCGGCATCAGCCACGGAGCAACCGACGAACTAGGCTACCACGCCACAGAAAACCGAACCTCAGTCCACGACCTCCACGCCACAATCCTCCACCTACTAGGCATCGACCACAACAAGTTCACCTACAAATTCCAAGGCCTAGACATGCGCCTCAGCGGCGTGGAACCGGCACGGGTGGTGAAGGCGGTCTTGGCGTAAAAAGTCGATCACGCCCGTGAACGCGTGACTTACTCAGCTATTTCCAACGATGCCGCGAGGGCTGGAATGAATGCGCCTGCGAATGACGACGTTATAGTTCTATGCAACGGCGATATTTCAATTTGGACGGAAAGTGACTCGACTCTCCATATCAAGTGTGTCACTGAATTCGGCGATCCCGTGGAACTGAATGCTGATGAGTTGCGAGAATTGTGTGATGCATTGCGCGTGCTGGCGCACCGCATCGCCTAACGGGCAAAATAAATGAGGGAAACAAAGGGGGAAACAAAGGAAAGGGGACGGGAACAAAGGAAAGGGGACGGGAGTCTTTATTTCGGGCTTCTGCTCGAATCGAACCTTGGACGCATCCCGCCCAACGTCATTTCCGCGTCATCAGTCGATGTAGGTCAGGCACCCCCGTGCCTGACAATTGCGGCGAAGGACGTTCCACGA
>JAJDEG010000701.1 GCA_029259895.1 Planctomycetota bacterium
CATCAAATGCTCGACGCCAAGCCGCTTGAGGTGCGGAACGTACGTCGAAATGCGGTTGTGCTCCGTGCAAGGCGCGAACTCGATGTGCTCGCACAACAAATTCTGCACGCGGCCGAATTGGCTCGAAGTATTGTCGCCCGACGGCGTCGAATGACTATGAAAATCGCTGCTCACCCAGCCCTTCGTGTCGACGACGCGAACGAGCTTCGCCGCTAGTTGCGTTTCCTTGCCTCGCTCGACCGAGATCGACGTAAACACGGCGTCGTACTCCGGACCGTAGCTGATCGTCACGTCGTACTCGCCCGGCGCGATCTCCTGGCGAAACTTGCCGTCGTGGCTGTAATACAAATTCCCAACGGCCGTGTCCGTGCTGTCCGGTCCAAAATCGGGATCGGCCAGCTTCGACTTCGCATCGCCCCCGCCGTCGCCTTGCTTCGCACGAAACTGCACCTTGCACGGAATCGGCCTGCCGTTCTCGCCAGTAATATTCGCCACGACGAATCCAGGCCGCGGCAGCGCCGCCTGAACGCGCACCGCGTCCGTCGTCATCAGATCGAGCGGAATCTCCTTCTCGCCGCGACCAACCGCCGAAGCAACCACCCGCCAAGCGCCATCATCCTTCGGCAGCGCGACCGTTAGCTTGCCATCCTTATCCGCCCGGCCGGCAGCATACTTCTGCTTGCCGTTGAACACCGTCACCATCGCGCCGGGCACCGGCCCGGCGTCGTCTTCCACCGTAATCGACGTCGCGACGCTCGGCTGATCCGCCATTCGACCGGCAATCGCCCGCGCGGCGAGCAAACTTCCGGCCGGAAACAGCCGCACGACGACTTCGACCGACTCACCCGGCGCGATTTCCGCCGTCGTCGCGCCGTCGACGTTGTAACGCACCGGGTCGCGCGAGCCGCGGCCCTTTGTCGCCGTACCGTCCGCCAGCTTCGTCTCGACGGGCACGATGCCATAAGCCTGACCGAACCACTCGTCGTCCCACCACACAACGTTCGCCGCCGCGTCAACCGCTGAGGTAAACGTCCTGTCCGCCCGCACGAGATCCTTCAGCTCGACCTTGATCGCTTTGTCGTGCGGGTTGGTGTACTTGGTCGCGACGGTAAGAAAATCGTTCCCATCGGCCAACAAATACGTCACGTCGACCTGCGCGGCGTTCTTCTCCGACATCGCGTTGGTGCGAAACTTAACGGTCTTTCCCTTCACGAATAGCGTACGCTGGCCTTTCGCGTCGGATGTCGACTCCGATGTGACGCTTTCCCCCTCCGCGCCGACGTTGACGAAATCGTAAACGTACCCGCCGCCGCCGGGATAATAGGCACTAAGCTGATCGTTCTGCTTGTCGCGCTCCGTAAGATCGATGATGCATCCGCCCACGTTCTTGACGGTCATGTTGGCATTGCGCGTCGCAATCGGATTGGCCACGACGGCGACGATCTTGTCGTTGCGAAGCACGTGATCGCCGAGAATCCAATCGGCTTCCTTCCCCGCGGGCGCAACGCCCTGCGACAGGTTGTCTTTCGTGATCGTCACGATTTCCGCCGCCGACAAGGGCAGCGCGGCGAACAGCGTCCACACGGCAAAGAGAAACGTCGGGCGCGTCATGGGTAGGTTCCTTTCGAGCGGAAGGCAGGCGGGAATGCGCGGCGACCGATGGCGACGCGACCCAGGTATTAACCCAACGCCGGAGCGCGGACACAAGGGTTCGCGAGGAAGAATTCCCAGAATAACCCGCCGCGACCGACATGGCTGCGCCGCGCGGGATTCGTTCTCACAACGAAACGCACGCCAACTACGGCGACTCGGCCGGACCAAGGCCGGGCGCTCCGCGGCGGTTGTGCATCGGCAAATGCGATGGTGAGTCCGCGCGGATCAACTCCGCGATCATCCCTTCCGCGTCCGTCGCGGCCGTCGAGATCCGCACCATCCACAGCGACCGCATTACGCCGGTAGAGTCGAACGCTAGCGGAGAAATGGACGCCAGCACGCTCGCCGCGATGCGGGCATTAAGATCGCCGTTCGGGCTGCGGTCCGCAAAGCCGCGTACCATGCCCGCCCGCAGCGATGCAAGCACCAGCGGCCACGCATGACGCCCGCCGGCCGTTTGTTGTTGGAATCGCAGATCGTCGGCAAAGTCGAGCGCTCGATCGGGATTCGGAGCGAACGCGCTGACGTCGTGTAGCTGAACCAAGTATCCGATCAGCAAGTCCGTCCAACGGTCGCACCGGCGGCGCAATCGATTGATCGCAATTGCGTGCCGGCGGTCGATTCCTTCTCCGTTGACGACCAGATTGAGCACGCGATTGCGCGCTTCCATATGCCCCAGCAAGATGCTGCGCGCGATCGGTTCGCCGTGTGCCACGCCGCGACGGCTATCGCCGGCCGTCATCAGCGCCGCCCAAACCCGCGTGAGTACTTCGCCGGTAAGAATTTCCTCGGTCACCGGCCGCAGCCGCGACCAATCCGCCGTCGTCGGCCGCCGCGCCGTTTGCTCGCCCAATCGGCGATAGTCGGCCAGCGTTCGCAACCACCGGTCGAGCCGGCACTTCGAGGCGGTCCAATATTCGTCAAGCCGTTCGGGCGGCGGATGGGCCCCTTCGGCCAACAGCGCTGGGCCGTTGGCGGTCAGCAGGGCGGCGAGTTCGACAAGTTCGGCGGCGTGCATGAATTCAACGGCAAAGTGGGCGCGATGGTCCGAGGCTGTCGATGCAACACCCGTTCAGAACACCCGGCGGGCGAGAGCCAGAGAGGACCAAGGCTCGCGCGCCGCCGGACGCTCAGCAGGTGCGGCGGAACAACAGAGCAAGCCGCGGGCCAGTTGTCCGCAAGACAGACAGTTTCTTACTGGGCACGGCGAAAGACGCCACTCCGCGGCGATGATGCCCTCGAAACCGACAGGCTAGCGAGCCGAGAAATGTTGCCGAAAC
>JAJDEG010000702.1 GCA_029259895.1 Planctomycetota bacterium
GTCACCACCGCGTCGAGCAACCGATACACCGCCAGCCCGCGGGTGTGCAAGTCAATGCCCAAATAGCCCGACAAGAATAAGTCCGCCTGCCCGGCCTCCACCGCGATGCACGTCGGAATCCGCCCGCCGTCGAGATACCACGCCCCGGCCGTTACGTCGTGCTCGGTCACCACGCGGCCACTCGAGAGCGAATGCGGCTCGCCCTCGATTTCCAAGATGCGATCCACCAACATCAACGGCTCGTCCGGTAGCCGCACGCGCGTCGGAAACGCATCGGCCTCGGCAAACGTCGGCCCCAGCACTGCCGCGATCGATCCGGTGGCAAAACCCAGGCACTGATATCGATCCAGCGACCGCGGCGGTTCGTCGCCAGCGCCACGATCATCCAGCTCGACACCGAGATCGTAGTTCCCCACTTTTCCGCCCGCAGTCGCCAGCGATGCCGCTCGCCACGCTCGTGCTTTGGCGGTGGCGTTGGTCGCCTGCGCGGAAAATAGCAAGTACTGCTCCTGGGCCAATGCCTTTTCTCGCTCGGTTTCCACGATTCGTCCGACCAACGCCGCTCGCCGCTCGGCCGCCGCCAGCAACCTCGCCTGTCGCTCATCCTCGGCAACCGGCGAAACTTCGGTAGGGGTGTCGATGCGGGATCGTCCATTTTCCGGGGTGCCACTGCTGGCTTGTCCAGCAGTGCTGAACCGCGAGCCAACGTCAACTTCGGCACTACTCGACGAATCTTCAGTGCCGCTCCATAAGTCGCCGTCATCACCAGCAGCAGCGTCTCCGCGCGTTGGCGTCGGAATCTCGAATGCCGTTCGATGCACGGTAACCGTCATCGTGTCGCTCCTGCTCGTACGCACGCCGCCGCAAGAACTCTTTTTCGCCGCATCGTATTCCGCCGCATCGTACAACGGCGACAGGTCGACCGGATAACCCTCCGCCGCCAGCGCCGCCAGCGCCCGCAACAACGTCGCATGACTTCGCTGCCCCGCCACGCACAGCGGCAACGCGACATGCTCGCGACCACCGCCCAAGGCCGAGTCGCCGCCCGCCACCAGCGTTTGCCCAATCATCCGCGTACAACTCGCCCCTGGGCCGATCTCCAAAAAGAATCGCGCACCGTCGTCGTAGGCCGATTCGATCGTCCGCGTAAAGTCGAACGCCGCCACGGCCTGAGCGACGATCGAATCGGCCGCCGACTCGCTCGACAAGTGGTAACTCCGCCCCCAAGACCCGCTGTAAAACCGCGTTCCCTCCGGAGCAATGGTCGGCAACAAGTGCAACCGGCGGTAATCGTCGGCGACACACTGGGCGACGTCGCAATGCACCGTCGTCACGCCCTCGATCGCGTGCCACGCGCAGCCAAGATCGGCGACGAGTCGTTCGACGGCCGCCCGCTGTCCGCCAACGACGCACTCGCGCGGTGTGTTGATGATCAACAAATAGACGCGCTCGCGACCAGCGATCGCGCGTCGCACGTCTTCGGCCGGCCGATCGATCACTCCCAAACGCCAGTCGACCGCTTCGTCCTGCGGCAAGTTCCAGGTCCGCCGTGCCGCCAGACACGGCCCGGCAAGTTCCTCGGTAAACAGCGGCGAGCGCTGCATCCGCCGCAGCATCTCGTCGCGGTCTCGCCACGCCCGCAGCGAAAACAGCGCGGCCGATTCGCCCAAGCTATACCCAATCGCCGCGCCCGGCCGCACGCCGAACCGCGCCAGCACGTCGGTCACCAGCGTGCCGAGCCACACTTGCCCAAACGCCACATCCTCCTCGCGAATTTCGTTGCGACGTTGGACCGCCCAAAACTTGCCGCCGGCGAACTGATCGGCCAGCCGTTCGTTCTCCTCGTCGAGTTGCTGCATGACGTCAGGCCACTCGACGGCCCAATCGCGTCCCATGCCGAGGAACTGGCTCCCCGCGCCGGGATAGACGAACGCCAGCGCCGACCGGCGCGACGCACCGCTTTGCCCCAACAGCGGCCGCGGCGAATAGCGGATCGCGTCGCGGCGAATCGTCGCCCCGCTTTGCACGGCTCGCCGCGCCTCGCCAACGAGCGCGATCAGCGCGCGCCGATCACCCGCCACCAGCGCCGCGCACAGTCGCCCCGCACCGGAGACCCACGCCGCATTCCCCTCCATCCACACGCGCGTCGCCAGCGAAGCGATCGGCCCGTCGATATCATCGCCACCATCGCCGGCTTGAACTTCCAATCGATCGAGCGCTGCGACGACCTCGGCCGGGTCACCGCCACAAACCAAGAACAGCGCCTCGCGCCCCACGTCGTCGAATCGAGTGCCACTGCTCTCTCGTCCAGCAGAGCGATTCGCCATGTCGGCCGACCACGGTCCTGTGCTTGCCAGCGCGTTCGCACGCGGCGCAACTTCTTCCAGCACAATACGAACGTCGCCGCCGCCAACCGACCGCGTCGTCACAGTCGCCCGTCGCGGCCCGGCCGCGCGGTTGTGCAGCCAGTATTGCGCCTTCCGCGCCACGAGCGCTCCCGTTTCGCCGCCCTTCCTCGACACCGGCAATCGCCTTCGATCGAGCGCCAAGCAAGCCGCCACGAGCGACACCACTGCCCGCGCCGCGCCGCAATTGCCGAGCCGACCGGCCTCAATGCCGTTCTCGCCAATCTCTTCGCATACCGCGCCGCCGCTCGTCGTCGCCATGTCGCCAAGCACCGCATACACGCGATCCCCATCGGCCACGGCATCGTCGAGCCGCTTGAGAATCACCGCCGCCGCGCCATCGGCGACGATCTTATCTACTCCGTCCGCGCCTTCGGCAAGCATCGCCCGCACGTCGCCCGGCAGATCGACCGCGCCGGCCAGCGCCATGCGCAGCTCGCCGCGCTCCAGCGCTCGGCTCGCCGCGATCACGGCGTGCAAGCCCGACGTTTGCTCGGACGAGATGGCAAAACTCGGTCCACCCAGGCGCAACAGCCGCGCCACGCGACTGGCGACGATCCCTCCCAGCGCTCCCATCGTCCGATTGGCCGACAGCGGCGGCGAGATTTCGTCGCGTACATCCCCCAACCACGCTTCAAACGCCGGTCCGTCGGTTTCGATCCCCAATTCCCCGGCCCACCGCCGCGCATGATCCCGCAGCGCCCACCGCAAATGAAAATTCGTTGTGTTCATGTCGAGTTCGATGCCCACGAACGCGCCCATGTCGAGCCGCCCGCCACTCGGCGCATCGTCGACGGCAATCCCGGCGTCTTTCATCGCCGCATACGCGACCTCGAGCATCAACAACTGCTGCGGCAACATCTCGGCCAACTCGGTCGGCGGAATGCGATACTTGCCGAGCGGAACGTCGAGACTCGCAATGCGCAGGTCAGGCGTCGCCTGCCCGTCATCGCCAAACACGCGGCGTGCCACGGCATCGATGTCGATCCACGGACCAACGTGCGCCGCAACACCGACGATGGCAACGTGGCAACGCGCCGTGGGCAGAGGAGTCTGTGGGCTGGGGGCCGCGGTTCGTAGCATTGCCTGCTGCCCACCGCCCGCTGCCCACTGCCCACGCGCCCCAGTCCCCCGACCCTCGTCCCGCCATTGCTCCAGCACCAAATGTGCATTGATCCCACCAAACCCAAACGCGCTCACCGCCGCGCGGCGCGGGTGGCCATCCGCCCGCCGCGGCCATGCTTCCGCCTGACTCAAAACGCGCAGCCGACTTCCATCGAGCGACACGTCACGCGCCGACCGCTCGAAGTTCGCCGACGGCGGCAGCGTCTCGTGCTGCATCGCCAGCAGCGTCTTCACCAATCCCGCCGCCCCCGCGCCTGTGAGCAAATGGCCGACGTTGCTCTTCACTGATCCAATCGCACATCGCCGCGAGGCATCGGCCTCGCCCCACAGCGCGGTCATGCTGCGAAACTCGACGGCGTCGCCGATGGGCGTCCCTGTGCCGTGGCATTCGATGAGGTCGACCTCGTGGGGCGCGAATCCGGCCGTGCGATACGCGGCTCGCATCGCTCGCAGTTGGCCTTCGCTATCCGGCGACATCAAATTGCCGCCGACGTCGTTGGACAACCCGCAGCCGGCGATCGTGGCGTAGATGCGATCGCCGTGGTCCAGCGCATCATCGAGCCGCTTCAGCACAAAGACGCCGGCCCCTTCGCCGACGACCAACCCATCGGCGCGATGATCGAACGGGGCGCAGCGTCCCGACGCCGACAGCGCCCGCAGTTGCGAAAAGCCCATCTGCGTGTACAGACAATCGGGTCGCGACACGCCGCCGGCCAACATCGCGTCCGCCCGCCCAGCCAGCAACTCATCGGCCGCCAGCTTGATCGCATACAGCGACGATGCGCACGCGGCATCCAGCGCAAAAGCCCCGCCGCCCAACCCCAGCGCCCCCGCGAGCAATCCAGCCGGCAATCCAGCCACGTAGCGATTGAGCGGAAGGGATTCGAGGATTCGTGGGGTGCCACCGGTGGCTTGCCCACCTGTGCGGCTCGCCGAACGAGCATCCAATTCGCCACGCAAGAACGAACCGCCGCCATCCCGCAGAATCTCCTCCGCCAACCGCGAAGCACCGCAAGTGGGCAGCGCAATGTTTCCCACGATTACGCCGACCCGCCGCCGATCGACCGGCTGCATCGCTGCGTCCGTCCAAGCCTCGCAACCCGCGATCACCAGCAACCGATACAGCGGATCGAGCCGTGCGAGCAGATCGACGTCGAAGGCAGCACCGCTGGGCAAGCCACCAGCGTCACCTCGGCGCAGCGACTCGCCCAACCGCGCTGCGCTCGTTTGCCCGTCGTCCAGAAAGCAGCCATACGGCGAATAAACCCGATCTGCCGCAACTCCGTCGGCCAGCGCCTCTTCGACAGAAAGCGTCCACCGCCCCACCGGAACCCGGCGCACGGCGTTCCCGCCCGAAGCGACCATCCGCCAGAACGCGGCCAGATCCGCAGCGCCAGGCAGCACCGCCCCCATGCCAACGATTGCGACGCGCGTACGGGGATCGAACATCGACGGGAGCGAGGGGCTAAAGACCAGCGGCGGGCGTACCCGAGCAACACGGAAGCAAAGCTCTCAAGCAAGTCTTCTACGAGATTACTCCCCAACCGAATCCCGCGACACCCCTGTGGTCAAACTGGTCCCATCGAAGCCGCGTCGCGACACTTCGAGTAGGGTGGGTCGACCGAAGTGAGGCCCACCAGATTTCGCCGCGTCGCGTGGTGGGCCTCCTTCGTTCGACCCACCCTACGAAGTCGCCAAACGCGAAATTATGAAGCAATTTCGTGCCAATTTCTTATTGCCATTTCGCCGCGATGGCCGGTTCGCTGACCGGCTCGGCTTCCTCGTCCTCGTCGCCCGCACCATCTTTCGCTCCCAACCGATCCAGCACCCAAGCCTTGGCTTCCAGAGTGAGCGTAAAGAGCGACGGCGTAAGAACGAGCGTCACCACGGTCGAGACCAGCAACCCCCCCAGCATCACCGCCCCCAAACCGCGATACAGCTCGCTCCCCGCCCCCGGCATCAGCACCAGCGGCAACAAGCCGAACAGCGTCGTGAGCGTGGTCATGAAGATCGGCCGAATCCGCGTTCGCACGCTTTCCAGCACCGCCTCGCGATGATTCATGCCCTCGTCGCGCATGTGGTTGAGCGACTGATGGACGATCAGAATTGGATTGTTCACCACCGTGCCGATCAAGATGATGAAGCCCAGCATGGTGAGCACGTCGAGCGATTGCAGCACGAACACGTTGAGCAGCGCCAGGGCGAGAATTCCGCCGACCGCGCCGAGCGGCACCGTGACGATGATCACGAAGGGATAGAGCCACGACTCGAACAGCGCCGCCATGAGCAGATACGTAATCGCCAGCGCCAAGAGCAGATTGAACGACACCGCGCCCCACGCGGCACGAAGTTTGTCGGCCGTGCCGGCGAGCGTAATCCGCACGTTGTCGCCGAGTTCCCCACTGTCTTCCATCGGCTCGACGACCTTCTCGCGGATCAGGGCCAGTGCCGCTTCGATCGGCATCTCCGGCGGCGGGCTGACTTCGATCGTGATCGCCCGATCGTGCTCGCGATGATTGATCTGCTCCGGTCCGCTCGCCAACTTGATGTTCGCGATCGCGTCGAGCGTCACCAACTCCCCGTTGGGCATCGAAACCGGCAAATTGGCGACGTCTTGCGTGTGCTTGACGAACGTGCTGTCGCCGATGATCGTCAGGTCGATCTTGTTACCGCCCATGAAATAATCGCCGGCATACGCCCCGTCGACCAGCGCGTTGACGATGTACCCCACGTCGTCAGGCCGCATCCGCAGATCGGCGGCCTGCTCGCGCTTCTCGGTGATTTGCAGCTCCGGACTAGAAAGATCGAGGCTCGGCTTCGGCTGCACCTGGGCGCCGGGTATCAACTGCGACACCTGACCCAGCACCTGTCGGCCAATGCCAACGAGCTGTTCCACCGTGCGGCCGCCGGTGATTTCGACGTCGATCGTTCGCCCGGCGGAAAAGCCTTGCTCGAACAAGCTCGACTGCTTGCCGATGACGAACGTGCCCTCGAGTTCGGCGTTGAGGCTGCGGATGAGCGGCACCAACTCGCCGGCCCGCAGCGGATCGGCCGCCCGCAGGCCCATGAAAATCGACCGCCCGCGAGCGACGTAGAAAAAGTCTTCGATCACCGGGTATTCGAGGTCGTCGTATTTCGGGTCGCTCGGGTCGACATCCCAATAGGGCCGCAACCGGTCCTCGACCAAATCGCCCATCTGCATCATCTCTTCGATGTTGTAGCCAGGCGGTGGAATGATCAGCCCGATGGTGAGATTGCGATTGCCGGTCGGCAGATACTCAACCTTCGGAGCCAGCAGGTAGCTCAGCGCGAGCGAAACCAGCACGAACGCGGCGACCGCGCCGAGCCGCCGCATCGTACTCTGCTGAAGCCATTCGTTCACGCCGATGATGAGACGCACGAACCTCCGGCCAAACTGGTCGAAAGGCCGCAGAAATGCCGCGAGCCGGCCCTCGTCACTCGCCAGACGCATGTCGACGCGCCCGCGATTGGCGTTGTCAGCGTGGCCGTGCGCGTTGTCTTCGCCGTTGCCGCTCTCTTCGCCACCGTTCTCGCCATTAGGTCGTATAATGGCATACGTCGGTCGCTTGCGCGCCCCGCGCAACAAGATCGCCCCGGCCGCCGGAATCACCGTCATCGACGCCACGAGCGACAGCCCGACCGCGCTGCTGATCGCCAGCGCAATGTCGCGAAACAGTTGGCCCGACTCTTCTTGCACGAACACGACCGGGATGAACACGGCGAGCGTGGTGAGCGTCGACGCCGCCACCGCCCCCCATACTTCCCCCGTTCCACGCACAGCCGCGACGGCCGCCGATTCGCCGTTCTGCCAGCGGCGAAAGATATTTTCCAACACGACCACGGCGTTATCGACCAACATCCCCACCGCGAACGCCATGCCCGCCAGGCTCACCACGTTCAACGACCGCCCCAGCAGGCCCAGGATCAAAAACGTGCCGATGATGCTCGTCGGAATCGCCAGGAACAACACCAGCGTCGAACGGCCCGAGCGAAGGAACAACAGCAGCACGGCCGTCGTCAGCGCCGAGCCGATCCAGATGTTGCTCCACACCAAATCGATCGACGAGTTGATGTACTCCGTTTCGTCGTAAACCTGATAAAGCTCCAAGCCCCGCTGGCGAAGTTGCCGCTCGTTCATATGGGCGACGGTTTCCTTCAGCCCCCGCATCACTTCAAGCACGTTTGCGCCCGTCGTGCGGCTCACGTTCATTGCCAGCCGCACCTCGCCAAACCGTCGCACCAAGCCGTCTGGCTTCTTGTAGCCCATTCGCACGTCGGCCACATCGCGGATATACACCGGCGAATCGTCGCGGCGATCCACGATCACGTCGAGCACTTGCTCCGGACTATCGAACTTGCCGATCGTGCGAATTGGATAGCGCCGTTTGTCTTCCCAGAATTCGCCTGCCGAAGTGTTCTGATTGGTCTGCCGCAGCGCGTCGCGAATATTGAGAATCGTCAACTGCCGGGCCGCCAGCCGCTCGGGATTGACGACGACCTGCATCTCCTCCTCCTGCCCGCCCATCACGTTCGAGTCCGCAACGCCCGGCACGCGCTTTAGCTCCGTGGCGATCTCGTCGCGGGCGAACTTGCGAAGCCTCGTCACGTCGATGTCTTCCGGAAGCAGAGCCGTCGCCTCCGGATGCTCGGCCGCTGCTTTCTTGAGCCGATACGAGCGAATTCCGGGATTCTCGGCCAACGCCGCGCGCTCCAGCGCCGCCTGCAATTCGGCATTGTCGGAGTGTTCCGCCGCAAACGCGCGAATTTCATCGCCGTCCGGCACGCGCGGTCCAAGGATGAACCAAGCGATCGCCCGGTCGGAACTGTTCGTGGTCGA
>JAJDEG010000703.1 GCA_029259895.1 Planctomycetota bacterium
GCTCGCTGCACCCCTCCGGCCACGACCGCGACGGCGCTTAGCCACGAAGCCGCGCGTACCCCCGGCCAGCGAACCCACGTCCAGCGGTGTACTCCGGCGTGCATGCCATGCTACTGGGCGGGCCCTGCTCAATCGAGGTTCAATTGTCGCGTCGGCGATGTCGCCTTGAGGTTATCGCAAATGCATGATACAATTGCACTTACGTTATTCGATGTCCGGTGTTTGGGCGCGCTACACGACCCCGGCATTGGACTTGCTTCCCGACGTCCCTATTCCAATCAACCCGACTTGAATTCAAAACAGCTCGTTGCATTCATTCGCGGCGAGCTGTTTCTCTTTAAATGGCAACGGTTTACTGCATTCACCTCGCGAGCTCAAACAGGTCCTTGCATTTCGCCAATCTGATTGGCCCTTCGTGCTAAGTTGTTTTTCGGCAATGAATTAGAGAGTTCAAATCCCGTCACCTCTCTCGATGGGTATTGTCGCGACGTCGCACCGGATTTGCGCCAATGCAGCCTGCGTCAGTGCCCGTCTTCACTGTCGTTTCAACGCAGCCCGAACTTCCGAGGTCTGTTTCACCAGCGCGAGTAATCGGCGAGCGCAACCCGCTGGCCCGTATTCTGCCTTCAACGACGTGCATTTTGTGCTCAGGCAGACCCAATTTCGCTCACCATCGCAAAACATGGCCGTCTTTGTACACACGCACCTTTGAATCTGTGGTTTTTCCTCGTAGGTTGGTTAGAAGCCAAAATTCCTATCCGTTTCGTGGCGCCGGCTCCCCGCGGCGTGCAGTATTCAGACTATGCCGATGACGACCGCCAACGCGCCAACGCCGGGAAAGACGAGACTGTTCGTTGCGAGTATCTGGCTCGCGGCCATCGGCGCGCTTGTTCTCCTTCGCTATCGCGGCCACATCGGGTTGTTCCGGAGCTTCCACGAGTGGATGGCGGAGTCCGGCGCCGCTGACTGGGTGCGCAATTCCGACAACGAGGTGCTCTTCGTGGTGTTCGGCGTCGGACTTTGGGGCTTGATGAAGTGGGGAAGCGGTGCGCATTCCGCCGGGCTGCTGGGAGACCTCGGTCTGGGCGGCGCCGTGGCGCGTGGATGCATCGTCGGTCTGGTCATCGCGCTGCCCATGCTGCTGCTCGGTCCGGTGACGGGTGGTGCCATCGCCTTCGAGTGGCCGATGGTGCGCATCGCCGTCACAGGACCGTTCGCCGAGGAGTGGTTTTTCCGGGGCGTGCTCGTCCTCGCGTTCGTGCGGTTGGCGGGTGTCTCATTCTGGCCGACAGCGATCGTGAGCGGCGTGCTGTTCGGGCTGGTGCACGTGCAGTGGACGGGAAACGGGTTCGCACAAGGTTGGCCGCACGGCCTCTACACGACGGTGGGCGGCATCTGGTTCGCGTGGCTCGCGCGCGAGTGGGGACGCAACCTATGGATCGTCATCGTCGCGCATGGCCTCATGAACCTGGCCGCGTCGTGGTACGGCACCGACAACGGGATCTGGCTCGGGATCGGATGCGGCACCTCGATCGCGCTCGGCACCGTCATGACGATTCGTCCGGCCTGGCTGCGAATGAGCTGGGCGCGCCGGGCGCAGGAGTCTGGTCGGTGACCCCGAGCTTCTTGCGGACCGCCTTGGCCGACAGCCGTTCGCTGGATCGAATGCCCGCAAGCCTAGATTGCCAACTGGTACCGGTCACATCGACACAGTGCACGAACGGATGAAGTGCGAATCCGGGCTTTGCCATTAGGTTGATCACGCCAACACTCCGATGTTTGGGCAAACTCAAACTGCTCAGGTCGGCAACACCGACTGCAATTAGCCTCGACGCTAACTCGCCGAGGTTGGACCAACTTCAGCGGCGAAGCAGTGCCTCCAACTCGCGGCGGTGTTTACGACGGAGGCGTGAAACGCGGGAACAAGTGGGCTCGTGTGTCCCGTATACGAATCAAGCCAATACTGCCACAATATGGCCGCAGACATTGGGTTGCGATGTTTGCAGTTCGACGACGCCGCGCCGAAAAAGTTTTAACCGTGTCCTGTCGCCCCGGAGAATCCACGCCGCTCGTTTATTGCGAAGAGCGTCAATTGGCAGGCATTGATTGCCGTTGCACTTCTGCAATCCCGAAGCCGCACAGTCTCGCCGGGATAGTCGCAATAAAAATCCAGACCAAAAATACCAGAAAACGCTCGCAGGCGGATCGACGTACACTTTTTCATCCACCTGCCCGGAGGGCGAATATGCGATTCCAGTCTTACTCGTCGGACGGCTTCTACGACGAATTGTTCACCGACGACGGAACACCGCGCCCGCAGGCGACGATGCTGATCCAGCGGATCGAGTCGCTCACTGACGGCGAGTTGCAGCGCCGACAGGCCGCTGCTGAGCAAATGCTCATGAACTTGGGCATCACTTTCAACGTCTACGGACACGACGCCGGCACCGAACGCGTCTTTCCGTTCGATCTCGTCCCCCGCATCATCACGGCCGACGAATGGTCGTTTCTCGACCGTGGCCTGAAACAACGAATCAAGGCCCTGAATCTGTTCATCGCCGACATCTATGGAAAGCAAAGCATCCTCGGCGAAGGCATCGTCCCACGAGATCTGATCCTGTCGGCCTCCACCTATCGTAAGAATTGCATCGGCCTGCGTCCGCCCGGTGGAATCTGGTGCCACGTCACCGGCACCGACCTCGTCCGCGACCGCGACGGCCAGTTCTACGTTCTCGAAGACAATCTTCGCTGTCCCTCCGGCGTGTCTTACGTACTCGAAAACCGCGAGGTCATGAAACGCACGCTGCCGCACGTGTTCGAGGGATTGCGGGTCGTGCCGGTCGAGGACTACCCCGAGCGCTTGCTCGCTATGCTGCAAGCGATCGCCCCAAACGACTCGGCCGATCTCAACGTCGTCGTGTTGACGCCGGGCGTCTACAACTCCGCGTACTTCGAGCATTCGTTCCTCGCCCAGCAAATGGGCGTCGAACTCGTCGAGGGACGCGATCTTGTCGTCGTCGATCAGCAGGTCTTCATGCGAACGACCGACGGACTCGAACGCGTCGACGTCATCTATCGCCGCATCGACGACGACTTCCTCGATCCGCTGGCGTTTCGCGAAGATTCCGCGTTGGGCGTGCCCGGATTGATGGACGC
>JAJDEG010000704.1 GCA_029259895.1 Planctomycetota bacterium
GCCCCAACCTCCTATCTCCTATCTCCTATCTCCTATCTCCTAACTCCTATCACCCTCCATCTCCCCACTCCGCGGCGGCCGGCGCGAAGCGAACAACTGCGACACCGTCGTCATCCCACGGGCGAAAAACATCGCCCCCACCACCGCGCAGGCCCCCGCTGCCGCCAGATAGCGCACGTCGTCCTGCGCCTTCAGCAAATAAACTGCCGCCGCACCCGCGAACGCCGCCACGCTCATCACCGCCTTGCCGAGAATCTTGGGAATCAATTGCCGCGCGCCGTGACGTGTGATCGCCACGCGCGCGTTCATATTGGCCAACTCGCGCATCGCCGCCACTTCCTCCGGCGTAACCGACTGCGTCGAGCGATGTGCCCGGCGGACGCGTGCGTCAGGCGTAGCGTCGGATGCGTCGCTCGCCGCCGCTTGACTTGCTTCGACGTGCGATTCCGACGGTGGCAACGACGACGCAGCAGTCGCCGCTCCCGGTTCCGAATGCGTGCTTCGCCCGCCAACCCGCGTCAGCAGGCTGGCCATGTATCGCTCGATCGACTCCGGATCGTCGCCGACCGGCTCGGCCTGTCGAGGAGCGAATGACGACGCCTCCGGCGACTTCGCACGCGGTGGCGCCGGCGGTTCGTCGTCGACGAAGTCAATCTTGTCCTTCAGCAACGCCCACGTACTGAGGTTCGACCCTTCGCCGCCGTCCGCGGCCGCTTCGTTCTCGTCGCCGCCACCGCGAACTTCGTGCGGCTCGCCCGCCTCGTCGAAGGCCCGCACTCGGGCATCGAATTCGCCCCGTTCGCGATCCAACGCCGAGCGTAACTGTATCAGTTCTTCGGCTTGTCGTTCCAATGCCGCCCGATCTGCTGCGATACCCGCATCCGGCGATTCGCCGTTCTTCGCATCGCTTCTTGCTGCGGCCTCGAACCCGGCCCCTGCGCTTCGCAGTCGTTCGATCTCCTCCTTTGCCACGGCGACCTCGCCGTCCCGCTGCGCGAGTTGGCCGCGAACGTCGGCCAGTTCCGAGCACAACTGTTCGTAGCGAGACGTTTCCGCGATCAACGCCGACGCTTTCTCGCGCTCCGCGTCCAGATCCTTGCGCCAAGTCTCGAGTTCCTCGGCCTGACGAGCCACCTCGGCCGCTCGCTCTTCCAACTGGCGGTGGTGCTGGTCGCTTTCGGTCTTCCAGGCGTCGCGATCTTGGTCGAGGTGCTTCCGCCGCGAGAGAATCTCCGCTAGTTGGTGTTCGACCTGCGCCTGAAGGCCTTCCATCTGGCTTTCGGCCCCTTGCCGCTGCGTCTTCCACTGACGATGGTCTTCCTTCCATCGTGCGTGCTCCGCGGCGTGCATCGCGTGCTCGGCGTCGAGCTCGCGTTTTGCCCGCTCCACTTTCTCGCGTTCTTCTTCCAGACTCTGCCTGGATTCTTCAATGTCGTCGCCCTCCGCGCGATTCTCCTCACCCTCGGCAGCGTTCTCGGCCAAACGCGATTCGGCTTCTTGCTCGCGCTGCGCGATACGTTGTTCGCGCTCGGCCAGTTGCGCCTCGCACGCGTCGAGCTCCGACTGTCGACCTGCTAGCTCCGCGTCCCGCTCGCCAAGCGTCCGCTCCTGGTGGGCGCACTCGACCTCGCGATTCGCCACCTCCCGCTCTCGCTCGGCCAGTTCCGCAGACAGTTTCGCCGACAGTTTCGCCGACGCGGCCTCTTCGCCGCCGTTCGCCTCAGTCGCCGGCTTCGCCTCCGGAGCGAACAACGCCCGGACCTCGCTCATGGCCACCGTCATTGTCGGTTCGTCCAACGCCGCGACACTCGCCTTGGCCCGACCCGTCGCCGTTCCACTTGTCGCCGTTCCACTCGACTTCTTGCCGCCCAATTTCAAACCGACGATCGTCGCACCGTCGTCGAGCGTGGAATCCCGCAGCGTTGATTCCAGCCGCGACCCCGGCGTGACCGACGGCCTAAAGTCCGCGCCCCCCGATATCATCTGAGTCGCATAAGGATCCGCCGGCCCGCAAGCCACGTCTCCCTCACCCGCCGGCTGCCGCCCCACGGACTCCCCTGCTTCGTCGACGATCTCAAACTCGACCGGCCCGCAGCGCAGCCGGTCTCCTAGCGCGAGCGGTCGATCGTCGAACGACTCGCCGTTGATCAGCGTATCGGCCGACCAGCGGCGGACGATCGTGTTGGCCTTACCCCGCACGATGAAACAGTGAACCGGCCGCACGTCCTTCCCGCGCAGCCGCAGCGTACAACCCTGCGACGAGCCAATCGTGCATTTGGCCGCCGTGAGCTTAACCAGTTGGCCGTCGCGCGGGCCGCCGCGCACGCGCAGCGAAAGCGGTGGGCCGTGCGACACGTGAGAGCCGTGGGCATCTGCGGGATCTGCGACCGACATGAATTGACCCTTTCGCTGCATCCGGTTTGCCGTCCTACGAGTTGGGGTGGCACTGGTGGCTTGTCACCAGTGAGAAACGCCGATTGACGACGCCCACGCAAATCGCACTGGTGCCCCCAATTCTCGACGTGGACGCTGCACTAGCGCCATCGTGCCGCGTCATCGCGCAACGCGCACCCCTGAGATGATTTAGCTTATCCCTGCCCACACAGGTCGCCGCTTCCCCCGCCGATCGCCCAACCGAGCGGCAATTTCCGCCGATGCCCAAAAAACCGGTGGATAATTCTGCCGGTTGTGCCGATTATCCGAAGACGAGAAACGACTACCGCAGCGATGGGGGTGCCAAGCACCGCCCCGCCACAGCAAGCTAGTCGCTGCGCCAGGCAAACCGAAGCGAAAAGGCAGATCGCCGCGGCGACTTGCCGAGAAAGCCAAAAGTGTCCGCCGTCCGACCATCGGACGGCATGGCATTCGCCCACCGCGGCCGGCCGCTACAGCGGTCGCCGTAAGTGATTGCAATGCAATCAGTTATCGCAAAAAAACGAGAGCCGACGCGAACCGCGACGCGGCAACCGACGCGTTCGTACGTCACATCGGCCCACCGCGCACTATAGTTGGTTTGCGGCGCTTTTGGGCTGTCAAGGCCTAATGCGAACATTTACGCACGCCGACCGAAGAGGAATCGGACAACGAGAAGACGACGGAAAACCAGGCACATCCGACCGACGGACTCCCGTCACCGGACAAGAACAGAACGCGGAGAAATCATGGCACGCAAAGACGCCATCATGAACATGTACGAAATCCTCATCAAGCGCCGCGACGCGCTTCGCAAGGCACTCGCCGGCGATTTGAGCTCGCTACGCGAACTGCGGGCGCAGTCCACCTCGGGCGACGTGGTTGATGCGGCGCTCGATGCGGCACATGATGAGATCAACTCGCAAATCGCCGAAGTCGAAAGCCGCGAGTTGAAGAACATCGAACGGGCCCTCGCCCGCATCCGCGACGGCGGATACGGCGTCTGCGAAGGCTGCGGAGAAAAGATCAAACTCGCCCGCCTCAACGCGCTCCCTTATGCCACGTGCTGCATCGAGTGCCAGCGCGAGCTAGAGCGGACCGGCGAGGCTAGCTTCGGCGGCTCCGATTGGGGCGATTTGCTCGACGCCGACGGCGACCGCGATTTAACCATCAATGACATCGAGATCGACGTCTCCTGATGCGACGCCGACGCAACGGGCGTTCCGTCGCGACGGAACGCTCGCGCGGATGCGCCGCCACGACCGGGAGATACATCGATGAAACGTTTGCCCTCTGATGTCGTTTGTCGCGGGCGGTCGGTCCACACCGGTCGCGCCGCGCTGTTGGCGATCGCCGCCCTCGTGGCGCTCGGCTCCGCGAAGTCGCCCGCCCAAGACCTCACGCCGGCCGATCGAACGCGAATCTACGGCGAGCTCGAACGCGATTCCGCCGAGATCGAACGATTCGCCGGCGTCCTCAAGAAGGTCGCCCTGTTGGCCAAGGAAACGGTCGTTCACATCGAGGCCGACAAGGACGTTTCATCCAGCGGACGCCACGTCGAAGAGGCCGGCTCGGGCGTTCTCGTCGAGATCGGCGGCCGCAATTGCGTCGTCACCAACCGTCACGTCATCCGCGGCGCTTCGGCCGAGCGAATCAAGATACGCTTGGCCGACGGTCGCGAGTTGCGGCCCGACAAGGTCTGGACCGACGAAGACACCGACCTTGCCGTGCTCGCCGTCGAAGGCAAGAACATCGTCGCCGCTCGGCTCGGCGACAGCGACCGGCTCGATATCGGCGACATGGTCCTCGCCGTCGGCAGCCCGTTCGGCCTCAGCCATTCCGTAACCTTCGGCATCATCAGCGCCCGCAACCGCCGCAATCTGGCCCTCGGCGATTCGGGGCTGAAGTATCAAGATTTCTTACAAACCGACGCCTCGATCAACCCCGGCAACAGCGGCGGCCCGCTGCTGAATCTTCGCGGAGAAGTCGTCGGCATCAACACGGCCATCGCCACCGAGTCCGGCAAGAACGAAGGCATCGGTTTCGCCATCCCGTCCAACATGGTCGCGCCCGTCGTCCGCCAACTGGTCGAAAACGGCCGCGTCCAAAGAGCATTCTTGGGCGTCAATCTCGACTCCCGGTTCGGCGTCGCCGCCGCCAGTCGCCTCGGCCTCAAACGGCCCTTCGGCGCGCTCGTCAAAGACGTCATCTCGCGTTCGCCGGCCGACGCCGGAAAGATCCTCGCCGGCGACGTCATCGTGCGGTTCAACGAAAAGAAGGTCGACGACGACACGCACCTCGTAAACCTCGTCGCCCTCACCCCAGTCGGCAGCGAAGTCCCAGTCGTCGTCTACCGAGAGAAAAAGGAAGT
>JAJDEG010000705.1 GCA_029259895.1 Planctomycetota bacterium
CCGTCGCATCGCTGGCCGTCAAGTCCACGTCAATGAAGCAAAGCTGATTGACGAGCGGCGCGTCGGCCTTGGTCGCGCGAACGACGTAGTAAGCGCCCACGGCCACAACAGCCACGGTTGCCAGAAATGTCGCCCAGGTCCACTCCGGCTTGCGGCGAACGACGTATCGATCGAGCGGGCCGATGACGAGGATGTAACCGAGCGCGGCGGCCGCGAGATACCAGAACCGCGACGGCGACGCTCCGGGAAATTGATCGAGGGCGTCGGCAAGCTGTTCGCTCAGCGATTCGTAGGCCTTCGCGGACCACGCGGCGGATAAAGGGCGATCCACGGGCGTCGACGATTCGTCCGACTCGCCGAGCGCGAATATCTTGGACGACAACCGCGCACGCCCCGGCCAGGCGGCGAGCGCTTCGTCGCCGAGGTCGAACGCCACGACCACGATCTCGCCAAATCCGTGCGGCATGCGTACGACTAGCGGCAGGGCGGCGGCCGATTGGCCCGCGGCGGCGACGGTCTTGCCATCGCCCGCGGCGAGTTGCACGATCGGCAAGCGAAACGGCCGTGCATCGGATCGCCCGGCGTTCGGACGTCCGCTCGCTATGGCGGCATCGCCTACGAATGTTTCGAGCGGAGCGATTTGCCGCAACTCGGACGACTCGCTTTGGATCGCGACGTTCATGCGTCGCAGCGTCGGCCCATTGGCGAAGGACTGCGACGCGTGCGGTCCGAGGCTAAGAATCAAGCGGCCGCCGCCGCGAACCCAATCGTCGAGCAGCTCGACGTGCCGCGCATCGCGTTCTTCGTTGAAATCATCGGGCGATTGCCCGGCGAGCCAGACGACGGTATCGACCGCGTCGAGGGCCAGCGTCCGATCCGTCAGCGACTGCCAGCCGACCGCCGGCAGTTGCGCAAGCGACGTAAGCTGTCGAAATACGGCCTGGTGATGCTCGTGCCCCCGACGATATTCGACGGCATCGAGTCCGCTCAACCGGCCCACGATCGGCACGAGTGATTCGTCGTCCTCGAGCGGTTCGGCCAGATCGGCGAGGGCAAAGCTACGTTCAGCGACGATCGTTCCGCCGGCGTCGCGAAGCCTGGCAACAATTTGCGCGTTGGATCGGCCCACTCCGCCCAGCCGGACGAGCTGGGCAACGCGATTCTCGACCTTCGCCAACAGGCGCACGGAGGAGCGATAGTTTACGATTCGGTCGGACGGATCGCCAGCGTCGATCTCAAGCATGAACTCGCCGTCGGCATCCACGTCGGCTACGCGCACCTCGACGGGACACCAGCGGTCGGTTCGGTACACGCCGGCGACGCCAATTCCGAGTGACGCAATTCGCGGCGATTCTCGCGGAGATGCGTCGGCGATATGCGCGGCGACGAATAGCCCGAGCAAAGCGGCCAACGCCGTACGAAGTGCGGCCCGCGAGTCGCCGCAACGAACATTTACGCGCCGGCGGCCGGTCATGGCTTTTCCGCGTCGTCGCACGTGCATACGAACTGGCTGCAGCCGGGACATCCGGCGCCATACTTTCGCTGAACGGCTTCGGCGAGATCGACTTCGGCGACGTTGGCAATTGTGCACAGCCATGCTAGCACGTCGGCGAACTCGCCTAGGCGTTCTTCGTGCGTTCCGCCGCGCAACGCCGAGGCCAACTCGCCGATTTCCTCCATCAGCCACATGAATGTGCCGTCGATGCCGCGTGCGACGTCCTTTTCGTGGTACATGCGGCGGATGAGCTGCTGCAAATCGTCGAGTCGCACGCCGCCGCGTCCGGCCGCGGGGTCGCGCGGATTCCGTAACGGCGGGGGGGCGCTGTCGCTCATGGCAGTATCCGTTCGATTCGGCAGGATGCGAAGAATTCGTTTGCGCGTGTTCTTTGGCTTGAAAAAAATGCGGCGCGCTTCCCCATCGGGATTCGGCTACAATATAATGATTGGCGCGACGCCGCACCACGCCGCCGGCCGGGTGCCGTCGGCACCGGCAAACCGCGCCGGCCGGCAAAGTAGTCCGCTCAACTGGCCAACCGCATCGCGCGGGATTTGTACCAACGACTGATCGACCAGAGGTGCCGCCGTGGGAGAGGAATCCGCAGCCGCTGTCGCCGAGCCGACCGTTACGCCGAAGAAGGAAGCCAATAAGGAGAAGAAACAGCGCCGGCAGCCGCCCTATCACGTCATTCTTTGGGACGACGACGATCACACGTATCCTTACGTGATTACGATGCTTCAGGAGTTGTTTGGACATCCGCCCGAAATGGGATTCAAGCTCGCCAAGCAAGTCGACGCGGCGGGACGCGTCATCGTTTGTACGACCACTCGCGAACGAGCGGAGTTGAAACGCGACCAGGTTCACGCGTACGGGAAAGATGACCTCATCAACGGATGCAAAGGCTCGATGAAGGCCTCGATCGAACCGAGCGAATAACCGGTGCGGCGGCGATTCGCGACGAGCGTGGAACAGCCGCATACTTGCACCAGCCAGCCACGATGCACTCGCTATCCGGAAAACTCCTGGCCGCTTCGCCCCGACTGGGCGACCCCAACTTCGCCCGAGCGGTGATTCTCATCGTCCAGCACGGCGACGAAGGAGCGCTCGGCATCGTGCTGAATTGTCCCAGCGAACACCGCATCGAAGAGGTGTGGCGGCGCGTCGGCGGCGGACACTGCGCGCTCGACCAGTCGCTGGGAATCGGTGGACCGGTCGAAGGTCCGCTCGTCGCGGTACATGGCGATGCAGGGCTTTCCGAGCGCGAGATATTGCCGGGCGTGTATTTCGCGTCGCAGCGTTCGGCGTTGGAGCGACTCATCGAAAGCCCGACGGTGCCGGTCCGATTGTTCAGCGGGTATTCTGGCTGGGGCGAGGGGCAACTCGAATCCGAACTTCAAGAGGGCGCATGGCTCACGGCGCCGGCCTCTGCCGAGCAGGTTTTTTTCGAGGGCGACGACCTTTGGAAGGACGTGGTGTCGAACATCAGCGGTGAGATCATCCACGCCCGCGGCGATATCAGGCACGTGCCGCCGCAACCCTGGCATAACTGACGAGACGGCGCGACGCATCGGCCGGGGCACAATCGCTTGTAATTCAAGGCTCGTTTTAACGCTCGTTTCAGGGCTCGGCATGGCCAGCGCTTCCATCGACGCAACGATCGAGGCCATTCACGCCAGCGCGATGCGCGTCGTGCTGGCGGTTACCGGCGGTGGGAGTGGGGCGATTTCGCGGCTGCTCGAAGTGGGCGGTGCGTCGCGGACCGTGATCGAGGCCGTCGTTCCCTATGCGGCCGCCGCACTCGACGATTGGCTCGGCGCGACGCCCGAACAGTATTGCGGCGCGCGAACCGCCAGGGCGATGGCGATGGCCGGTTTCGAGCGGGCAAGGCGACTGACCCGCGACGACGCCAATCCGCAGGGAGCCGCCGACGTCGCCGGCGTGAGTTGCACGGCTTCGCTAGCCAGCGACCGCCGCAAGCGAGGCCCGCATCGGGCGCACGTCGCCGTCCAGACGGCGCGGTTCACGCAAACATGGACGGTCACACTCGTCGCCGGTCGCCGATCGCGGGCGGAAGAGGAGCGTGCGGTTGGCCACCTGGTGCTCGCCGCCGTCGCCGCGGCGTGCGGTTTGGCGGAACT
>JAJDEG010000706.1 GCA_029259895.1 Planctomycetota bacterium
GCGTTGAAGATTTCCATCGACGCCGGCGGCGCGCTGCGCTTCCAGAACGTGTACATGCTGCGGCGATACAAGCTCTCGCCCGAATCGCGGCGATAGTCGCGCGTGTTGCTGCCGATCATCGCCACGGCCTCCCAGACGCCGTCTGGCTGATACGGTTTGACGCTCGGTCCGCCGAGTTTCGGCACGAGCAAGCCGCTGGCCGCCAGGGCGTAGTCGCGGACCATCTCGGCATCCATGCGAAATCGCGGCCCGCGCGACAGCAGGCGGTTGTCGCGGTCCATTTCCAACTTCTCCGGCGTCGTCACGGCCGCCTGCCGATACGCCGCCGACATCACGATCAGCTTGTAGAACTCCTTGACGTCCCAGCCCGACTCGCGAAACTCGACGGCCATCCAATCGAGCAGCGCCTGATTCGACGCCAACTCGCCGGCCACGCCGAAGTCGCCCGCCGTGCGGACCAGCCCCTGGCCGAAGATCTCCTGCCAGAATCGATTCACGGTGACGCGCGCCATCAGCGGCTGATCGGCCCGCAGCACCCACTTGGCAAGTCCCAACCGGTTGCGCGGCAAATCTTCGGGCCACGCCGGAAGCGCCGCCGGTGTGTTCGGCTTGACCAGATCGCGCCGCTTGTCGTAGTCGCCGCGGAACAAGATAAACGCCTGTGCCGCCGCGTCCTTCTCGTTCATCACGTGAGCGACGGTCGCGCGCGCCTCGATCTGCTTCTTCTCTTGTTCGATGGCCGAGACCGCTGCGGCCGCTTCCTTGAACGGCGCGTCGTAGTTTTGCAGCCACCACGAGTAGAGATCGTTCTGCTCCGCTTCGCTGCGCTGGTCGACCGGCTTGGCGAGAATCCCGGCGAACCGGGCAAGCTTGGCCAGCGACTGCGTCTCGCCGGGCGCAAGGGCCCGTTTGTAAATGCGAAGGTCTTGAAGCGTCAGATTGCTGAGCGGCCCATCGGTGTGCCGCTGTCCGATTTTGAACGGCACATTGGTCCGCGTCGTGTTTTGCAACTTGTCGCTTTCGACGAGCGTCTCTTGCGGTTCGCCGTTGTAATAAATCTTCACGCCCGACGCTTTGCCGGTTCCGTCGTATGTCACCGCGACGTGCGTCCACGTGTCGCCGGGAACCTGGTTCTTGCCGACCACCTTGAGCGCGTCCTGCGGCCAAGCGTTGATAATGTGCGTGCCCACTCGCCGCTGCTGGACCCAAAAGTCCCAACCGCGATAGGCCTGCGTATTGTCCATCCGCGCGGCGATCGCGCCGGCCGAATCGTTCGGCGGTAGCTTGAGCCATGCGGCCACCGAAAACGCCTGATCCTTGTCGAAGTCGCCGACGTCCGAGAACTCCGCCGCCGCCCCTTGAGTGCGGAGCGCCTTGTCCGACGTCGGGCCGCTGTGCCAACTCGTCGAATCGGCCAACGCCGCGTCGCGCGCCGCGCCGTCCACGACGACCTTCGCCGTACGTCCTTCGCCTTCGCTCAGCGCGGCATGAAAATGCAAACTGTCCACCGGCACGCTGCGAGCGAGATTCTCGCCGCCGGCCGAAGTTTGCCAGGCGTCGAAGTCGCCGCGAGCCGCCGTGCGCCGCTCGTCGACCTTCTGCTTTGCCGCCGCGATCTCGCCGTCGATCGACGCCATCCGCTCGCGATCGGCCGGCATTGGCACCTTCATCACCGGCGGCGTATCCTTGATGTTGCCGTCCATCGCCGCTTGCGTGGTGTTATTGAAAAACGCCGACAGCTCGTAAAACTCTTTCTGACTGACCGGGTCGAACTTGTGATCGTGGCAGACCGAGCAGCCGACGGTTGAACCGAGCCAAATCTGACCGAACGTCTCCGTGCGATCGCGGGCATAAAGAACGAGATACTCCTCGGCGATCGCGCCCCCTTCGTTCGTCGTGATGTTGCAGCGATTAAAGCCCGAGGCGATCTTCTGCTCGATCGTCGCGTCGGGCAGCAAATCGCCGGCGAGTTGCTCGATCGTGAATTGATCGAACGGCATATTCTTGTTGAACGCGTTGATCACCCAATCGCGATAGACCCAGATTTCGCGAAAATTATCGAAGTGGATGCCGTGCGTGTCGGCGTAGCGGGCGACGTCGAGCCAATAGCGGCCGCGATGCTCGCCCCAGTGCGGCGAACGGAGGAAATAGTCGACGAGCTTTTCGTAGGCGTCCATCGACGTGTCGGCCACGAACCGCTCGACCACGTCCGGCGACGGCGGCAGGCCCGTGAGGTCGAGGCTCAGCCTTCGGGCAAGCGTGCGGCGATCGGCCTCAGCGGCCGGCGATAGGCCGTTCGCCTCGAGCGCCGCGAGAATGAAATTGTCGATCGGCGTGCGAACCCAATCGGCGTTCTTTACTTCCGGCGGCGTCGCCCGCTGTGGCGGAATCAGCGACCAATGTGGCTCGTACTCGGCCCCGGCGGCGATCCAACGGCGCAGCGTTTCCTTTTGTTCCTTCGTCAGCTTCTTATGCGAATCGGGCGGCGGCATCTGCTCGTCGGGATCGTCCGAGAGAACGCGACGGAGCATTTCGCTGTCGTCGGGCTTGCCCGGCTCGATCGCGCCGGCTTCGATGGCGGCGTCGCGCTGGTCGATCCGCAAATCGGCCTGCCGCGAGGCGCTGTCCGGGCCGTGGCAGGCGAAGCAATTTTCGAAAAAAATCGGACGAATGTCGCGGTTGTACGACGGTGCCGCTTCTTCGACATTCGTCGCGACGGCATTCGTTGCGTCCTCTTCCGTCGCCACGACGTCGACGGAAGCGCAATACGCGATCGCCGCCAGTGCCAGCGCGACGATTCCAATTGGAAATTTGATTGCCATTGGTTTACCTCGTGATCTTGTCGAACTTGCGTGTCGTATTTTTCGCGGCTCAATGCCAGGAGGCGATTTGCCGGAGTTCAATTTCCAGCAACGTCGCTGCTGGCCAACTTCCCATTCTTCCGGTGACCGGTCGAACGAACCATCGCTTTTCGATTCCGCTTTGCCACCGCGGGCAGCGCCCGGCCCCAATACTTTAGTCCGGAAAGAATATGTTTGGACATAGCCCGGGTCGCCGCGCGCCGATCGCCGACCAGCAGCGCTTCGACGATGGCTAAATGCTCGTGTGCTTCGCCGGCCAGGCGATGATAGTCGTTGCTGGCCACGTCGTGATCCCAGGCCACGTCGCGGTACGCGCGAAACAGCATCTTGAGCCGTCCGATTTCGCCCGCCAATAGCGCATTGCCGGCCGAAACGGCGATCAAGTCGTGCAGCCGCGCGTCGATCGCTCTGGCCTTGGCAATGAATCGCGATGCCGAACGCATCGGGGCCGCGATCGATCGCTTGAGGTCGGCGGCGATTTCGTTGAGCGCCGCGAGATCGATGCGTCCGCAAGCGCTGCGGACGGCCTCGCACTCGAGCGCGCGGCGAACGCGGCAGACCTCGCGAACGTCCTTGGCGGTCAACCGCCGCACGATCGCGCCGCGATTGGGAACCAGGTCGATCACGCCCACGCCGGAGAGCACGATGAGCGCCTCGCGTATCGGGGTGTGGCTGACGTCGAACCGCTCGGCCAATTCCTGCGTCACCAGATGTTCGCCGGGCCGATAGCGACCGCGAAACACCTCGCCCAACAGCGCGGCGACAATCGATTGCCGCCGCGTGCCGCGGTCGAACGCATTGGCGGATTCTTTGCCCTTCACGGTCGCCTCGAGGGTTACGTGTCGCAACGACGCCGGATTCGCGGTGCAATTTCGCCGCGCTTTACGCGAGACTTTGCATTCTCAAAGCACCGGACGAGACGATGAGGGTTTTACGATGAGGATTTCGACGATGAGGATTCATCGTTCGTCCGCGGACGGTAGGATCTTGCGGCGGGACCGCACGGCAAATTCGGCGGGCGGGAATCAACCCACCGCCAGTCGGCCGTGCGGCACAATCCATCGTAACCCGCTTCGGCCGACCTCGGCAAGTCATGATTCTATAGAAATTGTACAATCTTCTATCGAAATTTTTCCGCCAGAAAAGTGCCGCGGAGGCTCTCCGCACGAGGTTTTCGCCATTTGTCGCCGACGAAAAGCGAGTTCGCCAATTGAAAATGTAGCGCGCGTGTCGCGAGATTTCGCTAAGCGGGCACGCGGTGACTGAACTTAGAGCCTTTCCCACCTCCGGAATTTGTAGGAGGCGAATCCCTTCGCCGAAAGACCTGTCAAGCGATTCCCTCGGCGAAAGGATTCGCCTCCTACAGATCAGTCGACGACATCCGCAGCCGGCGAGCGCGAATGAGGCTGCCGTGCTGCTGAAGCGAATTGTCGGCCTCGTAAAGCTCGACAGCGGTAGCACGTTGTTCCGCCGCGGCTGTCGTCAGCGCGAGCGAGAGCCATTGCCGCGGCGTGGGGAGCCATGCGATGGTTTCGTCCGGAAGCGGTCGATTTTCGTCGTCGAGTGCCAAGTCGTCGGGCATGGATTCGTCGGACACGGAGTCGTCGAGGGCAGGGTCGTCGGGCGTTGGGCGGCGGGCCAGCTCGTCGAGCAATTGGGCGATCCGTTCGTGCGTTCGCGCAAGGCCTTGTCGGGCGAGCGGGCGCAACAACTTGTCGCTCTCGCGTTCAAGCGTTCGCTCGCCGAAGTAAGCCAATGCCTCTGCGAAGTCGCCGTCTTCATACGCCAGGCACCCCATCCAGACGGCCGCAAAATGTTTGGCCATGCGAAGCGATGCGATGGGAAAGCGCGCGGCGCTGGCGGCGGCGAGATCGCGGTCGGACTTGCGGCAGTATTGCGTGAAGTACCAGCGAGGGTCGCGTCGTAGCGAGTAGACGCGCACCGGCCGGTCCGCATAGTCGAATTCCGATTGGTGATCGTCGTCGCGGAATTGCAAGGCGCGACCCTTCCATAGCGCAGGCACGCGGGCGAACACGCGAAACTGCTCGGCGAGCACCGACCGCGCGGCCGGTGAAAGGGTGGATCGCGCGGCTGCGGTTTCGATGCCGATCGGCCACAAGGCAACCGACGCGACGTGCGGACGGATTGCGTCGGCGATTCGACTCGGCGACGTCGATAGGACGATGCGGTTGGCTCCAGCGAGCTGCAGTTCGATCCGCCGTGCTCGTCGGGATAAGTACAGCGGCGTCGCTTCGAGCAGCGCCACCGCGCGTCGCGCTTGCTCGGCGTTGTACGGATAGGGCCGCGACTCGTCGAGATCCAGTTGCCGGAGCACGGATTGCCCGAGCTCGGCGTCGTCGGACTTCGCCTGGGCAAGCGTTGCGACCGAGTCACCGTCGGGGCCAATCAGCGGCAGGCCGAGCGTCGGATCGAATAGACGCCAAGTCTCGCCAATTTGCACGGCGACGGTCCACACGCCCTCGGATCGCGGTTGGGCGTCGCCGTCGGCTGGCGGAATCGTCAGCGCAACGGCGTCGATGTTCAGTTGCCGCAGCAGGAGAATGAAAAGCCATGCTCGCTCGTCGGCGGTAGCGCGGCCGGAGGCGAGGGCTTGCCACGGACGCTGGCGAATGCCGAGCGCCGCTTGGTTTGCGTCGAGCTGGATGTTGTCGACGATCCAGCCGAAGAGCTGTTTTGCCTTGTCGAGCGGATTGCTCTTGCCGTCGGCCCGGCGGGCGATATCGCGCAGCCAGACCGCCTCTTGAAGCAAACGCGCATCCGATCGGACGAACCGTTCCGCGTCGAGTCGACCGAAGTGCGGCTGCAGCGGCGGCGGCAGTGTCGCGAGCAACGGCTCGGCATGCCAGTCGAACGCCGTGTCGTCGCGCTGGCTCCAATTGTTGAGTTGCACGAGTAAGACGTCGAGCGCGTCGCGGTCGGGCGTGGCTTCCCAATCGACGGCGGGCTGGCCCGTCGACTCCCATTGGGCGATCGCACGATCGAGGTGATCGACCCGCTCGCGGTTGGGTCGCGTAACGACGATGGGCACCAGCGGATAGGATTCGTCTGGCGAAAGTGGCGGCAATGGCGCGTCGAGCAGCAGCGTATGGGCGTCGACGACCTTGGCGACGTAACGTTGAATCGACTTGCGCCCGTCGAGCCGGGCCTTCTTGAAGAATTCAAGCTCAGCAATATTCGCGGCTTTCGGCAACTCGATGAGGTACTCGATCGTGTCGCCCGGCAGGACGCCGAGCGTCGAAAAGTTCACGTTACCCTGGGGCACGTGCAAGAATTCGAACGTGCCGCTGCGCTGAGGGCCATCGGTGACGACACCCAACACCGGTTGCGAGTCGGTCGAACGGGTTGCGTCGACAACGACTTCGGCCGGTTCGTTGGCTTCGTCGTGAGCCCGGACGGCCTGATCGAGATTGTTCAACCGATCGGCGATCGCGTCGAACGAAACGGCCCGCGAGGCGGGATCGAATCCGGCGTCGCGCAGTTTCTCCGCGGACGTCTTGCCGTCGCAGCCGGCTAGCAGCGCGGTCGCCAGCGACGCCAACAGCGCGACGAACAGCGCGACGGCGCCGATGTGCGTCGACCGATGCACGTGCCGGTCGCGGCGCGTGTTGGACGGACTTGAGTTCGGTCTCACGAACGGTTCGATCAGCTTCGTGTTATCTCGCATTCGTATCACCGCAGGGCGGATGCATCGTTCGTCTAATCATGGCAATTCGTTAATCGTTTCCAATCCGTCGACGGCCCGCCGAATTACTACGATGCGATGAAGCAAAGCTTCAAATTGATCCAGCGGCACCATGTTCGCTCCGTCGCTGGGCGAACTGTCGGGATCGGGATGCGTTTCAAAAAACAGGCCGTCGACGCCGATCGCCACGGCCGCGCGGGCCAGCGGTTCGACCATCGCCCGGTTGCCGCCGGTCGTCGCGCCAAGACCGCTCGGTTCTTGGACGCTGTGCGTGGCGTCGAAAATGACCGGCGGGCCGAGTTCCTGCATTTGCGGAATCGCCCGCATGTCGTTCACCAGCCGGCCGTAGCCAAAGAACGTGCCGCGTTCGCACAACATGATATTACGGCAGCCGGCCGCGGATAGTTTGCCGACGACGTGCCGCATGTCCCACGGGGCCATGAACTGGCCCTTCTTTACGTTGACCGCTTTACCGGTCTTCGCCGCGGCGACGAGCAAATCGGTCTGACGGGCAAGAAACGCCGGAATCTGCAACAGATCGCAGACCTCGCCGGCCGGCGCTGCCTGAAACGTCTCGTGAATGTCGGTCGTCACCGGCAGGCCCGTTTCTCGGCGAACATGGGCGAGGATTTCCAGGCCGCGCTCCATGCCTGGCCCGCGATACGAATCGAGACTGGTGCGGTTGGCCTTGTCGAACGACGCCTTGAAGACCAGGGGCAATTCGAGTCGCGCAGCAATCTCGGCGAGACGCTGAGCGATTTCCAGCGTCAGCGCTTCCGACTCGATTACGCACGGGCCGGCGATGATCAGCAACGGCTGCCCCCGGCCGATCGAATGCGGGCCAATCTTAGCGGGGTTGTCGCTCATCGCCTGTTGTTCCATCGTCTGTTTTATCGTCGCGCACGTACTTATCGGTTTGAATGACGCCTTCTAGGGCAGTGCCTTCACGAGCGCCGGCACGAGCAACGTCAATCTTCCCGGCAGCACATCGACGTCTGCCGGCAGGTACCCGCCCGCGTCGCCGTCGATTTGCAGCGGCACGTCCTCCGATGCATCAACCGCCTCGAGGCGGAAGCCGCCGAGGCGCTCCACCCGCCGCGTGCCGATCCGTTCGGCTCGTCCGAGCAGCAGCCACACGTAGTAATACAGTGTATGCCAGAAGCCGCCGCGGTCGAAGCGGCAGACGTCCAACTGCCCGTCTTCGCCCGGTCGCGTTAATTCCGCGCCAGCATCGGGCAAGAATCGCAACATGCCCGCATAGCAGGGAAGATTGAACGCCACCAGCCAAGGCGCGACAGTTTCGCGCGAGTTCGCAGCGTCTGGATCGGCGTTGGCAAGACGTATGGGCGGATAGCGATACGTCGCGGCGGCGGCCAAGATCGGCCCGACGTAGGACCAATGCGAAATATTGCCACGGCGGGCAACGTGCAACCGGCGGATGATCTCGGCATCCAGCCCGGCGCTGACCATAAGCAGAAACAGGCGCTGTCCCGCCGACGTCGTTACACGACCGACATCGAGTTGGAGGCTGCGGCCTTGGGCAATCGTCGCGGCGACCGCACCCACGTCGCGGGCAATGCCGAAATGCCGGGCGAGTAGATTCTCCGTCCCCAGCGGCAGCGTCGTAATCGGTACGCCGGGATTCGTGCGGTTGACGATCTCGGCGATCGTCCCATCGCCCCCGGCGGCGACGATCGCGCGAAGCTCGCCTGCTTCGTGCAGACGATTCGCATCGCGACAGGCTCGAACCAGATCGGTGACGAGTTGGGCCTCAAACCCGCAGGCATGGAGCCGCGCGACCAACTCGCCCGGCATCGCCCGATTTCCACGCCGGCCGGCGCGCGGATTGACGAGCACGAGAACGCGGCGTGCGGTGGTCGGTGAGGTGGTTTGCGACATAGGCGGCGATCGCGCGCGAGCGTGGACGCGAATTCACGGCGACGCGTCATGGTAGCCGCCCTCGGAGCGGTTTGTCGCGGAACGCCGTATCGTTTTTCCGAAACCGTCTCAAAATCAATCGTTCCTCGTTGAACACGTGCCGCCGGATCGAGGCCACGCGGCGCTTCTATAAGAAACCGTAACCCGTTTCGCAAGAATGCCTTGCGTCGAGCACGTAGGCGCGGCAGCGTCACGTCCCGACGTTTCGGCACGCCCGTTGCTTTACCGCCATAGAGACGCGGTTTGATACCGGTCGCGATGTTCGCGGCGAATAAGGCCGCTTCCGCATTAATTCGCTGGCCCGCGGGGACTCCGACGCATTGTTTGGTGTGGGATGTTGACTTGCCCCCAACGCTCGCAACGGCCAATTGTTATTGGTCCGTCGGAGTCCCCCTTTTTTCTCATATCGCCTATTTTCCGTGTGGTGCCCCGCGCAACAGTCGCCGACGGGCCGCCAGGGCGGTAAAAGGCGGCGCTCGGTCGAACAAACTCCCCGCAGCGGCTCGGATTTCTTTCTTGGATGTCTTGTAGGGGGGAGAAATGGACGCTACAATCTACCTTGGCTAAATGGACGAAATCGTATGCTGCGGCCATTCCCGTTGGTCATTGGCAAAGGTATGATTCGTGCGTTAGTCACCCGTTACGAGGGTTCGACGAATTGAGAACGGGAAGTTGGTTCTGTCCGAATCGGCGCTCGGTTAGCTCGGTCCGTCTGTCCGTACGCTTGGGTCGCGCGTGTGGCGACCCCTTTCGTGGCCCGGAAAGTTTTATTTAGTGTCGCGGGCCGCATCGCCCATCCACAGGAGAGCCAACGTGGGCAAGAAGTTGTATGTCGGGAATTTGAGCTATCAATGCAGTAGCTCGGATCTCGAACAGATGTTCGGAGAGTTTGGGACCGTCGCTAGTGCCCAAGTGATTCAAGATCGTGAGACTGGCCGCAGCAAGGGCTTCGGGTTCGTCGAAATGAGCTCGGATTCCGAAGCGCAAGCGGCGATCAATGGCCTGCACGACAAAGAGTGCCAGGGTCGCCCGCTGACCGTGAACGAAGCGCGTCCGCGCGAAGACCGCCCTCGTGGCGGTGGTGGCGGCGGCGGCGGATACGGTGGTGGTCGTGGCGGCGGCGGCGGCGGTCGCGGCGGATACGACCGCGGCTAAAGTCGCTTTCGGCAAGACTCAATGACAGATGGCCTGCGAGCGCTTCGCGCGCGGGTACGGTCGCGTCGTTGTGTCGCTCGTAAATCGCAGTCTGGGGTCCGCAAATGCGGATCATGTAGTGCTATACAACGAGGAAGCGGCGAATCGCCCTTCCTCGTTTTTTCGTGCGCGTTCGTATTGCGTTATCGCGCCGTTGCTTGACCTCGATTCCCGGCCATTCACCACCGGTCGAACGGTCCGCCTGCGAACGAACCGAATTCCTCAAGATCGACCGTATCGCCGGCCGATATTTCGCCGCAATGCCTCCACGGTAATGCATCAACGGTAATGCCTCCACGCTGATGTAACCACGGTGCGCCGCAGTTGCGACACGCCGGTCCCCTAGCCTGAAAACACCGGACGCTCCGGCCCCTCCCCGCGCTTCGTTATGTCAACCGCATCGAGTTGGCCATCTAGCGCGGCGCTATCTACCGCCGCGACGACCAGACGGTCGGCCGCCGCGTCTGCGAGTCACGTTCCGGACACCGATTGCGACCTCGAACGCCGGCCGGGCGATCTTCGCGCCGTTGCCGCGGATGGCGTTTGCTACAGCGCGATGGTCGGCGTCGGCGAGACGTATTTCGCCGCATTCGTGCTGTCGCTCGGCATGAGCGGCGTGGCATGCGGCCTGTTGACCGCGCTGCCGATGCTGTGCGGCGCGGCCCTGCAGTTGGCCGCGCCCTGGGGCGTGCGGCGAATGGGATCGTATCGCTCGTGGGTCGTGTCGTGCGCTCTCTTGCAGGCCGCGAGTTTGCTGCTCATGGTAACGGCGCAGGCGATGTCGCAATCCGCCGCGATCGTCGTCTTCGTCGCCTCGACGATGTACTGGGCCGGCGGATTGGGAACGATGCCGGCTTGGAATACCTGGGTCGAAACGATCGTTCCCCAAGAGGTCCGCTCGCGATTCTTCGCGCGGCGGGCGCGATGGAGCCAGCTTGCGACGCTGCTCGGATTCGTCACTGGCGGCGTCGCATTGCAATGGGGCGCGGAGCGAGGCTTAAGCGAGGAAGTGTTTCTCGGCATGTTCGCACTCGCCGCCGCGTGCCGATTCGCCTCGGCGTGGTGCCTGGCGTCGCAGAGCGAGCCGCGACGCGCCATGGCCAGCAGCGAGCGGCTGCGGTTCTGCGGGCTGGCCGCCGGATTCGCCCGCGGGTCGGCCGGGCGACTGGTCGCCTACCTGATGGCGGTGCAGGTCGCCGTCTATCTTTCCGGCCCGTACTTCGCGCCGTTTATGTTTCGCGAACTGAACCTGTCGTTCGCCGACTACACGTGTTTGATCGGCGTGGCGTTCGTGGCCAAGGCGGTTTGTTCGCCGCTTTATGGTCGCCTGGCGGGCCGAATCGGCTCGCGAGGTTTGTTGGCCGTCGGCGGGGCAGGCATCGTGCCGGTCGCGGGGCTATGGCTGTTCTCGGACAATTACTGGTATCTGATGGCCGTGCAAGCCCTGGGCGGCGCGACTTGGGCCGCGTATGAGTTGGCGATGGTGCTGGTGTTCTTCGACGCCGTGCCACGCGGCACGCGAACCAGCGTGTTGGCGTTTTACAACTTCGGCAACGCGGCGGCCCAGGTGTGCGGGGCCTTGCTCGGTGGCTGGGCGCTGGTCCACTGGGGCGAACACTACGAATCGTACCACCTGTTGTTCGGTCTCTCGACATACGGTCGCTTCGCCGCGTTGGGATTGCTGTGGTGGGCGACGTGGCAGGCGCTGCCGGCACGGTTTTCAATCGTAGTGGCACGCAGTGCCCCTGTTGGAACTGTCCGCGCGCCGGCCGACGCACCGGCTGCGCTGGAAGTTGCCGTGGCTACGCGCGCGGCGTAAATTCGTGCGCTTGGTCGTCATTGGAGAACCGCCGGCGGGTAGTGGGTTCGTCTAACCGGGAAGCACGACGGGCACAATCGCACGCTAGATGAATCGCAGCCACGCGACGTAAATGGGAACATGCAACATGAGGATTGCACCGAAGAACATGCCGGACGTAAAGCGATGCGGAATTAGCAACGTCCCGATAAGCATCAAGTGCCTGACCAGCATTAAATTCTTGTACCACGGCTTATGAAGGAACGGGTTAGGGAACAGGTAACGGGGTTGCTTCTGCCCG
>JAJDEG010000707.1 GCA_029259895.1 Planctomycetota bacterium
CGGACCATGGCGGGGAGGACGAGCATGGCGGCGACAATGCAGAGCAGCACGCCGCCGCCGGAGATGATGCCGAGTTCGACGACGCCTGTGAAATCGGTGAGGGCGACGGTGAAGAACGCGATGGCGGTGGTGACGCCGCCGGTGACGATGCCGGGGCCGACGCTTCGCGAGGCTTCGATGAGGGCTGCACCGCCGTCTAAACCGCCGTTGCGGAATTCGACGTAGCGGGCGACGTAGTGGATGCCGAAGTCCATGCCGATGCCGATGAGAATCGCGCCGAAGGCCGCGCTGAGGATGTTCAGGTGCCCGACGACGAGGGTCGTGTAACCGAACGACCACGCCATGGCGAGCATGAACGCGGCGGCGGCGAGCAGCGGATGGCGCATGCCGCCGAAACAGGCGATGACGACGAGCGACACACCGACGAGGCTGAGCAGGTTGGCGCGCCACATGGACGAAGCGCTTTCGCGCATTTCGTCGTTCTCCATGATCGGCAGGCCGGTGAGGCCGATGTTCACATCGGGATGGGCGGCGGCGGTGTGCTCGATCAAGCGGCGCAGTTCATCGATGGCCGCGCTGCCGCGATCGAATTGGCCGGCCTTTTCGTCGAGCCGCAATCGCAACAGGACGAAACCGAGGCGGCCTTCCTCGGCGAGCAGATATTGCGGACGGGGCGCGGGCGGTATTTGGGGCGACGTTGTGGCTAGGTTCGCGGTGCCTAGGCTCTCGCTGCCTGCCGCGACGTCTTCACCGTAGGTGTCCAGGTTGGCCATATGCGGCCGGGGCATGGTGGGCCACGGCGAGTGGTATTCGCCTCGTTCGAGAGCATCGGAAAGCCCGCCGACGACGCGGGCCAACTGTTGCTCCATGACGGCGGCGGCGTGGCCGGAGGGATCGGCGGGATCGGCGGCGGCCGCTCGCCACTGTGCGGCGGCCTGGCGGACGAGGTTGGCCGGCTTGATGGCGGCCCATTGGCCCTGGAGCACGGGTTCGAGCGGCTCGATGAACTGATGGATCGCCGTCAGGTCTTCGACGGAGAGGTAGTACAGGCCTTTGGATCGCAGCCGGCCCGCGTCGACCTTGGCGAGGACGGAGCGGAAGTGTTGGTTCTGCGCGGCGACGCTGGCGTGGAGATCGTCGATGGCGTGAATCAGCTTCGTTGGCGAGTCGGCTTGAAACACGACGACCGTATCGTCGTCGTCGCCGAATTCGTCGACGTAGCGAAGCCAGAGTTGGTTGTAGCTGCTGTTGGGGTTGAGGAGGTCGAGGCGGCTGGTGCGAAAACCTAGCCCGGCGCCGGAATAGAGCGAGCAAAGCACTGCTAGCAAGATAGCCAGAGCGAGCGTGATGCGCGGATGGCGCACGACAACGGCGGTCGCCGCACCGAGAGGGCGGGACAAAAACGAGGTCTCAGCCGGCGGCATCCGTTCCGCGGACATCCGACATCCTTGCATCGAGCGGGTAAGCACCTTCCTTGAACGGACGGGATTGTAGTTCGGCAAGCGGTCGGCGAACAAGGCGAACTATCGCCGAAGGGATGCGGACGGGCCAATGTGCGTTTTGAGGTACAGGGCCGTTGATTATTTGGTTGAAATCAGGCCAGCGTTTGTGGTAAGCGTATTGGTCCGCGGGCGTTGCTTGCGGCTGGTCTTTGACAATTTGGGACGACCGATTCCGGCGTTGCGGCGGGCTTCGATAGCATGGCTCGTCGCGTGGTCCGGACGAGGGAGTTTGTGAGCGCAAGTACTGGGGCCCCCCAGGCGTTTGTTCACAAATTCGATGCCGCCGAGCGAGCGAAATGGCCTGATTTTGGGGTTGCGAATTGCCTAGTTCGACGCGGTTCGATTCGTCGCTGAGGAGACGGATGGCTTAGCGCGGCCGTTGGCCGTGACCGAGAACGAGAACGAAGCGGTTTTCTTTTTGACGCAGAGGGCGCGGAGGATGCGCAGAGGTTCGCGGAGAAGAAAGGGGCGGCTTTGAATCTATCCCACAACCCATGGCTCGGTCGGGAGACCGGCCATGACATCGATATTGGACGAGCCTGCGTAATCTGCGGTTGTGGATTCTCGGGCCGTCACCACGCGAGTTCGGTCGGGAAGAATTCGGCGATCAGTTCTTCGTAGTAGGGGCGCAGCCGCGGCAAGTCGGGGCGGTCGTGGCTTTTGGTGTAGAGATCGTATGGGTTGAACGCCCGGACTGAGTTGAACATTTTGCGATCGTGATCGTTCATCAAGTGGTCGTAGGCTCCCTCGCGATGCGCGGGGTAGAACGAATGGTAGCGGATCATGTAGAGCGCCGGCTGGGGAAGATAATCTTTCACGACGTGGTACAGGTACTCGTCGTGACCCCAGGACATGAGGACCGTGTCGAGTCCTGCTCCGGTTTGATAGATGCCCTCGGGCGTTTGATACTTGGCGACATTGCGATCGGGATTCTCGGCAAAAAATTCGTGATGAACGATTTTGTCGGACCATGCGCAGCCGACTGGGAACGTGTCGCCGACGACGGCCCATTGCGGCTCTCCGAACAGGCAGAGAATCTTGCCGAGGTCGTGAATTAGGCCGGCAAGGACGAACCAGCGAGGATGCCCATCGCTGCGGATCGCTTCGGCGGTTTGAACGAGGTGTTCGAGTTGCGGTAGTTCCGTGTCTGGGTCGCTGTCGTCGACGAGCGTGTTGAGGAATTCCATCGCTTCCCAGATGCCCATGCGTCGTTTGGCGAGCGGCAGATACTCGTCGCGTTTGGCGCGGACGAAGTCGACGGTTTGGTGACGATGGTTGAGGCGATAGAATTCGCGGACGCTGTCGCGGGTGGTGTGCTGGTAGTCGCGGAACGCTTCGGCTTGCTTCGTCGATTGGGCGAGGGGCGGGGATTCGGTGTCGGCCGGTTCGGGATAGCGTCGGCGGAGGTCGTCTTCCCACTGATCGAGGTCGGCGAGCGGGTGGGACGGCGATGCCGTTGGGGAAGTCGTTGCGTTTGCGGATTTGGGAAGCGACATTGCCATGCTCCACGAATGAGTCGCCGTGATGAAAGGTTGGGCGCGACGGTGATTGTTCGCAGCGGTGCTACGGTGATTGTGCGTAGCGGTGATACGGTCATTCTCGCTACGATGGAGTCGTCGCCGCAAGAGCGGAAATCATTCCCCGTACCTTATTCCCTTTTTATTGGATGCGAATCGGCATGCACAGAACTATGATGTTGCTCGCCGGTTGTGTCACTTTTATTCGCTAATCCACTGAGGAATCTATGAGTATTTCGTTATTTCGATTGCGGCGTGGCATTTGGTTGCGCCTTGCTCTCGTTGTTGGCTTGCTGGGGTATGCGGTTGCGGCGAATGCCGACGAGCGGCTGGCGGGGATTGCTTGCCGTAGCGTGCATTTGGGCTATCCGGCGGCGGAGGGTGTGGCGTTTTACAACGAGATGACGGTCGACGAATCGGCGGATGGGACGTACTTCATGGCCTGCGGATTTCAGATGGGCTATTTCGGCATCCAGCAACTGGGCAACGGCAAGCGGCTGGCGATTTTCTCGGTGTGGGATCCGGGTAATCAGAACGACGCCAAGAGCGTCGCGGACGAGCAGCGGGTGAAGCTGATCCATAAGGACGACGACGTGCGGGTGGGCCGATTTGGGAACGAAGGGACCGGCGGTCAGTCGTTTTACGACTTCGATTGGAAGAACGGCGAGACGTATGGCTTTTTCGTCACGGCGAAAATCGACCCGGAGAGCGACGGCAAGCGAACGGAATACGCCGGGCATATTTACTTGCCGGAGAAGAAGGCGTGGAAGCATTTGGTGACGTTCTCGACGCTTGCCGGCGGGAAGACGCTGCGCGGGTACTATTCGTTCGTGGAAGATTTCAAGCGCGACCGCAAGTCGACGAAATTCGCGCGACGCGCCCACTTCGGCAACGGTTGGGTTAAGACGGCCGACGGGCAGTGGGTGGCGTTGACGCGGGCGCGGTTTACCGCGGACGGCAATCCGGCGACCAACATCGACGCCGGGGCCGAGGGCGAACGGTTCTTTCTGGCGACCGGCGGCGAGACGAAGAACGTCGGCACCAAGCTACGCGATTCGATCGATCGCGTGCCGACCGGCTTGGTGATTCCGGACTCGTCGACGAAGTTGAATGAATCGAAGGACGAGCGCGGCCGGTGAGTCGACGTTACTTCTCGCAGTAGTCGATTGCCCGTGCGATTTCGCTTTTGAGATTATTGCGATGGACGATGCGATCGACGAATCCATGCTCCAAGAGAAATTCGCTCGTTTGAAATCCCTTGGGGAGTTCGATGCGGATGGTGGCCTTGATGGTTCGCGGGCCGGCGAATCCGATCAGGGCTTTTGGCTCGGCGAAGATGAGGTCGCCAAGCGAGGCGAAGCTGGCGGCGACGCCGCCCATCGTGGGGTTCGTGAGGACCGAAACGAACAGACCGCCGGTCTGGTCGAATCGGGCCAGCGCGGCGGAGACCTTGGCCATCTGCATCAGCGACAGAATGCCCTCGTGCATGCGTGCGCCGCCGCCGCTGCCGCTGACGATGATGAGCGGCAGTGCTTGCTCGGTCGCCCTTTCAATGAGCCGGGCCAGCTTTTCGCCGACGACGGATCCCATGCTGCCCATGATGAAGGCCGAATCGGTAACGCCGAACGCGACGCGGCGAGCGCGGATCATGCCAGTGCCGGTGAGCGCGGCTTCTTTGAGGCCGGTCAGTTTTTGCTCGGCGGCAACGCGCTCGAGATAAGGCTTCTTGTCGACAAAGCCCAGCGGGTCGGCCGGCACGAGGTCGGCGTCCCATTCTTCAAACGTCCCGTCGTCGAGCACCTGACGGACGCGCTCGGTGGCGGAAACGTACCAGTGATAGTCGCAATGGCGGCAGACATTCTGTGCTCGCTCGACTTCCTTCATCCAAACCGTTTCGCCACAGCCGGGGCACTGCTTCCAGAGTCCCTCGGGCGTTTCGCGTTTGGGCCGCTTGCCGCGGGCCGCGGGCTCCTTCTTGCCGTTATCCATGGACGGAATCCGAGAAACGCGAATCAGATTGGGCGCATACGAAACGAGGCTACACGCGGACCTTTCATTCGACCGCGCAGCCTTTCTTGTAGTCGCTCCTTGGATGGCGAACAAGTCGAAACCCGTCGCGCCGAAATCATCCCGTTGGGGCTAATTGCGGCTTGCCGTTGGCGACGAGCGTCCAGCGCCGGCCTTCGCATGGGGCCTTCCACAGATCGCGCGGCGATCCGCCCGCCAGTTCGCAATGCAGCAAACTATACATCGGCTCGGGTGCGACGATTGCGATCGTGCGGCCGTCGTGCTTGCGGCGCAGCTTGGTCACGACGGCATGTGCCCGCTGCTGGGCCGCCGCCACGGGCTCGCCCGAGGGCGGGCAGACGCTTTCGGGGTGCTCTTGCCATTGGCGATACACGGTCGGCTGCGTTTGCCGCACTTCGTCGATGCCGCGGCCTTGCCAGAGACCTTGATCGAGATTGCGAAGCTGGTCTAGCTCCTTCAATCGCACGTCGAGCGCTTCGGCCAGCGGTTCCGCCGTTTCGCGGGCGGCCTGACACGGCGACGCATAAACCACGTCGATCGGTAGCTTTCGTAACTCGTCGATCAAGCAACGGACATCGTCGGTTCCCGCTTCACAGAGCGGGATGTCTAGCGTGCCTTGGATGCGCCGCTGTTCGTCGAATTCCGTCCTGCCGGGACGCACTAATACAATTTCTGCCATACGCAATCGGTTGGATATCCTCGTTACTGACTCGCAATTCTTTCAAGCTCGGAAACGCTGCGAGCGTAGTCGTTCGAGCGAAATATGGCGGAGCCGACGACGAACCATTCCGCGCCGGCTGCGGCGCAGCGGGCGATGGTCTCGGCACCTATGCCGCCGTCGACTTCCAATACGGTGTCGGGCGCGATTAAGGTTCGCAGCTCCGAAAGTTTTTCGATGGCAATTGGATTGAACGATTGGCCGCCAAATCCGGCTTCGACGCTCATCACGAGCACCAACTGGCAGGCATCGAGGACGGGGGAGATCGTTGCAACCGGCGTGCCAGGGTTGATGGCGATGCCCGCCGCGGCGCCAGTGGCCGAAATCGCCTCGAGCGTGCCACGGAGATCGTCGGTGGCTTCGGCGTGTACGGTGATGATGTCCGCCCCGGCGTCGCGAAAAGTCGACACATACCGCTCGGGCTGGCGGATCATCAGGTGGCAATCGATCGGCAGATCCGTCGCCTTTCGTACAGCTTCGACAATCGGCATGCCGTAGGTGAAATTCGGCACGAAATCGCCGTCCATTACGTCCAGATGAAACGCCCGGACGCCAGCCGACTCCAGACGCGAAACCTCATCCGCCAGGTGGCCGAAGTCGCACAGCAGCAACGACGGCAACACAACGGGCGCGGCCGCTTTGAGCGACGCCAGGGACGTAGGTGCAGACATGGATTGAACCGAGGGACTGACCACCGAGGTGATGCCAGAGGAATGTGCCAGAGAACTTCGCGATCGGGCGATCAGGAATGTGCGGGCCTACGCAGGGCGGATCTGGGCAATGGCCCAAATCCGTTCGCCCGCGGCGACCGAGATATGCGATTAGGCGTCGTGCCGACGGCTCTTGCCGGCCGCCCTCCTCGTGGGCGAAGTCACGATTTTATCATCCGTCGACGTGAAAGTCTGCGCCGCTGGGATTTTTGGAACGCAAGTCCTTTTGCCGAAACGGGTTGTGTCCGATTATTGTGCTATCGCAGCGACTCCAGCGGCCGCACTCGCATGGCGTTGATCGCTGGAATTAGGCCACCAAGGACGCCCATTAGGACGGTCAGTAGGAGCCCGCGGGCGATGATCGCGCCATCGACGGACATCACGATGACGACGGTTTTGAATCCGCCCTGCCCGCCAGAGACGACGCTCGTCATCGTCATTCCGTCGACCATCGCCCCGACTGCGCAGCCGAGCGTACCGCCGGCC
>JAJDEG010000708.1 GCA_029259895.1 Planctomycetota bacterium
CCGGCAAACGCTCGATATCCCTTCCGCCGACGAGATTCGCACTTGGATCGAACGCCCGCCGGTCCGCGTGTGTGGCGACGGTGATCCACTCGCCCGGTTCGTTGGCCACGTCGACGCGATATTGCGTCGCCGTGCGGTCGCGGAACTTCAGTTCGCGGTCGCGTCCCCACACGACGCGGTCGATCGTGGCCGGCTCGGCAAACTCGATCTGCACCCAACCGCGGCCGTTTTCGTCGGAAATCCAACTGCGGCTGTTCCCAAATTGTCCGTCGTTTATGTGGGCCAACTGGTGAATCGCTAGTCCACCGTTTGCGTACACGCCGGAAGCCGTCGCCTTCGCCCCCGCCGACGCCAGCGCGACGTTGCGCGGCTGCGCCTCGGCCGAAAACACTTCCAATTCGTCGATGCACGGCTCCGAGGCGTTCGTTCCTTCGATCGAGAACCGCACGAATCGCGCCGTCACGGCGGCGAAACGGTCGACGTTACGCTGCGAATTGACCGCCGGACGCAATTTCGCCTCATCCACCGGCTCGGGCGTGGCCGTCGTCGACGGAATCGTAGCGATCCGCTCGCCCAATGCGTCGATCACCCGGTCCATTTCGGCCAACTGCCCTTCGATAATTTGCAGCCGCGCCAAGATTTGCGGCGCTTCGCTTGCCCACCGTTCGTAGTCCAGCGATTCGACCTGTCGGTCGCCGTGTGCGACGCCGGCGAACACCGCCGCCAGCCGAAAATAATCTTCTTGCGATATCGGATCGAACTTGTGGTTGTGGCACTTCGCGCAACCGACCGTCAGGCCCAAGAACGCCGTGCTCGTGGCCGAGATCATGTCGTCCAAGTCGTCGAGCCGCTGTTGCCGCTGCCCTTCGACGTTGTTGATGCCGACCAAGTCCTTCGGCCCGGCGACGATGAACGACGTCGCCACGCCCGCGCCCATCTGATCGCCCGCCAACTGTTCCTTCACGAACCGGTCGTAAGGCTTGTCGGCATTAAGCGATGCAATCACGTAGTCGCGATACGGCCAGGCGTTGTCTCGCGGCGTATTCACTTCGTAGCCGGCCGTCTCGCCGAATCGCGCCACGTCGAGCCAGTGTCGCCCCCAGCGTTCGCCATACCGAGGCGACGCGAGCAACCGGTCGACCATTCGCTCGAACGCATCCGGCGATGTGTCGGCCGCGAACGCCGCGATTTCCTCTGGCGTCGGCGGCATACCGATCAGGTCGAAATAGGCGCGGCGGATGAGCGTCGTGCGGTCGGCCTGGGGCGATGGTGAGAGTTCTTGCTCGGCCAGCTTCGCGCGGATGAATCGGTCGACGGCGTTGACTTCGCGATCGACGTACCCCACTGCCAGTGCATCCGCGGCGACAGGCAATTTGGTAGATGGCTCCGGCAACACCGGACGAGACACCGCCCCCAAAGACCACCAATCGCGTCCGGCGCGGCGGTCGGTCGTGTAGTCGAGTTCGCTGATCGTCCGACCCGCTGGCCAATATGCTCCGGCGTTTACCCACGCTGCCAGTGCGTCGGCGTCGGCGTCCGATAGCGGTTTCCCCTTGCCTTCCGGCGGCATTTCGTGGTCGCGTACGCGCGTGACTAAATAGCTGTCGTCGGCACTGCCCGGTTCGACGGCCGCGCCGGAATCGCCCCCTTCGAGCATGGTTTCGCGCGTCGAGAGATCTAGATTCCCTTCGGCTTGGCTGGCGTTGTGGCAGTGCAGGCAGTTTCCGGCCAAGAGCGGCGCGATGCGGCCGCCGAAGTCGATCGCCTCGCCGGCCGGATCGACTGGTTTTTTTTCCTCCGCTCGACTAGCCGGCAGGATCGCCCAAAGGCAAGAATAGGCGAAGAGGATAACGGCCGCCGCGGCGAGCAAGCGCCACTTGGGTCGGCGTAGGAAGGTCGAGTTGTGCAGTCGGTTTGCTGTCGGCATATCCATCCTCGACGGCTGATCCCGGCAGTGTCGTATTGAATTGTATCGAATCGGCTTCGCGGCGGCCGACAGGGGTTTAGGCCAAGTCGCTCGCGACGAACATCGAGTCACTCAGAATCAATTGCCAGCTTAGCCCGGACGATGGTATACTGTCAACAGTATACAAGAAACACATCTGCCGTTCCCGATGTCATCGAACAGATTCGGCGGTGCCCACGTGCAGTCCACCTTTCCCTCGACGATCCCGGTCGTTCGCCAATCGCTGGGCGAAGTCGTTTACGAACGCATTCTGTCGGCGATTCTGTCGGGCCAACTCGTCGGTGGCGACGAGCTTAGCGAGGTCAACCTGGCCGACCAGTTTGGCGTTAGCCGCACGCCGGTTCGCGAAGCGCTGAACCGGCTGGCCAACGACGGTCTCGTCGAAAATGGCCGCAATCGCCGCGCGACCGTCCGCACCATGACCCGCGAAATGGTGGTCGAGGTGTATCAGGTTCGGCAATGCCTGGAATCCGGCGCAGCGCGGCATGCGGCGAAGCGGATCGACGCTCGAGAAATCGCGCGTCTGGAGGGCGTAGCCGCGGCGGTTCGCCCGACGGCCGATTCGATCGACCAGCAGCAAGCACTGATATTCGACGCGGAACTGCACGCCTCGATCGCAGCGCACTGCGGCAATGGCAAGCTGGCCGACGAGGTGCGTCGCTATAGTAACTTTGTGCCGATCTTTCAGCGCCTGGCCGGCCGCCGCGACGATCGATTGCTGCTGGCGTACGAGCAACATTTGCAGATTATCGATGCCCTGCACGCCCACGATGGGCCGCGCGCCGCCGACGCCATGTCCGAGCATATCCAATCGGCCTTGGACGTCCTTCTCGGCGACGTATTTCCCGGCGAACCATCGCTCGACTAGTCGGGCGTGTCGCGGCCGTCGCAAATGGTTGGCGACGCCCGCCGAAGAAATGCTACGAAATTCGGCGTTTCGTCCATTTTCGCCGGTTTTTCTGCGGCGGCGCGTCCCTGCCAAGTGGCCGTGCGTCCCTGCCAAAAGCTGTCTTTTGCCGCGGTCGGCAAATATACTGTCGTATAGGCCTGGGGCATTCGCGCTTTGGCCGCTAGTCGATAGCCGCCGCGGGCCAGGACGTTGCTCGGCGGTGTCGGCATGCTCGCATTTCTCGCTCGCATTTCTCATCGTCGACGGCTCTCGCCACGCCCAACATTGCGACGCCATGCGTTTTCGCTGGATCAACCCGCTGCGCTCGCTTTGCACTCCCGCCGGAACGTCTGCGCGCCGACGCCGCGCGGACCGCCGATCGCGTTTCGAATGTCTTGAAGACCGCCTCGCACTCGTCGGCGACCTGGTCATCACCGAACTGCATTTCCATCCGCTTCCTCCCGGTCCCGGTAGTGTCGCGGCCGACGACACCGACTTCGAGTTTATCGAAATCCAAAACGTCGGCGGCGCCGCGCGGCAGCTTCAGGGCGTGAACTTTAGCGATGGGGTCGGGTTCACCTTTGCGGCGTTGATGCTCGCCCCCGGCGCGCGGGCCGTAGTTGTTAAGAACGTCACCGCGTTTCGCGAACGCTATGGACCTTCGATTCTCATCGCCGGCACATTCTCCGGCGTGCTGAGCGACGCCGGCGAAACGGTGACACTCCGCGATGCATCGGCGGCGATCATCCAGTCGTTCACATACGCCGACACTTGGGTACCGGCCGCCGACGGCGTGGGGCATTCGCTCGTCGTGCGCGATACGAACCAACCGCTGGCGAATTGGAATCTTCCCGGTGGCTGGCGAGCGAGCAGCCGCATCGGCGGTTCGCCCGGCGCGGCCGACGTCGGCCTCTATCCGGGCGCGATCGTCATCAACGAATTGTTGGCCCACCAGGACGTTGCCCCTGGCGACTGGGTCGAGCTGCACAATACGAGTTCGTCGGCCGTCGACATTGGTGGCTGGTATCTCAGCGATAAGACGAATCAACCGACGCTGTATCAGATTCCCGCGGGAACGATGATCGCGGCCGGCGGATTCTTGGTATACACGCAGCAGTTTCATTTCGGCGTTGGCGTCAATGCGTTTGCCCTGAGCGAACTCGGCGAGCAAGTTGTGCTGACCGCGCCGCTCGGTCCCGGCGGCGAAATCTATGGCGATTACCGCGAGTTCGGAGCTACCGACAATCCGGTGACTCTCGGCCGATACGTCACGAGCACGGGCGTCGCCGACTTTGCCGTCATGGCTGGGCTTACGCGCGGCAGCGCGAACACCGCGCCTGCCGTCGGGCCAATTGTCATTTCCGAGATCATGTACAACCCCGATCTCGGCGAAGACTTTATCGAACTGCACAACCCCACGATCCAGCCGGTCAAGCTCTTCGATCCGCTACGTCCGACCAACACCTGGCGATTCACGCAAGGCATCTCCTTTACGTTCCCGCCGAACGTGACGATTCCCGCCGGCGGATACCTGTTGCTCGTCGACGACGATGCGGCCCTATTCCGCGCGGCCAATGCCGTGCCGGCGAGCGTGCCGATCTATTCCTTTACGGGCGTGTTTCCGGACGCGACGTTATCGAACGCGGGAGAAACGCTCGAACTGTCGCGGCCGGGCGTGCCGGAACCGCCCGATTCGCAAGCACCGGGATTCGTCCCCTACTACACGGTCGATCTCGTCTCATATAGCGATGACCCGCCGTGGCCGGCCGCCGCCGACGGCAACGGCCCATCGCTCATCCGCAAGACGCCGCTGGCCTACGGCAACGATCCGATGAATTGGCAGAGCGGCGTGAACGGCGGTTCGCCAGGTCGCGGCGATGCGGATCTCGTCGGGCCGCGGGTGACCAGCATCAGCGTCGGCGGTTCATCTTGGACCGTCGACGACGTCGAACTCGCCGTGGGCGATGCGGCTCAACTGCTGCCGCTGCCGTTTGCGAACGTCGATCGTATCACGCTATCCTTCGACGAGCCGGTGACGGTTACGGCCACGGCATTGTCGCTTTCCGGCGTCAACGTGCCGACGTATGCCCTTGCTGCCGGCGTCGCGCCTGGCGTTGCCGCGCAAACGATCACCTGGTCGCTCGCCGCGCCGATCGCGGCCGACCGATTGCTGCTCGATTTGGAAAACGAACAGACGCTCGACGCGGCGGGCAACCGCCTGGACGGCGAATGGACTGACGCGGGGAGCGCGTTTCCTTCCGGCGACGGCACGCGCGGCGGCGATTTTCGCTTTAGCTTCAACGTACTCCCCGGCGATGCGAATCAGGACGGTGTGGTGGCGATGGCCGACATTGCGGCCGCGCGGCAACACGCTTTCGCATCGCTAGGCGACGAGGAGTTCGACGCGTTGTGCGACATCGACGGCAATGGGCTCGTCAACGTCGTGGACTTGATCCGCATTCGCAACGCCATGTCGACGATGCTCCCAGCCGCGCCGCCTTCACCGCCGCCGTCACCAGCGCCTTCGGCCAGCGCTGCCGACGCCGTTGTCGTTTCCGCAGTCGATCGCAAAACGTCCGCCGGATTCGGTGAGCCGTCACCGTTGCGTCGACTAACGCGAGCGAACGTGCGGGCAGTGCCGCGAACGTCGGCGGCTATCGCCACCGCTGCGGCGCTGGTTTCGAACCAGTCGGCGGCCGACGCATTGGGGACGTCTCGACTGCGCGCCCGCCGCAGCGCGCGAGCGGGTGGCTCGTCTGATCTCGGCGTGGCATTTGCGAACCTCGATGCTCCTTGACGATTGACGACGGTTCGTCGCATCGCCAAGGAGAGCCGACGCTGAAATTACTCGACCGGCACGGTGTAACCCAGCACGCCGATGATTTGTCCCTTGTCCTTGAAGTCCTTGTAGTGCTCGTGGCACATGATGCACTTGTCGAGCACGACGGGGATCGGCGTGGCGGCACGGAGGAACGACTTGCCATCGCGCTGGACGACCCGTTCATAGTAGGTTTCGCCGCCCTTGAGTTTGGCGACGGCGGCTTTCTCGAACTCGTCGTTGGGCGAGTTGTTGTCCTCGATCGGCTCGCCTGTGGCGTCGAGCAAGCGGACTTCGTGCCAGCCCTTCTTTTTCATGGCGTCGAATAGCGCGACGGCGGCCGAACCGGCGGCGAGATCGTCTTCGTCGTTGACGTAGTGCGTGGTGATCAGGACGACGGCCGTCTTGTAGAGGTCGTCGAGCATCTTGACCTGCTTGCGGGTGCGGGCGACGGCTTCGTCCGACGGCTTGGCGGCCGCGTCGCTCGCGGCTGTGTCGTCAGCGGCGGCGCGACTACCGTTGGTCGTCCATGGGCCGGTGCCCAGCGCCGCGGCGACAATGGCCAAACCAGAAACGATTAACGTTGCCTTGCGCATTGGATTCTCCTCAATCGTAAGTTTTGAAAAAGTTGCTCGTGCCGACATTGCGTTCACGATTGCGCGATCTCGCCCGCCGGCGTTACCAAGTCCACGAGTTGCTCGCCAGGATTCACGACATCGCTCAATCGCACCGAATTCAGGTAGTCGCTCTGGATGCGTTCGGCTTCGGTGAGCACGCGGCGCAGTTTGCATGCAGGCTGAATCACGCACAGGTTTTCCGTCGCAACGCAGTCGAGCAAATGTAGATTTCCCTCGATGGCGAGCACTACTTCGCCGACCGAAATCGATTCGGCAGGGCGGGCGAGTTCGATGCCGCCGCCGACACCGCGGATGCTCCGGACGAAGCCCAGTCGCACGAGCTGCTGGACGACCTTTGCGACGTGGTCCTTGGAAATTGCGAAGAACGCGGCAACGTGCGCGATGTGGGCCCGACGGGCGTGGCCAGCCAGGTAGATCAGCGTTCGCAGGGCGTAATCGGTCTGTAGGGCGAGTCGCATCGAAACAAGTATAACGGATTCCTGTTTGGCTTGTTTCGCTAGTTTAGGTCAGCCAGGAGGTAACGTCCAGCATGCGACCTGCAAAAAGCGGTTCCGTGGCCGCGTTACGCCCATCCCACCACGACCGGAGGTCGAAACTCCGCCGTAGCCGCAAAAAAGCTAGTCTTTCGCAGCGCTCCGGTCGCGTCCGCGACGCTGAAACTTCCCGTCTCCGACGATCGCGGCCGCTTCATCACGCGGCGAAATCCTATGACCTCCGTAGCTTACCCACCGGCCGATCGAGCGGCCCCGACCGACGAGGCGAGATCGGACTTATCGGGCGCGGCGACGACTGACTTCACACCTCGCGTCGAGCGGATTTCGACGCTCACCCAACTCGACACGATTGAGAGCGCGTGGCTGCGCCTCGACGGGCTCGCCGGCGGACCGATGGAACAGTTCGCCTGGGTGCGAAGCTGCGCGGCCACGCTGGCCGCCGGAGAACGACTCGACGCAACGACCGTCTGGTGCGGCGACCGGCTCGTGGCGGCCGCGCCGTTGATCGTCGCGCGCCGCCGGGGTGTGCGTCGCGGTTCGCTCGTCGGCGTCGAGCGACATTACGAACCGATGGATCTACTCTACGAAGACGCCGGAGCGCTCGAAAGTCTCGCGGCGTGCTTGACCGATCGGGGAGAGCCATTCACGCTCGGCCGCGTCCGGTGCGACTCGCCCACGATCGGTGCCGTTAAGACTGCATTTGCCGGCCGAGCTTCAGTGAAGTGCCGGCCGCAGATCGGCTATCCGTTCATCGATCTCGATTCAACCTGGGTCGAGCCGCAACAGAACCTTAATTCCAAACGGCGCGGCGATCTCCGCCGCGCCCAGCGACGTGCCGAGGAAGCCGGCGTCGTAACCACCGACATCTTCGCCCCAGGCCCGGAAAACGTCGACGCGATGCTCGACGAAGCATTTGCCGTTGAGATGAATTCCTGGAAGGGGAAAGACGGCACAGCGATGGGGAGCGACCCGGCCGAGGCGGCGTTTTGCCGCGCCTACGCCCGCGCGGCGAGTCGCCATGGAGTGCTGCGGCTCTGTTTCTTACGGATCGACGGCGTCGCTGCGGCGATGCACGTGGCGATAGTCCATGGCGGCGGATTCTGGCTGCTCAAGATCGGCTACGACGAAAACTTCGCGCGATGCTCGCCGGGCATGTTGCTCATCCGCGAGTCGATCGCCTATGCGGCCCGCGAAGGACTCAGGACGTACGAGTTTCTCGGCGTGTCGGAATCGTGGATCGAGATGTGGAGCCGCTCGCAGCGCCCGTGCATGGCGATTCGCGTCTATCCTCATAATCCGCGCGGAATGGCGGCGCTGTCTATCGACGCGATACACCACAGCATCGGGCGGCTCGCCGCGAAATTTGCCGGACTCCGACCGTCCGCCGCCGGCCGCGCTGTGCGCCGGGTCGCTAAGGCGGTCGCCATGCCCGTCATGAAGCGCGTGGCGCGAAAGTACATCGCTGGCGACGCGCTGACCGACGCGCTGCGCGTTCAAGAGCAGCTCGTGCAAACGTCGACGCTCGCCACGATTGGATTCTGGGACACGGCCGGCGACAACCAGCGTGCCGTGGCCGATCAGTACCTCGCCGGCATCGACGCGCTTTCCGTCAACGGTCGCGAGGGCTACTTGTCGATCAAGCTCCCGGCGCTGCGGTATTCGCGCGACTTGCTGGAGGAAGTCGCCGCGCGCGCACGCGACGCCGGTTGCCGGCTGCACTTCGACGGCATGGAGCCGGACTCGGTCGACCGCACGCAAGCGGCGATCGAGGCGCTACGCGACAAGTTTCCTGGCATCACGATCGGCACGACGCTGCCAGGCCGCTGGCAGCGAAGCGTCGCCGACGCCGATTGGGTCGTCGATCGCCAACTGCCGGTGCGTGTCGTCAAAGGCGAATGGCCCGACGCCGTCGCGCCCGACCGCGACGTGCGTGAAGGCTTTCTCGAAGTCATCGACCGGTTGGCCGGTCGCGCGAGCCACGTGTCGATCGCCAGCCACGATCCGCCGCTCGTGGAAGAAGCGATCCGCCGGCTCAAGCGTTCCAGCACGCCATGCGACGTCGAATTGCTCTACGGTCTGCCGATGCGCGGTGTGCGTAAGCTTGCCGAGCGGCTTTCCGTCTCAGTCCGCATCTACGTGCCCTACGGCGAAGCGTATATGCCGTATGCGCTGGGACAGATTCGCCGCAAGCCGCGGATTCTCACCTGGCTGGCGAAAGATTTGCTCGCGTCGTTTTTCGGACGCTAGCCTCTACTCGATGGCCGGCGGTCACCGTGCAATCTACGTTGCGCGCCGCACGGTTTCAGCGGGATCGATTCAATTGGCATACGTCAATTGTTATACGAGAAACCGACGCTATAGCCCGGGTGATGATGGCGGCGCGGTCGATGGTGATAGTGCGGTCCCCAGCAGGGCGAGGGATCGTAATACCGTTCTACGATCACTGGCGGCGGCGACATCGGCCGCACTTCTCGCACCATCTGCGGGGCTGGCTGCTCTTGCATGGCGCGAATTACGCGGTCGCTAACGTTCGATTGCGTGAGTCGAATCAAGTCGTTCGTCGCGGGCGGTCGCATCATTCCGTGCGAGCGAACGTGTTGCGCGATTACGTCCTCGTGAACGCCGCGCTGCGTCATTTCGATCACGTCATCGATCGACACCGCGCCGGCTACGACCGGTCGGCCGAGGCGGGCTTCGATTTCCGCTCGATTGCGCGCTTCGACCTCGTCGATCTCACCGCCGATCACTCCGCCCGCAACTGCGCCGGCCAACGCGCCGATGGCCGCGCCGGTGCCGGCATGTCCGACTTGATTTCCGGCGATTGCGCCCAACCCAGCGCCGCCGAGTCCGCCGACAAGCGCTCCATTCTGTCCGCGAGTGTTGGTCGCGCAGCCGCAGAGCAAGGGCATCACAGCAAGCATCACCAATGCGGCGGCAGCCGGCCAGCGGAGCGTACCGAGGCCGCGAAAGCGACGTGCGTCGCGACTACCAATGGCATCGAGGAACCGAATCATGGAAGACCTCGCACGGGTGCGGGAGACCGTTGCGGAGCGACGGGGCAGGGACGTTTTTGGCATGCGCGCAGCACGCCGCGACAGTTTGGCAGGGGCGGAATGATCTAAAGATGCTGGCCCGGCGTCAAGGCGTGTTTTCGCCCGCAAACTTGTCGGATTTTCCGTCGAATTTCCGCGTGAACGACCGTCGCGACGCGGCACAGATTTCGTTTCGGCGTCCGCCGAAGCCGCTAGCCGTGTTCCCATTCGCCCGGCGCGTTATGATGGTGACCGGCTGCGGCGATTCTCGATGGGTGGAGGTATCGCCGAAGCCGTTGAGGTGCTTTCTCGGTTTTAGAGGAGTGCGACGATGGACGAAACGCGGCCGAACCCCGCGCAGCCGAAATGCTCTGGCATCAGCCGACGGACGTTCTTGGCCGATACCGGCATGGGGTTCACCGGTTTAGCGCTAGGGGCGATGCTGTTTCGCGACGGGACGTGCCGCGCGGAAGGAACCGACGCGGTCGCGAGCGCCGAGGTACCCAAGGCGGAAGCCGGCGGTCACATACTGCCGGACGGCAAGCCGCACTTTCCGGCCAAGGCCGACAGCGTGATTTGGATCTTTCTGTGCGGCGGCGTCAGCCACATGGAGAGCTTCGATCCGAAGCCGATGTTGAACAAGTACGCCGGCAAGTCGGCGGACGAGACGCCTTATGCCGAGTTCTTCGATCCCCAGCGGTTCAACAAGAAGCTGGTCGGCATCAATCCGAATCACACGAACCGCAAACTGCTGATGGGCCTGAATACCGGCGTGAAGCGGTACGGCGAATGCGGACTGGCAGTCGGCGATTGGTTTAAGAACATCGGTTCGTGCGCCGACGACTTGGCCGTGGTGCGGTCGCTATGGACGTGTCACAACGACCACGGCACGCAACTAACGTGGCACACCGGCCGACACCCGCGCGAGGGCGAGTTGCCGACGGTCGGTTCGTGGATTAGCTACGGCCTGGGTTCGATGAACGAGAATCTGCCGCAGTACGTCGTGCTGGGGACGCCGACCGGCGATTGCTGCGGCGGATCCTGGACGCACGGGGCGGGCTATCTGGGGCCGGAATATAGCGGCGTGAAGCTGAATCTCGATAGCGCGGAGCCGCTTCCGTTCGTCAAGCCGGCCGGCGAGGGCGTGCTACCCGAAGAACAGGCGGCGGAGTTCAGCTTGATTGGGCGGCTGAATCGCCTCGCCGGAATCGAGTATCCGGACGATCCGAAGCTGAGGGCGCGAATCAAGTCGTACGAGCTGGCATTCGGCATGCAGCGGGCCGTGCCAGAGGCGCTGGAACTCAATCGCGAGACGGCCGAGACGCAAAAGTTGTACGGCTTGGATCGAGACGCGACGAAATCGTTCGGGCGGCAATGTCTCGTGGCGCGGCGGATGATCGAGCGTGGCGTGCGGTTCGTGCAGTTGTTTCACGGCGGCGGTGGCGGCGGAGCGTGGGACGCACACGGCGGCATCAAGGCAAACCACACGACGCTCTCCGGGCAGGTCGATTCGCCGATCGCCGGATTGCTCAAAGACCTCAAACGCCGCGGAATGCTCGAGCGGACGTTGGTCGTTTGGGGTACCGAGTTCGGTCGCACGCCGGGCGCACAGGGCGATGGCCGCGATCATCATCCGCAAGGTTTTTGCGCCTGGATGGCCGGCGGCGGCATCAAAGGGGGCGTGACGCACGGAGCGACCGACGAGTTGGGCTTTTATGGGGTCGAGAGCCCGCACTACGTTACGGATATTCATGCCACGGCGATGAAGTTGCTGGGCGTCGACGCGCGGCGGCTCGAGATTCCGGGGCGGCGGCGGCTGGATATCGACTACGGCGCGGCGATCGATGAGATCATTGCGTGACCCGCGATCGTAGGGTGGGTCGAGTCGTAGGGTGGGTCGAGCGAAGGCGAGGCCCACCAGATTCGCAGTACCGCGGTGGGCCTCACCTTCGTTCGACCCACCCAACGTGTCGGCTAGGTTGTCGTGTTGCACATGGCGCGAATCTTAATTACTTCCGGGCCGACGCGGCAGTATTTGGACCCGGTGCGGTATTTGACGAACGCTTCGAGCGGACGGATGGGGCGGGCGCTGGCAGAGGCGGCGCTGGAGCTTGGGCATCGTGTGGTCGTCGTGTCCGGGCCGGTGGACGTGGTGTATCCGGCCGCGGCCGAATTGCATTGCGTGACGTCGACGGAAGAAATGCTCGACGTGTGCCGGCGGTTGTTCGGCGAATGCGACGGGCTGATCGGGGCGGCTGCGCCGTGCGACTATCGACCCGTGCGGGTGGCGGAGCAGAAGATTTCAAAGACGGGCGAGCCGCTGGCGCTGCATCTTGTCGAAACCGACGACGTCGTGGCGACGCTCGGCGCGGCGAAGCGGCCGGGGCAATGGGTCGTCGGTTTCGCGCTGGAGACCGAGGATCACCGGTTGCGGGCACTGGCCAAGGCGGAGAAGAAGAGTTGCGATCTGATGGTACTCAAC
>JAJDEG010000709.1 GCA_029259895.1 Planctomycetota bacterium
AGGCCGATCGTGAACGATTCCGACCACGTGTAGACCGGATGCCCTAGTTCCGCTTCTTTGTCGAGAATGCCGCGCAGCGCGTCTTTGATTCCTTCCGTGCTGACGTCGAACGGATCGATGAACACGGGGTCGCGGACGAGATCGAGCGGATCGTCGACGCTGCGGAGGTTGCCGACGCCGAAGGCAATTCCGCCGGAGACGCCCGAAATGGTCAGCGTCGTTTGTCCCAGCACGATCGCCAACGGCACGTTGATCTTGGCCAGCAGCGGGCCGCGGTCGGAGATGATCAGGTCGATGCCGCCGCCCCAGTCGCTGTAGGCGAACTCGCCGAGCACGCGGCCGTATATCGCGCGGATGCCGTCCTGGTTGATTTCGCCCAGGCTCAGCTTGCCGCGGAACGAGATCGGCGAGTCGTCGAAGAAACTGAACGGATCGAGGCCGATGCTGATGCCGTCGAGGTTCTTGATCGGGAAATTGGCGAGGTCGGGAATGATGTTCGGATCGGTGACGAACCGCTTGAGCTTGGCGACGTCGACTTCCAGGTTGTCGACCGTCGCCTCGATTGGGAAACGCACGCCGTCGATAAGCTCCACGTCGACGAATCCACCGGAGAACGCCAGGTCGAACGCCAGCGGATCGTCGATGCCGATAATCGCCGTCGTTTGTGGATCGCGCTCGAAGAATCCATCTTGAAAGCGGACGCCGAGCGAATCGACGCGGAACGGAAGCCAGGAGAAAATTTCGTTTTCGGGGCTGAAGAAGTCGCCGAAGTCGCCAATGATTTCCAAGTCGTCGCGAACGTCGGGGATGAAGCCTTGCAGCAGCCGCAAACCGGAGATGCGTCCGCCGATGCGGTCGGTGCCGCTGCCGCCGACGATGAAGATGTCTGGGAAGTGGACGCCGAACGTGCCGAATTCGGCCAGCGGTTCGCCGACTTCGGGCACGACGTTGATCCGCACGGCGGGAATGTATTCGTTCGTCGAGGTCGTGTAGCCGAGCGCGGTGAATTCGAGCGACTTGTCCGGATCGCTACCGCCGAACGTCAGACGCAGCGCGTCGACGGCGAGCGTGGCGCTGGTGATCTCAAACGTTGGGGCAAGCGACGCGACGGGCGTGGCAACGACGAACGTAAAGTCGAAGCTCACGCCGTAGAGTTCGAAGATGTCGGCGAGCTTGAACCGCAGGTCGATGCTGGCATCGACGGTGAATTCGGCCGAGAGCAAAGTGCCATCGTTGGTCACGGCGCCGGCGATGGCGATCCGCCCGCCGGCGACGCTGACGTCGAGCAGGTCACCGCCGGAGTTGGCGTCGTCGATTGCTTGCTGCGAGGCGGCGTCCTCGGGGCTCGACGTGTCCTCGAAGCGGTCGAAATTCGCTTCGCTCTGCGCGAACGGTTCGACGTCGCTCTCGGCCGTGTTGAAACCGATGTAGCCGGCAAGCTGCGGGCCGCCGGGCACGATCGGTTCGAGCGCGCCCATTCCATTGTACTGGCCGAACGACAGCTCGCCCTCGAACACGATGCCGCCGACGTCCCAGTTTTCCAGGCCGATCGTGATCGCGCCGGTGTTGGCGAAACTCAGCTTGCCCTGGCTAAGATCGTCGACCACGATGGTCAGCGGCAGGGCGTTGTCGGTCTGCTCGTCGACGCGGACGCCGCCGATGACCACGTAGGGATCGAACGGCAGACTTTGGAACAACGACGATTGCCAATTGACCTTGGCCGTTACGTCGAGCGTGAACATGTTGAAATCGACGCCACCGGCGGCGTTTTGGCCGAAGTTGCTCAACACCGCGCTGTCGAGCGCGAAGGGGAGGAAATCGGCAACGCCGAACACGAAGCTGGCCGCGTCGAGCAATCCCACGCCCGATAGCTGCCAATTGCCGTCGGCGTAGAAGTCGAGATCGGTGATTTGCAGTTTTGGACTGTCGTCGCGGGAAATATTCGCCGCGTCGGCCAAACCGATGAACGACGCTTCGACTACGGGCAGATGAAGCATTGGCTGAGATGTATCGCTGGTGAGCGCCAATTCCACCGGGTCGTCGCCGTCGCTCGCGCGGACGGAGATTTCGATGAAGTCGCCCAACGTGGCATCCATGCTGTTGGCGGTGACGCGAAAATCACCGGTCGTCAGGTCGAAAGCGATCTGCAAGTCCGTGAGCGTGGCGACGCCGTCGAGTTCGCTCGCGGCTCGGTCCGGCAACAGCGCCGCCTCGGCGACCGAGATCGAAAGCCCAGTGGCGGCGAAGCCGTTGGTGCGGTCGAACGATAGATTGCTAATCGTTGCCGAGAGTCCGACGAACTCGACGACGTCGACGCCGCCGAGCGACAGAAATAGATCGGTCGGCGGCAGAGTGGCGCTGCCAAGCGTGACGCCGTCGCCGCGGACGATGAGGTTCGTCAACTCGAAGGAGATCGGCTGATTGGATGCATCGTTGAACAAACCGGTCGAGATCGTGGCGCTGGGGATCGTCACGATCGTGGCCGTCGGATCGGTGAGTACCGACGTGAGATCGAGTTCGATGGCCGGCTGGCCCGCTACGCTTGCGGCGCTCACCGTGAACAAGTCGCCGACCTCGAAGTTCAATTCGTCGACTGTGACGAGCGACGCGCCGGTGGCCAGGTCGACGGTCAGTTCCGCGCCGACGAGCTCGCCGTTGATCTCGCTACCGGGCAGGAATTCGGCGCTGGTGGCTTG